>CANQBS010000031.1 GCA_947589075.1 uncultured Acetatifactor sp.
CCTCTACCTCCCCATAATCAAAGGGATCCACAAAGGTGGTGGAAATCCCATACTGGGGCAGAGTATGGGCCAGCAGGTTATAAGTGCCGCCGTAAATGTTCTTGGCCGCCACAATATGATCTCCCGCCTGAGCCAGGTTCTCGAAGGTATAGGTGATCGCCGCTGCGCCCGAAGCCACCGCCAGGGCTGCCACGCCGCCCTCCAGGGCTGCCATCCGCTTTTCAAAAACATCCTCCGTGGGATTGGTCAGTCTCCCGTAAATATTGCCGGCGTCGCTTAGGTTGAATCTCGCCGCGGCGTGTTCGCTGTTCCGGAACACATAAGAAGATGTCTGATAAATGGGAACCGCCCGGGCGTCGGTAACCGGATCCGGCTGCTCCTGTCCCACGTGAAGCTGCAGGGTTTCAAATTTTAAGTTTCTTTCCTCATAGGATTTTTTACTCATCATGGACCTCTTTCCGCAGGGGCTTCCTGCTTTCTTATTCTGAAGGGATCTGCGCCGTGCCTGCTTTTTGATGCCTGCTTTTCGGTTCCTGCTTTTCGGTTCCTGCTTTTCGGCACTTCCTGCTTTACATCACTGCTTGCCTTTCGGCGCTTCCTTTTCTTATAAGCCGTATCTTACCACTGCCCCGGGGATTTGTCTAATACATGATATCATGGATTGGCTATAGTTTCAAGCTATAACAAGTAAAACCGGAGACTGCTGCCTCCGGTTTCTTAAACGTCATTCTATATCCGCTTCTTGAAATTCAAATAAAACCATTCAGGTAAGAACACCTTTCCCTACTGAACACCTTTCCCTACTGATTTAACTGAGAAGTACAATGAGGACACCTTACCGCATCGATTGCGATCTCGCTCTTACAATAAGGGCAGATCTTTGTGGTAGGAGCTGCAGGGGCGGGAGCCTCTTCCTTTTTCTTAAATTTGTCATTGATCGCATTCAGTCCCTTCACGATGCAGAAGATCACCAGTGCCGTGATCAGGAAATTGAGCACCGCGGTAATGAAATTACCATATGCCAGAACCGGCGCATCTTCGCCGCTTCCCAGCTTCACCACCAGATTGGAGAAATCAGTTCCCCCGAAGATTCCCAGGATGGGAGTCAGGATATCCTGATTTAAACTGGTAACAATGGAGGTAAACGCGCCGCCTACGATCACACCAACAGCCATATCCACCACGTTGCCGCGCAGGATAAATTTCTTAAATTCTCCGATAAATCCGTTTCCCTTTGCCATATGTTGTTCCTCCTGTTTCTTCTCTTCCCAGAGAAGCTTTTTTCGTATATGATCAAGTATAGCAGACCTGCGGACAGGAATCAATCCCCAAATCCGGCCCGGATCACTTCTATCGTCCAATCCTGATACGCCTTGTCCAGGGAAAACCGATCTTCCAGCCCCTCCGTCAAAAGTACCCTCTTATCCTCTGTGACCAGGATCATATCGAAATTCTGGTGTTCCTGCCAATAGTCCGCCGCTTCCCCGGCTCCCATCACATACAAAGCAGTGGAAAGAGCGTCGCAGAGCTTTCCCTCCCCTGCGATCACCGTCACCGACAGCAAACCGTTCTCCGCCGGATAGCCCGTGACAGGATCAATGATGTGCCCGTACCGTTTCCCGTCCTCGCCGATAAAATACCGCTCGTAAGCGCCTGATGTGACCACTGCGGCGTCCGACACGCTGAGGCTGCCAAGGATGCCTTCCGATCCCGTATCCGAATCACCCTTTCCGGAAGGACCTTCCAGGAAGCCGGGCGCCCGAAGTCCCAGTCTCCACTCGCTGCCGTCCGGTTTCTTTCCGATAGCCTGAATGTTTCCTCCGATGTCCAGCAGGGCAGAGTTGATTCCCTTTTCTGCCAGAAGCTTTGCCAGAAGATCCCCCGCATACCCTTTGCCTACGGCTCCCAGATCCAGCATCATCCCCTCCGGAAGGTTGATCTCATTCTCTTCCAGTCTTACCTTTTTATAGTCCACACGCTTTAAAAGCTCATCCAGCTCTTCTTTAGCGGGAATCCGGTATTCTCCCGCGGTAAAGCCCCAGGCTGTGAGCGCCGGATAGATCGTGGGATCCAGCGCGCCCTTGGTTTCCTCCGCCATCTTCAGGGCAAAAGCCACAAGATCCGCGGTCTCCGGACTGACCATCACTGATTTATATCGATCCTGGCTGTCCATATCGTGATCAGCTGCGCTCCCACTCTCTGCTCCGTGATTGACCGCATAAATCTCGCTTTCCGGATCCGTCACGGACCACAGCTTCTCCAGCCTGAGGATCTCTTCCTTTGCATCGGCAATGGCATCCTCCGCCCCCTCCCCATATAGGGTAAAGGTCATATAGGTATCCATTGCCAGAAAGTTTTCCCTGGCAGGCTCCCGACTGACCAAATCGCCGCAGGAAGTCAGGAGAATCAAGGGACTCAGACAGCCCGCCAGAAACAGGCAGCCCGTCAGACGCATCCGACCCGCCAGGCTCCCCTGCTCTGCTCCATACATTCGCTCAGTCAGATGCCGCCGTCCCGCCGACAATATTCCTCCAGTCCGGATTGCGCTCTTCAAATCCTTTACCCCAGTTTCGGCAGGGACGCCGCCGCAACAGACTGTCCCACACGGCGGCTGGACTCGTCAGGAATGTGCAGCCTGCAGCTTCCCGCCAGATCGGGGAACTCGGCCTCCAGCACCTCTTTCGCGCGCTCCAGCAGGATCTCGCCGCCCTTTCCGGAGGTGACGCGTCCCATGATCAGTACATGCTTCATCTGATAGAACTCCGCATAATAGCCCAGAGCATAACCGAAATAGCAGCCGATGGTATCATAGATCTTCACCGCTCTCTCATCGCCCTGCTCCATCAGCCTCTGCACCACCTTAAGCTTCTCCGCGGGAGTCAGGGACTCATCCAGCTCGATTCCCGCAGCGGGAGCCAGTTTAATAACCGCATCCTGGGAAAAATACTTTACGCCGCAGCCATAATCCCCGGACCACTCATCCACCATGGCGTTTTCACAAAAGTCCACCGGCGCGAAAGCCAGCTCGCTGAGCCATCCCGTGATATTGCCGTCCGCATCCACATACCCCGCAGCCTCTGAGGTGCCCATGGCGACGCCGAAAACGCAGTTGTCATTCAGATCCATGGCGCCTGCCAGGGCGGTCACATCCCCGTCGTTTGCCACTTCAATGGGGATCTCATGTCCCAGCTCTTCTCCCAGCTTCTTCGCCACATCCATGTACATGGTCTTTACATGCTTTTCAAAATCCTCCGGAGATACCTTTAAGAACAGGGAAGCTACCATGATCTTATTGTCGATATAAACCCCTGCGGAAGAAACGCCGATGGCGTCCACCCTGGGCATATGCTCCGCGGCGGTCTTCATCGCGGTATAAATCCCGTCAAAATGATACTGGGGATCCGGATTCACCTTGGGAAGCCATACTACTTCCTCCGAATATACGGATTCCCCGTCCACTACAGCAGAAACCTTTCTGTCGGAACCGCCTGCGTCAAAACCGATCCGGCAGCCGTCCAGATGCCTGCCCACAGGGGCTGCGGTGCTGATATCCACAGGCGCCTCCTCCAGGGGAACCGACACCACCTCAAAGGTTTCCTCATATACATTCTCCATAAAATGAAGATCGAAATCACGATATCCGCCGTCCGTATAGGCTTCCTTGATCCGCTTTGCCACCTGGTCCGCTCCGGAGATGATGATCTTATAACCGCCCGCCACCCAAAGCATGGTCTTTGCGATTCTCTCCACGAAACGGTAATTTTCCTCGTCGTGTCCCGTTCCTTCCGGGAATATCCGGGTGCGGTAGGTTGTAACGGCGCCCTTATTGCGCTGTACCCCGATGACGATATCCTGTCCATTCTCCCTGGTGGCTTCCCTCATTTCACGCACCTTCAAGGACATGGGCTCAAACTGCGGATCCAGAACCGCTTTTACCTTCAATTCCATTGTTGCATCCTCCCTGTCTTTTTTTGTAATTGATTTTCTGATTGATTGTTTTTTCTAATCCTGCGATGGATTCTCTTGTGCAATCGATCGGTCGGACTTATTATGACCCCAAAATAACATATTCAACATTTGTTGTCAATAGTAAACCAAACAGGTTAACAAATTCGAACGCCAAAATCATCAGCAAAGCGGTCCCGCCCATTCCTGACATGGGACAAGACCGCCTTTTCAGCGCCGCATTTTTTAAATTTATAATCTTATAAATCTGGGAATTTCATTTAAAGGCACTTCCGATAACCTACATACATCAGCACGGACAAAAACAGGAAAAAGACGCCGCACACAAGCAGGAACAGAAAAGGAACCTTCTTTTCCTGCCTCGCGGTCCTGTAATCAAAGAATGTCTCATATTTTCTTGACATATCTCTCCTGAAAAAGCTCCAGAAGGACTGCAGCCCATAGACAAAAATGTCGAAGGTTCCCTCGTTGCTGACAAAGAGAAGGACCGCAATACAAACTGCCAGAATCCCCACCACCAGAAAGCTGTCGGAAAGGATATGCAGCACCCCCATGGGAGCCTTCTGGGTGAAAACTCCCCGGGACCACGCCATCAAAAAGCTGCAGACGGAACAGATGAGAAAGGAGATCCAGAATCTTTTCCCGTTTCTCATGACTGCGCCTGTTCCTTTTTCCCGGTATCACCGGCTTTCGCCCCATTTCCCGGATCCGCTGTTTTGTTTCCCTGGATCTTTTTTTCGTCTTCCTGGTACTCCTTAAGATATCTCTCAAATTCCTCCGTACTGCATCTCACGAAATGCCCCGGATAAACCTCCCGCATGACCGGCTCATCCTTTGTATAGTCGTGATCCAGCATGGGATTGTAAACGACCCTCTTTCTCTTCCGCTCCGTAATGGGATCCGGAAGGGGAATTGCGGAAAGCAGGGATCTGGTATAGGGATGGAAGGGGTGTGCGAACAGCTCATTGCTGGGCGCCAGCTCAACGATCCTGCCGAAATACATGACCGCGATCCTGTTGGAGAAATACTTTACCACCGCTAGGTCATGGGCGATGAACATGATGGTCAGACCCATCTTCCGGCTCAGATCATTAAGCAGATTGATCACCTGAGCCTGAATGGACACATCCAGGGCGGAGATGGGCTCATCGGCAATAATGAGCTCCGGCTTCATGATGACAGCCCTCGCGATCCCGATACGCTGACGCTGGCCGCCGGAAAATTCATGGGGATAACGGGAAGCATGTTCCCTCACAAGCCCCACCATTTCCAGCATTTTATAGACCTGTTCCTCAATATATTCCTTGTTCTTCTCGCCGCGGATCACAAGGCCCTCCGCAATAATGTCATGCACCGTCATACGGGGATCCAGGGAAGCAATGGGATCCTGGAAAATCATCTGGATCTCGTTGGTAAGAAGATTTTGTCCCTTTCCGGTACGTGCCCATTTTTTATGGTCCGCCTGGGCTGATTTGATCTCTGCTCTGTTTTCTGATACAATCTTCTCCAGCTCTTCCTTTGAGATTTTCTTTTCAGCGTAGGACTTTCTTGCCTGTCTGATATTATCCTGATAGCTCCTGATGCCTGCGCAGATCCTCTCTCCCTTATAATAAACGGATCCCCCGGTAATATCATAAAGCCGGATAATGGAACGCCCCGTGGTGGTTTTACCGCAGCCCGATTCTCCCACAAGGCCGAATACTTCTCCCTTATAAATTTCGAAGCTCACATCATCCACTGCCTTTAGCTCACGCTTGCCGGATTTAAAATACTGACAAAGATGATCCACCTTCAATAATACTTCTTTCTTTTCATCCATATTATCTGCCCTCCTTCCGCATCCGCTCAATACGTGCCTTCATCACCTTCGGCATCTCAACCTTCGGTGCGTTCGGATGAAGAAGCCAGGTGGCAGCGCTGTGAGTGGCTGTGATCTCAAAAAGAGGAGGCTCCAGTTCAAAGTCAATATCCAGCGCATAAATATTTCTGGGTGCGAAAGCATCACCCTTTGGCGGATAGAGCATATTAGGCGGCGTACCGGGTATGGACTCCAGACGTTCCTCCGTCTCCAGATCCGGCATACTGCTCAACAGCGCCCAGGTATAAGGATGAGCCGGCTCGTAGAAGATTTCCTCCGACATACCGTATTCCACGATCTTCCCCGCATACATTACCGCGATCCTGTCCGCCATGTTGGCAACGACCCCCAGATTATGGGTAATAAAGATAACGGAAAGATGTCTCTTCTCCTTGATCTCATTGATCAGCTCCAGGATCTGGGCCTGGATCGTCACATCCAGAGCCGTGGTGGGCTCGTCGCAGATCAGGATATCCGGGTCCGCCGACAGGGCAATGGCGATGACGATCCTCTGTCTCATACCTCCGGAAAGCTCAAAGGGATACTGGCGGAACCGGACTGCAGGCTCCGGGATACCCACCTCCTCCAAAAGTTTGATCGCCCTTGCCTTTGCAATGGATCTGTTCATCTTTACAACGACCCGGGACGCCTGCTCTTTCAGGTAATCCACGATCTCTATGACTCTGGCGTTTGCGTCAAAATGCTCTTCCTTTTCAATGCAGCTTTCATAATAAGCGATGAGGTTCTCAATGATCTTACAGATATTCTCCTGTTTCAGATCCAGATCCACGATGACCTGGGGTTTCAGCACCCAGTCCGGGTTCTGCCCCTTTCCTATGATCCGGTCATACTTCGCCTTATTTCTCAGATAAATCTTCTCTTCCACAGGGTTTCTGCGGACTCCTTCAAAATAAGCATCCAGCGCCGCGTCCAGGGCGCTTGCGAACACATATTCCGTGCTGACCTTTTTCACATTCAAATGGTCGATAGCCTTCTCCACCCCGGGCTTCAAGGTTTTCTGATATTCCCGGGACTTATGCTCCGCCAGATTCCCCGCCTTAAAATAAGCCAGTGCCTCCTTCAACTTGGGCAAACATTCTTTTTTAAGGGCGGTGGCATTTTTCTCCGAATAGGATACGCCGTCCTGCGCCATCCGAATAAAGTCCAGCATATAATCCTCATCCAGGAAGCTTCTGGTGAGACGGTTCATCTCCTCTGCTGACATGGATGTCAGATCCTCATCCGGCTTTCTCAGCATGTAATAGCCCAGGGTAAAAAAGTTGGGACGCGTCTTGGCAAGAGCCTCCCCCGTCAGGGCGCGCAGTTCCTCCAGGACACGCGCCGCCTCCTTCTCATCCGGCTTTTTCTGGACAGCCAGGGAGGAAAGGGCGCTGATGCAGGCATCTGTCCTTTCATTTTTTGCGATCACATAAGGATTCACAGAAAGCTTTAAGAGCTTGAGAAGGTGCTTAAATTCTGCTTTTTCATTGAACTTTGCTTTCTTTTCAAATTTTAAGAGCGCGGTTTTTGTATCCACATCCAGACGGGTCGCGTTCCCGTAAGCCTCATTGAACTCACTTTCATATTTGATGCCGGAAATACAGAATTTATCAAAGGTGGATATCTTTTCATCCACTTCTTTCCCGTTGTCAAGACCCTTTTCGGCGTCCGCCGCCTTAATGTTCTCCCCTAAGAGCTTTAACAGGCTGTTGAAGGAATTTCTGGCGTTTTTCTTTCCTTTTTTTGCCTTTAAAAGCATTGCCTCCGTAAGCTGTTGTCCCACCCGCATGATGGGATTCAGGCTTGACATGGGGTCCTGGAAGATCATGGCGATCTTGTCGCCCCGGATCTTATGATAATCTTCCTCTGAAATTTTCAGCAGATCCTGTCCGTCATAAAGGATCTCTCCGCCTTCCACAATGGAGTTGCCGGCAAGGATCCCCATAACCGCCTTACTCGTCACCGATTTCCCCGAACCGGATTCTCCCACAATGGCAAGGGTCTCCCCCTTATACAGGTCAAAGGAAACATTCCTGACAGCCTTTAAAATCCCGCCCTGGGTACGGAACGATATCTGCAGATTCTTCACTTCTAATTTCTTTTCCATATGTACAGACATTCCTTTCGTATCATTTTCACATGATTTCCCGAACCTATTACTCCTCCGTTCCCCGTAAGGAAGGATTAAACGCATCCCGCAGCCCGTTTCCAAACAAGTTGAAGCTCAGCATCAGCAGGCTGATGAAGATGGACGGGAATAAAATCATGTGCGGATAGGTAAACAGGAAATTCTGTCCCGTAGCAAGCAGGGTTCCTACGCTGGTAAGGCTTCCCGTATTTAAGTTGATGATGCCCAGATAGCTTAAGGAAGTCTCCGAGAATATGACGCTGGGGATCACCAGCACACTGCCTGTGATCAGGGTGCCGATGGCGTTGGGGAAAATATGCTTGAACATAATCCTGGAATCCCTGGCTCCAAGAGTCCTGGCAACCAACACATATTCCTGATTCTTAAAACGATAAAACTGCATCCTGGTACGGGCAGCCATACCTGTCCAGCCCGTCAGGAAGAATGCAATGAACAGAACCAGGACATGCGAAACATCAAAATGATACTTTAAAAGTGTGATCACGATCATAAAAGGAATGGAGGCAAGGATATCCACGAAACGCTCCATCATCAGGTCGATCTTTCCGCCGTAATACCCTTCTATGGCACCGTATACCGCCCCTACAAAAAGGTTCACGGAAGCAACGATGATGGCTAACAGGAAAGAGAACCTGGCACCGCTGGCAAGGCAGGTAAAGAGATCCTTTCCGGCGTTATTGGTTCCTAAAAGAAAGCTGGGATACTCAATGCCATCACCCGCCCTGTAATGGATATATCTGTAATACTCGCGGTAATCCACACGCACATTCCACATATTGCCATCCTTTTGCTCGGCATAGCTGTAAAGCTTCTCATCGCCTTCCCAGTACATCCTGCTGGTATATCGGTCCGTGCCGTTGTCCGCCAGATAAATGGGAATAAAATCTCCATTCTCATCATAGACGACAGTGGTTTTCCTTCCGGAACCGAGCTTGGTGCGGTACCAGATATTGGCATTGGTCTTATCCTGCTCCGCCTCCGGCCTTAAAGCAGGATCCGTGATGGGGAAGATCACCTGGATATTGTTTTCATCCTGATACTGCTGGAGTGCCACATACTCTTCATACCTGAGCAGGACGAACTTTACCCCCACAGCATTGTAGGTATCCAGGCGGAAATCATAATAAGAGGTGGGCTTGCCCATATATTCCTCTGTGCGTACCTCGGGCTCCGTCATGATCACGGTCCTGCCGGTTTCCTTCTCGATCCCCCGGTAGAGGCTGTAGGAGCTTTCCGTTACCCCCATCCTGCGGCCCCCGTCCCAGAAACGGATGCCCATTCGGTAGAAAAGTTCATTCCTGGGCAAAACATAAGCATAATTGATATCCTCATCCGAAACCTTGTAAGGGGTAAGAACAGGGCCCAGGATTGCAAAAAGGAACAAAATCCCGATGATCACTGCCGCCGCTATGGAAGCCTTGTTCCTGGCAAAACGATGCATGGCGTCCCGGAAATAGGAAACCGGCTTTGTCTCTAACTTCTCATCATGCAGCTGTCCCCCCTTAGAATGAAGGACAAATTTTTCACTTGAAATCTGATGCTCTTCCGCTCTCATCACTTCGCCCCCATTCTGATCCTGGGATCAATGACCCCGTATGACAGGTCCACTACCAGTCCCGCCAACAATCCTACCAGCAGATAGAAGCCGGAAAGCATCATAAAGAAATCGTAGTCCGTAGAGTTGATGGCAGCAAGATACAGACCGCCCACGCCGGGGATCTGGAAAATCTTTTCTATAATCAGCGAGCCTGACAGGACGCTTACAAATTCCCCGATGATGGACGGGAAAATCGGGACCATGGCATTGCGCAGCGCATGATGCACCGTTGCCTGTGCCTTTGTAAGCCCTTTTGTCCTTGCAAGGAGCATAAACTCGCTTGTCAAAACCTCCGTCAGCTCGGCGCGGGTATAGCGGGCATATCCGGCAATGGAACCGAAGGACATGCTGAATACGGCGGGCAGCATGGAGAGGAACATTTTCTTATTGAAATAAAGGGACCAGTTAAATTCCCCCGGCACATACAAATACCCCTTCTCAGGATAAGCCTTCACAATGTCCGGAAGGGACATGACGCTCAGGGGCAGGGCGCTCAGCTTGAAGCAGAGCAGGTACAGGACCAGGGAAGCGTATACGAAGGCAGGCACGGAAATAAAGACCATGACCAGGGTGCTGATCAGGTGATCCTGCCATTTGTTTTTCTTCAAGGCTGCGAAAATACCCAGGACGATCCCGATGGGCACAGCCAGAAGCGACGAATAGACATTGATCAGAATCGTGGGAGGAAGCTTTTCTATAAATACGCTCCAAACCGCGCGTCCCCGGTATTCGGGCATACTGAAACCGATTCCGAAATCCCCTTCAAAGATCATTCTCTTTAAATATTTTCCCAGCTGTTCCAGGATGGGGGTATTGATGTACTTGCCGGACCCGCTGTCATATTTCATGTAGCCGCGGGATACCATCTGGGCAATGATCTTATCCGCATCTTCGCCGATCCCGACGCTGGATACATCCACCGGCAGCAGCTTCACCAGGATGAAGCAGGTGATGAAAATGATCGTAAAAGTAACAAGCATGAGGCTTATTCTTTTACAGATATATTTGAACATATACATAATGACCACTCAAGCCCTTGGACCAAAGGCCTCCTCTCTTTGAAAAATCGTCGCCCGAATATATGACCAGGCGGGGGATGGTTGATATCATCCCCCGCCTGTATAAGCACTAAGGCGATACGGACGCCTGTTACTTGTAGTTCAGCTCGCCGTTCTGGGCAGCTACCGCCTCCGCCCAGGCATCGTCGTCATAATTGTAGGTCATATACCGGAGACCGCCGTATCCCATGAAGGTATTGTACTCATAGGTAATGTAGTCTACCTTATAGGATATCAGGCTTGCAGTGAAATTGTTGTAAAGAGGAACCGTATAATAAGCTTCCAATACCTGTCTTTCAAGGGCTGCGATCAGCTGAAGCCTCTTCTCATTGGGAAGTGCCGTTGCGCTCCAGTCATACTTGGAACCGGGAATGCCGTTCAGGCAGTTATACCAATCCATTAAGGACATGGTATCCGTCACATCGGCTCCGTTCTCCCCTACTCCCTTCATGGTGAAGGTCATCTGGGCTGAGCTTGTATCCCATGCCTTGGAATACATATAGTCAGGAGAAAGGTAAGCCAACAGGAAATATCCGGGATCCCATGCGGCACCGGACCATCCGCCGTCACAGATATCGTATGCGCCGGCGCGGAAATCATCCGCCCAGCTTGTGCTGAATTCCTTCAGCTCCAGATCCAGCCTGCCCTCAAGAGGGGTGGTCTTTACCAGTTCCTGATATGCGTTCTTTCTGTAATCAAAACGTCTCTGTACCACTTCGTTAATGGTAGAGGTACCAACGGTAAGGAGAACCTTGTCCGTTTCCTTAATATCACCGGCTTCGAGAGCGTCGTTATAAGCCTGGGTAACAAGCCTTCTGGCTTCCTCAAGATTGTAGCCCGTAATGGAATCAGCCGCCTCGTCAAGGCTTGCATACTGGCTCACATCAACGGCGTAAACATCGCAGAGCACCTGCTTTGCTTCCTCCGTATTCCTGTAAACTCCGCCGTTCTCCACATCATAATAGTGCATGGAGTTGAACAGGCCGTAGCCTGCAAGGGAGGACGTGGTGGTCTTGGTGGCATAGTCGCTTCTGTCGATTCCAAGGGACAGTGCCTTTCTGAAATCAGCATATGCCAGGATGGACTTGTTGATGCCCTCGGATTCGCGGGCCTTTAACTGCTCCACATTGGACTGCAGCTGCATGGCAGCCACGAAATCATCCGGTGTAAAGTAAGCCCTTGCGCTTCCCTTGTACTCGTCAGCCACGGATACATCAATGCCGATTCCGTCGAGCTCGCCGGCAAGGAACCTTAACCATGCCGCGTTCCACTCAGCGATGGTATCGCATACGATCCTTGTGGTCTGGTACTGTCCCTCATACCGGGGATCGCTGTAACCGAACCAGTTCTCATTCTTCACCAGGGTGTACTGCTTGCCCGCCTGGAAACTCTCCAGCTTGTAAGGTCCCCAGCTTGCGCTGGTCTCCGCGCTGGTATTGTAAGTGGTGGTCCACAGGGAAGAGCCTTCCGTGGGAGCTACCTTGTTCTGCTCATAAAGATCCTTCTTTACCAAAGGCAGGGACTGCATGTTATAAGCTGCCTGATAGGAAAGGGAACCATCCTCCTTCAAAAGGGGAAGGGACTTCTCCAGAACCAGGATCAGCTCATACTCATTGTCGCCTACGAAAAAGCCTACCTCACTGAAATCAACCGCAGGATAGGTATATTCATAAACCATGTACAGCGGAACATTCTCAGGAGGCTCGTTGCCCCAGTCTGCGGTGTCGATCAGCTTTGTGACAAGGGCGATGGTATCGTCCGTCACTGGCACACGTCCGTTCTCATCCGCAAGAGCCTGGAGGGAAGCGAAAGCATCCGCATCCATGTAAGCAGAATAATCCGTTACGCTGCTGCCGTTGCACTGGCTTAAGGGGTCCAGAAGGGAGAACTTGATGGCGCCGCCATCCGGCTGGGTATAAACGCCGTCCTCGCCCTTTACCAGATCCTCCACGGTGTATAACCCTGTTGCGGAGTTATCAACAGCCGCATCTGTCTGACCCTGCTTTACATAGTTCCTTGCGTTGACGATCACGGTAGCGCCGTTATAATAGCTGTCAGCCCTGTAGTTCTGGAACAGGGGATCCAGCTGCTGCTGCATAGAGTACACAAAATCCTCAGCGGTGATCTTGGTACCGTCCTCCCATTTCAGGTCGTCGCGAAGGGTGATCTTATAGGCGTACCCCTTCCCTCCCTCCGGGACATTCCACTTTGCGTCCACCTGGTCGGAAATATCCTCCAGGGCGGTTGCGGCGGCAAACTCCATCTCAAACTCACCGGGTACGATCTCTCCCGCCTCATCGAACTTAAAGTTATAGGTGAAGAGGCTGGTCTTCAGATAATCCATGATCTGAGTATCATTGTTGTCCTTGTAGGTAAGTTCATTCCAGTTGGACGGAGAAACTGCGGTATAATCCCTGTATGTATAGGACTTTGGGGTTTCTTCCGGTTCCGTGCTGCTTTCTGTGCTGCTGGAGCCTTGGGTGGGCTGCTGGCTTGTTTCATTGTCTTTGCCTCCGCAGGCAGCCATGGAAACCACCATCACCGCAGCAAGCAGAAATGCGAGAATTTTCTTTCTCATAATTCATCCTCCTTGTGAAATTTGATTGATTTATCTTTAACCCTTCTCCGCTGCATCTTTGATTTTTTCATAATCTCCTCAATTTCAGAAAGTTAGAAAGCCCCGCCATAAGCTTTCTCTGAATCTATCAGAAAGACAGGGGAAGGATCAAATTCAAAAAAAGTGTCCGTCATTAGACGGACACTCATAAGACATGCTGATTGATTTTCAAGAAAAACCGGAAAAAGACACTTTTGCGCGATCAGGATACCATTTCATTTTCCTCTGCTACCACTTTTTTCTCAAGAGAAAGTCAGCGATATGGACCAGTTCAATCCCCTTCACATTGCCTGCAGCCATGGGATCTCTGCATACTACATACTTGTGATAATGGTCAGGAATATCCATCAGGTTATCCGTCTCCCGGGAAGAATCCTCCGGCAACTGGTCGCATACCTGGATGTAGATTTTCTCATCCCTGCGGATCCCGATGAAGTCGATCTCCCTGGTGTAATATTTCCCCACATATGCCTCATACCCCCTGCGTTTCATTTCCAAAAAAACAATATTTTCCAGCATGGCGGAAACCATTCCTCTCTGGAAGCCCATAATACAGTATTTCAGGGAAATATCGGACAGAAAATACTTCTCCTGGGTCTTTAGCACAGCCTTTCCCTGAAGGTCATATCTGGGACAGGGATATATAATGAATGCCTCTGAAAGCCATTTCAGATAATTGTATATGGTTTCCACAGAGAGCGCCCGCTTCTCATTTTTTAAAAACTTTACAATGGAATTGGCGGAAAAAGTTCTTCCCACATTTTCGATCATATATTTTACGACCCTGTCGAACAACTCTTTATTTCTGATCCTGTGGCGTCTGGAAATGTCGCGGCTGACCACAGAGGCATAGATCCCTTCCACCACCTGATAAGCGGATCTGGTATCAAATCTGCCTGCACCGATGATAGGGAAACCGCCGTATTGTAAATATTCGTCAAACATCTGTACCCTGTCCGCTTCTCCCGCACCCTTAAAATCCAGATACTCCTTAAAAGAAAGGGTATACACCGGAATAGATACATAGCGTCCGCTCAAATAAGTAGAAATCTCACTTGAAAGCAGCTTGGAATTAGAGCCTGTTACATAAATATCCACATCCCAGGATTCCAGCAGCTGGTTCACCGCCTTCTCCCAACCCTTCACCTCCTGAAGCTCGTCCAACAACAGATAACACCTGCCCCTGCCGGCAATCGCCGCCCTGAGTTCTTCATACATATCCTTCATGGTAAAATTTTCGTCAATATCCAGCTCTGTGTATTTCCTTAAGATAATATTACTCTCTTCAATACCACGATGGAGCAGCTCTTCTCTTATCATCTCCATGATCGTCGATTTACCGCACCGCCTGACACCGGAAAGGATCTTCACAAGGGGTGTATTGATAAAAGGTGTTATTGCCGCAATATAGTCCGGTCTGATGATCATATCTCTTCCTCCCTGAAATGTCTCGGTCTGTAATGTGATCCAACTTCATGCCTGTCTTCTTTTCTCATAATATAAAAAACTTTTGCTTTTGTCAATATTTTTCTTTTATAAAAGTAAAAAGTTTATATCAATATACATTTTTTCTTTTCCGTAAGAAACTTTCCTCAAAAATCAATGACAAGCTGTCGGATTGCGCATAAAATGAAACATAACCCTCCCCATTTTCCAGGCAGGGGTGTAATCGGGGAAGCAAAAGAATGGGCTCTGGATTCCCATAAAATCCAAATCTATCATACAAAGGAGAACAGAATATGAGTAAGGCAATCAACAAGATCACCGCCCTCTACTGTCGTCTTTCCAGGGACGACGAGCTTGCGGGCGACAGCAACAGCATCGTAAACCAGAAAGCCATTTTGGGTAAATACGCCAAGGAAAACCGCTTTCCCAACCAGACCTATTTCATAGACGACGGTTACAGCGGAACCAACTTTAACCGTCCCTCCTGGAATGAGCTTTTGGAACGGATCGAAAACGGAGAAGTGGCGGTGTTGATCGTAAAGGATATGTCCCGACTGGGAAGGGACTATCTGAAAGTAGGCTTTTATACCGAAATCCTGTTTGTGGAAAAAGGGGTACGTTTTATCGCCATTAACAATGGGATTGACAGCTCCCACCAGCAGGACAGCGATTTCACCCCCTTTTTGAACATCATCAATGAATGGTATGCCAAGGATACCAGCAAAAAAATCCGGGCGGTCATGAAATCCAAAGGAGAAGCCGGTGAGCACTTATGTACTGCCCCGCCCTACGGATATTTGAAAAGTGAACAGAACAAAAAGCTCTGGGTCGTTGATAAAGAAGCTGCCGATGTAGTCAGACAGATCTTTGCTCTTTGTCTGGAAGGCTTCGGTCCCTCCCAGATCGCCCGGATCTTAAACGAAAAAAGGATACTGACCCCTACCGCCTATTATCAGGAAAGAGGGCTTGCCACCAGAAATCCCTGTCCCCAGAACCCTTACGACTGGGACCAAAAATCCATTGCAGGGATCCTGGGCAGACCGGAATACCAGGGACATACCGTGAATTTCAAAACCTACAGACAATCTTATAAAAGCAAACGCAAATGCTTCAATCAGGAGGATAAGCTGCTCATTTTTCAGAATACCCATGAAGCTATCATAGACCCGGACATCTGGAACCGGGTACAGGAACTGCGGGCAAACAAACGTCGTCCCGCCAAAACCGGCAAAACAAATATGTTCTCCGGTATCGCCAGATGCGCGGACTGCGGAGAAAAGCTGTATTACTGCACCAGCAGGAATTTTGAGGCAAGACAGGATTATTTTGTCTGCTCCACCTCCCGCAAAAAGGGAAAAGAGGTCTGCGCCACTCACTTTATCCGGGCTCTTACTCTGGAACAGAAGGTGTATCATGATGTGATGCAGGTCATATCCCTGGTATCAGAACAGGAAGAAGCCTTCCGTCTCGCCATGGGCCTGATGCAGGAGACCAAAACCCGCCGCCAGATCGCTGACATGCGCCAGGAGCTTTCCTCTGCAGAAACCAGGATAAAAGAGTTAAATCAACTTTTCAAGCGCATTTATGAGGATAATGTCTGCGGAAAGCTTTCTGATGAAAGATTTTTGATCCTCTCCGGGGATTATGAACAAGAACAGAATGATCTGAAAAAGCGGACAGAAAAGCTGAAACGGGAAATTGCCAAACAATCTGAAAAAACAGAACAAATTGACTGCTTTATCGATAGGATCCATCAATATAAGGACGCCTGTGAACTGAGCCCCTCCATGCTGAACGATCTTGTACATGCCGTATATGTACATGCTCCGGATAAATCGGAGGGACACCGAAAACAGGATATCGAAATTTCCTTTGAATATGTGGGGAACCTGCCGGATTCTCTCCTGAATCACCTGTAAAAAAGGATCCGGGACCCTAAAAGATACCTTAGAAACATGGTCCAGGAAACAAAACGTTAAAGAGGCGGTAAATCTGAATTGCCAGATTTACCGCCTCCTTAAATTCTATTCTTCTGATCGATACTGTTTTATGGGCTTCACCCTTTCGGCAGTCCTTTTTTTCTTATGGGCGGGACTGCCGCCGCATAACCTCCATAAATTCCCTTTTGGGGGAATTTCGGAAAAGGCTCCTGACTTTTTCGCTTTATAGCAACAAAGTTTACAACCCACATTACTAAGTAAAGATTATACGGGGTAAAAGCCGAAATGTCAAGAAGTTTTCGCAACATTTCGATTTCGATTTCACAGTAGCAATTCAGCCAGCCGTCCGCTGTCAGCGCCACAATGATCATAGTCCTGTCATGAGAATGCTCCAAACAGCCACATGGAAAATAGCGCAAGGGCTAACAGGATAAGTATGCTGGGCAGCAGCAGGACCACATAGGCAGTGAGGGTCATAAGCAACCTCTCCCGGAAGGAAACATGCTCTTCCTCCATCATTTCCGCAAATTTTTGATCTTCTTCCTTGGTGGACTTTTTCAGCCGTCTCCAGATCATTGTCTACTCCTTTCCCGAGCCCGGCATTTGAAAAAGATAATTTCCATTTTCATCCTGCTTGCGTTCAGGAAAATGACACGCCAGGAAATGTCCCGGTTCTATCTCCTGCAGCTCGGGAGGAATCCGTCTGCATTTATCACATGCCATAAAACAGCGGGTATGGAACTTGCAGCCGTCAGGGGGCTTGACAGGAGAAGGAATATTGCCTTCCAGCAGTATGCGGTCCTTCTTCTGGGGCTCCGCCTCTGTCGTCGGGATGGAGCTGAGCAGAGCCACGGTATAGGGATGTCTGGGATCTGCGAAAATCGTCTCTGTATCAGCAAGCTCCACCACATTTCCCAGATACATGACACAGATCCGGTCCGAAATATAACGAACCACGCTCAGGTCATGGGAAATAAACATATAAGTGAGATTCTCCTTTTCCTTCAGTTCCTGGAGCAGATTGATGATCTGCGACTGTATGGAAACATCCAGAGCCGAAACGCACTCATCACAGACTACAAATTTGGGCTTTACCGCCAATGCCCTTGCGATAGCCACACGCTGGCGCTGTCCGCCGGAAAACTGGTGGGGATAACGATTCACCATATAATCCTGAAGCCCGCATTTCTCCATCGTGCTGACTATATGCCTCTCCATTTCCTCAGAACCATGCTTGTAGAATTTATGAGTCAGCAGACCTTCCTCAATGATCTGTCCTATGGTAAAACGCGGATTTAAACTGGAGTAAGGATCCTGAAAAATGATCTGCAAATCCTTGCGCAGAAGCCTCATCTCATTGTAACGAAGTCTGGCAAGATCTATGCCGTCGTCCCGCATTTCTTCATATTTTGCGAAAGAAGGCTCCGAGGCGTAGCTTTCCCTGAGTTCATCCAGTTTGGTCCGAAGCTCCTTTATCGTCTGCTCATAGCCTGCCTTTTCATTTTCGGCGGCTTTATTGCGCCGGACGTTCTGGTGATAAAGCTGCAGCAGCAGATTCCGTCCCTTGTCATCCGGATCATAAGCGAAAAAACCGCCCATGATCTTAACGATATTGTTCAGACAGATCTTTTCCTCACAGCGGGCCAGGTTCCGGTTTT
This sequence comes from uncultured Acetatifactor sp., assembly GCA_947589075.1. Classification (GTDB taxonomy): domain Bacteria; phylum Bacillota; class Clostridia; order Lachnospirales; family Lachnospiraceae; genus Acetatifactor. The sequence continues at coordinate 18,290 of CANQBS010000031.1, forward strand.
GAAGCAAATAAAAATCCGCAGACTCTTCCCCGGTCTCCTCCACTTTTTTGCTGAGTTCCTCCGCCTTTTCCACAGCCTTTTTATACTTTGCCTTATATTTCTCCAGATTCCGCAGGGTATCCTTAAAATATGCGGGGGTCATGTCCGCAAGGGAAACTCCGTAATACATGGTATTGCCCGCCGTCTGGGGGTAAAGCTGAAGCAGGGTGCGCCCCAGGGTGGATTTGCCGCATCCGCTCTCCCCTACGACGCCGATGGTCTCCCCTTCATAGATATCAAGGGATATATCCTCATTGGCGCGCACATAAAGCTGGTTTCTCTGGAAAATAGAGGTTTTCGCCACAGGAAAATACTTTTTCAGATCAGTTATTGACAACAATTTTTTTGTGCTCTTCACTGCGTCTCACCCCCTTTTCAGGATAGAGGCAGCGGATCATATGATCCTTCTCCACCTCAACAAGATCAGGCTCCTGATCCATACACTTTTTCGTACAGTATTTACAGCGCGGAGCGAATTTGCAGCCTTCCGGAAGATCCAGAGGATGAGGCACCACGCCGGGGATCGGCTCGATCTTCTGGTCCATCGCGCTCATCCTGGGAATGGACATCATAAGCCCTTCCGTATAAGGATGACTCATGCGGCAGTCAGAGAAAATCACCTTCGCGGGAGCCTTTTCCACCACCTGGCCGCAGTACATCACAGCCACATCGTCCGCCATTTCATTAATGACCCCCAGGTCATGGGTGATGAAAATAATGCTGGTGCCCTTTTCCTTTTGGAGCTCGTTCATCAAATGCAGGATCTGAGCCTGAATGGTAACATCCAAAGCTGTGGTAGGCTCATCCGCGATCAGGATCCTGGGACGACAGGCCAGAGCCATAGCGATCATCACCCTCTGGCGCATCCCTCCGGAGAGCTGATGGGGATACTGCTTGATGACTACCTCCGGATTCGGCAGCTGGACGTCCGCCAACAGACGCAGAGCCTCCTTATGAGCCTGCTTCTTATTCATGCCCTGATGGATCATAAAGGGCTCACACAGCTGTCTGTCCACAGTAAAGACCGGATTCAGGCTGGTCATAGGCTCCTGGAAGATAACGGAAATCGCATTGCCCCGTATATGGTACATCTCATCCTGACTGAGCTTCGTCAGATCCTGTCCTTCAAAAAGGATTTCTCCCGAATCTATATAACCATTGGCATCCAAAAGACGCAGGATACTCATTGCGGAAACGCTCTTGCCGGAACCGGATTCTCCCACGATCCCTATGGTCTTCCCCGCCTCCAGGGAATAGGATACGTCGTTTACTGCTTTTACGATGCCATTTCTGGTTTTAAAGAAAGTTTTCAGATTCTTGACCTCGAGAAGGTGTTGTGTCGTTTCAGCCATTATTTTTCCACCTCCGATTTCGGATCCAGGACATCCCTTAAGGTATCCCCGATCACATTGATACAGATCACCACAATGGATAAGAACAGAGCCGGGAAAACCCATCTCCACCAATACGTCTGGATGACCAGTGCATTACGGGCTCCGTTGAGCATGTTGCCCCAGGTAGGACGTGGAAGCTGGACTCCGAAGCCAAGATAGGACAAACTTGATTCCGTAAGCATACATCCGGCAAAATCCAGGGTCAATGTGACTAAAATAACCGATATGATATTAGGCAGGATATGCTTAAAGGCGATCCGCCCTTCCTTTACACCCATGCTCCTGGCAGCGGTGACGAACTCCTTTTCCCTCTCCGCCAGGATCTGGCCCCTCACCATTTTGGCAAGGCCGGTCCAGCTTAACAGCCCCAGGATCACCATGATAATGAAGATCCTTGTATTCTCCTGCAGATTGGAAGCCTGCAGGATCACAGAAAGCACCAGCGCAAAGGGCAGGAAGGGGATGGAGCCGCAGATTTCGGTAAAACGCATCAGCAGCAGATCCGCCGCGCCGCCGAAATATCCGGATAAACATCCTATGATAATACCTATGATGGTTGAGATGATGACCGCTACCGCTCCGACAGTCATGGTCATCTTGCCGCCGTTAATGAGTCGGACAAAAATATCCCTTCCCATATCGTCGGTACCCATCAGGTAGCCTTTCAGCCCCCAGGCATCCACATATTTTCCATCCTTATAGGCATAATTCTGAAAGCCGCTGGCGATGACAGAATCAGCCGCTCCCGGTTCTGTAAGGGAGGCGGGCACATTACACTGTCCCCTGTAGCTCTGTCCCCAGGAATATACTCTTCCCTGTTCCGTAACAAGGCTGAAATGGCGGGTGCCGGCAGATACCTGCTTGACGCCGTCCCCTTCCGGGATCACCGGAACAGGCTCCTTCATGCCGGAAACAATGAGATCACCGTCTTCTGTAACAAGGGCGATGGCATTGTCGGTAGCCGCGATATCGATCAGCTTTCTTCCGGCGATCACATCCTGCAGGGTAGTGACAATGGTCGCACCGTTTTCATCCGTCAGGGCAATGGTATCAAACTTGCTGGACTTACCCGGCACAAAGACGCCGTTTTCATCAATGCCGTAAATACAGTCATTGGTAAAGGCCAGCTTCACCAGCCTTGCTTCGTTCTTGCCATATTTGATGACCGAAGAAAGGTTGACGGCGCTGAGTCCGTCGTTGCCCCAGGCATAGATGGTTCCGTCCTTCATCAGAATGGCGGTGACCTGATTTCCGCAGATAAGCTGCTGTACCTGATCCGGGTCGATCGTGCCTTCCACCAGTTCCTCCGGCTGTTTGCGGGAAGCAGCGAGCATGGTGCCTTCATATCCGTACTGCCCCACATCAAAGGCTCCCCAGCAATAAACATGTCCGTCCGCGCTGATGGCAACGCAGTGGTCGGAACCCGCCGCCACATGGGTTATTTTGCTGTTTTTCACTTCCTCCGGAATATTCATCACATTCAGACGGGGATCTGACGAGGTATTGGGATTAAATCCCCACATATAGACGTTGCCGTCGGTAGACAGACCTATGGTAAAGGTTCCATGGGAAGAAATATCCACCACGCCGTCCTTCATATCTTCCGGTATTTTCAGGAAACTCTGGGTAGGGGCCACATTGGTATGGAGCATTTCCGCGCCGGACTCTGTCAGATCCACCGGACAGATGGCAGAACCGATGAAAACAAAGGCAAACATGGAGATCAGCACCACCACGGCCACTGTTGCCACGGGAGTGCGGAAAAAACGCTTGACTGCCTGTTTGCTGGGGCTGTCATAGCGATCATCCTTCACTTCCTTGCTGGCGCCCATAAACATACGCCCGAGCCACCCGCGATGGGTTCCCTGGGATGCGCCGCCCCGTGAAGATCCTTTTTTCTTCTCATTCATCACGACCACCTCCCACTATTTATTCACACGGACTCTCGGATCCGCGAAGCCGTAAGCGATATCAATGACCAGATTGCCGATCAGCCCAATGGCCACGTAGAACATCTGAAGAAGCAGCACCACTTCAAAATCCTTGTCATTCAGGGCATTGATATACAGACGGCCAACACCGTTCAGTCCGAATATATTCTCCAATACGACGGAACCGGAAAAAATCCCAAGGAACCATCCGATCACAAGGGTAATGATGGGAATCAAGGCGTTACGGAAGGCATGAGAATAAACTACTACCCTCTCCCGCAGTCCCTTGGCCCTGGCAGTACGGATGCAGTCCAAACTCAGCGCCTCCGTCATGGACGCCCGTACATAACGGGTCATCCCCCCAAGAGAAGAAAAGGTCATGACGATCAGCGGCAGCAGCATATAATAAAGCCTGTCCTTCAGCTCCGCCCAGCCTGTATAATTGGATCCGGGAGTTTTCATTCCAGACACCGGGAACCATTTTAAAATGATGGCAAAGAACCAGATAAAGATGATGGCGATAATAAATGAGGGAATACTGTAGCCGATGATCGTACCGATCTGGATGACGGTATCCCTTTTGCTGCCCCGCTTCACAGCGCAGAAAATTCCCAGGGGTATGGTGATTCCCAGACCAAGTATGGTGGCAAAGATATTGATGAAAATCGTATTCACCATTGGTGTTTTCAATACATCGATCACAGGCCGGTCATAGGTGTAGCTGTAGCCAAAATTTCCCTGGAAAATTCCATTATATTTTCCGTTGATCTTCCCGAGACCAATCCAACCCAGATAACGGACGAAAACATTCTGATCCGTACCCAGCTCCCGGCGCAGCTGCGTCAGCTTTTCCTCATAAAGAGCAGCCGCATTGGGGTTTCCTTTATAAGCCGCCTTGAAGCCTTCTGCCTCGGTTACGGCACGGTCATAGGGAATCATGGTATAAACAAGGAACATCAGAAGGGAAAGGATGACCATGACGATCAGCATATAACCCAGACGTTTGAGGACATATTTACCCATATCCAAACTTCCTTTCCACGGTAGTAATGAATATTTCTCATTTTAAAAATGGGGCAGTCGCTTGGGCTGCCCCATCCTTGTATCAGGTTAAATCAAGATCCATCCATCAAAATCCCTTGACGTTGGCATAGAGAATCGCGCTTGCAGGTCCGAAGAAAGGACTGGTCTCGAAATTCTCAATCTTGGCGTTGTAAACGTCATAGTAATAATTGGAATACAGAGGGATATCCGGCATCAGCTGATTCCAGCGCTCGATATATGCCATCCACCACTGGTTGTACTCGTCTGCCGTCTTCGCATTGTACACCATACCGAAGGACAGATAATCGATACCCAGCTTTCCGTCCGCTGCTGCAAGGGCATCCTCATAGCTCAGCTTCTCAGCGCTCATGTCATAAGGGAACACTGTGTCATAAGGATCGATCAGCTTGTTGACGGAGTTGTCTGCCCAGTCGGGATCGCTCATCCAGTTCCAGGAATAGTCATAAATAGCGGAATTCCAGCCTGTAGCCAGGTTATACATACCATAAACAGGAGTTCCGAGATAGCCCATGGTAGAATCACGATGAATATTGCCCGTCAGAGTGGTGAAGTCTCCGGTAGTAGAACGGATTACCATACCTGTTTCTGCCAGATCGGAGCTGTTGGCCAGGGTAGTGCTCAGAAGATCAGTAACAGTGTTGGGCTGAGAACCAAACCAGTTGATGGCTAAAGGCATGTAGTACTCCCCATTGATCTCAACGGTCTTGTATTCAATGCCGTCCGTATTCGCCACAGAAGCGTAGTTCTTGTTGCCGGCATCATTTCCATAGATATCAAGAGCGTTTGCTTCTTCCTCGGTCAGCTTCTTGTAACGGACGGAATCAACGCCGGAAGCGCCTGCCACAAAAGGCTCGCCCTTGGAATTGTAGATCCAGCCGCCCTCTTCAAGTACCTTCACTGCGTTGGCGGGAGAATAGGAATAATCGATCAGCTCGATATCATCCTGCACGGCGCGCCACATATCGAAATCAGGGCTGTAAGGTCCGTCAACCACTACGCCGTAACCGCCGGTAAAGGCCTGGCAGAAAGCAGTACGGTCAAGCAGGTAGGCGATAGCCTGACGTACTTCCGTGAACATGGTGGGACCGAAGTCGCAGTCGAACTGAATCTTACCGTAACCGGCACGCTGATAATGTACTTCATTGAAGTTAGTGCCATCTACAACTTCCAAAGCAGCTTTCGTAAGATCGCCGCCGGTAATGCCGGACAGGACATCCACTGCACCCCTCTTAAGCTGGTCAAGCTGGGTTTCCTCAATGATCCATACATAAACGATGGTCTCGATAGAAGGCTTCTGCCCCTCAAAATTTCCCTTATATTCAGGGTTCCGGGTCAGGACCGCCTGCTTGGTGCTCGCATCCCATTCGCTGATCACATAAGGACCTGAATAAGGATACTTGCTGATATCATAACGGTTATCCGTCATCTGCTGGGCTACTACATAATCCTCGCCGTTCTTCTCATAGAAGTTGTCGGAAAGGTAGCAGCCTTCGCCGTCATCCTGAATGGTAACGCCCTCGCCGCTGAACAGCCCCATGGGATAAGGGGAGAAAGCAGCGTATGTATATGCATAATAGTAAGGATAAAAATCTGAACTGATGGTAACCTCAAAGGTATAGTCGTCCAGCATACGGATACCGGAGAAGGTCTTCGTGCCTGCCTCGGAACCGGGACCTGTGTAGGCGTGGAAATCATCGAATCCTACGAAGGATTGTCCGCCCATGCCGCTCAGGCCTGCGCCTACAGCCACTTCCGTGCTGAATGCCAGGGGGGTGGCAAGATAGTTCTGAGCTGTAATGGGGCTGCCGTCGGAGAAGGTCAGACCCTCGTTCAGTTCAATGTGAACGGTATAGGTGCCGTCCTCATTCTCAGTCTCGGTGTGACTCTTCACAGCGGTCTCATTCCAGACATATGCGCCGCCCTGATTGGTCTCCATAGTGGAATAACCGGTGGTCAGGTTGTTGATGTCGATATCAGCAGCGCCTGCAGTGTTGCCGCCCCATGAAGGATAGCGGAAATTGCCGCCAAGTTCTGTGATATTGCCCAGGATCACACGGTTCTCCAGGGTAGGAGTCTCGTCGGGAGTTGTGCTTGGTGTCTCTTCCTGCACAGAAGCAGGTACGGATTCCGTACTGGGAGTAGTGCTTCCGGTCTCTTCGCCGCTGCCGCCGCAGGCTGCCAGACTCATTACTACCATAGAAAGCGCCAACACTAAGCTTAAAGCTTTCTTTTTCATAAATGTTTCCTCCTTTTGGAATATTGTTTATCTTTAACCTTTTAAAATGTCGCAGACTTTTCATAATCTCCTCAACAAAAGCATTTTTAAAGGTTAAATTCACGAAAATATGTAAGGGAAAATATGGCAGAACTGCCATAAAACATAAAGTGTCCGCCATTCGGCAGCCCTTTTTGCTTTTTCCCTTTATAGCAGCAAAGTGCCCACCCACTTCACTGATTTCTCATTATAAGGCGTGAAATATGAAATGTCAAGCAGTTTTTGCAACATTTCCTATTTTTACAAAGAAAAATGTCCGTTCTCCGCAAGCGTACATACTTGCAGGACGGACATTTTGTCATATTTTTTTGAAAGGCTCCATATACTGGGCAACCTGCTTCAACTCTTCCTCAATCCTCAGAAGCCTGTTATACTTGGCTGTCCGGTCGCTTCTGCAGGGAGCGCCGGTCTTGATCTGCCCCGCGTTCACCGCCACGGCGATATCCGCGATGGTGGTATCCTCCGTTTCCCCGGACCTGTGGGAAATGATAGCCTTATACCCGTTTTTGTGAGCCATCTCCACTGCGTTTAACGCTTCCGTCAGAGTACCGATCTGGTTCACCTTGATCAGAACGGCATTGGCACAATGCAGCTTGATCCCCGCATCCAGCCGCCTGACATTGGTTACAAACAGATCGTCGCCCACCAGCTGCACCCTGTCTCCCAGCCGCGCCGTCAATTCCTGCCAGCCCTCCCAGTCCTCTTCCGCCAGACCGTCCTCAATGGAAACGATGGGAAATTTCTCCGCCAGTTCCTCATAGTAGGAAATCATCTCCTCCGTGCTGCGGGTCACCTCTTCTCCCTTCAGGCTGCTCTCCCCCGGGAAATGATACCTTCCCGTTTCTTCCTTATATAATTCACTGCCGGCCGCGTCCAGGGCGATCTTAATATCCCGGCCGGGAGCATAGCCCGCAGCCTCTATGGCCTCCACGATAACGGACAATACGCTTTCCGCATCCGGCAGATCCGGAGCGAAGCCGCCCTCATCTCCCACTCCTGTGGAAAGGCCCCTGCCTTTCAGGATGCCTTTTAAATTATGATAGATCTCTGCGCAGATCCTAAGCCCCTCCTGAAAACTTTCCGCCTGCGCGGGCATGATCATAAATTCCTGGAAATCCACGGTATTCGCCGCATGCTTCCCGCCGTTCAAAATATTCATCATGGGCACGGGAAGCAGTTTTGCGTTGACTCCTCCCAGATACCGGTAAAGCGGCAGACCAAAGGCCAAAGCCGCCGCCCGCGCCGCGGCCAGGGACACTGCCAGCATGGCGTTTGCCCCAAGATTGCTTTTGTTTTCCGTTCCGTCCGTTTCCAGCAGGATCCTGTCCACCAGCACCTGCTCCGCCCCATTTCGCCCGCAAAGGACACTGGCAATCTTCTCGTTGATATTCTTTACGGCATTCTGAACTCCCAGACCAAAATACCTGGTTTCCCCATCTCTCAGCTCCGCCGCCTCAAACCGTCCCCTGCTGGCTCCGGAAGGAACTGCCGCCCTGCCCGTATAAAAACGCCCCTCTTCCCGGTCCTGCACCGTCACCTCCGCTTCCGCCGTGGGATTCCCCCGGGAATCTAGGATCTCCCGTCCATGTACCTTTACAATTTCCAGATATTTCATCCTGCTCTTCCTGCCTTTCCATTTTTCTCCATTTTTCTGATAGACAAAATCATTTTCTTTTTCTGACACATAAAAGTATCCCCGAAAAGCCATGAAACATACGGCTTTTCGGGGACCATATCTTACAGGTTTCATTTTTCTCTCAGGAATTTCATCTGTCTAGCGGGGATTCGTCTATCTCACAGAATTTCATTTATCCAGCGGGATTTCTCCGCAGTTAAAATTCTTTTCCTGCCAGGATCTCGCAGTAATCCTGGTAATTCTTCTGAAGCAGGGCAGGCGTATCCAGCCCGTAAGGACATTTTACCCTGCACTGGTTGCAGTGAAGGCATTTCTCGATCAGCTTCATCTTTTCCTGAACCTGGGGCGTCAGCTGCGCCGCCGAAGGAGAACGCCGGATCAGCAGGCTCATGCGGGCACAGTTGTTGATCTCGATTCCTACCGGACA
>CANQBS010000032.1 GCA_947589075.1 uncultured Acetatifactor sp.
GGTGGTGGGGGAAGAGAATCCCAGCCGTACCGATATGCAGGATACCATAGCCAAGCTGCAGGAACGTGTGTACCATTACAGCACGGAGGCTATTGTGTATCAGGAGGGTACGAACCGTATCAATATCGAGATACCCGGTGTGTCTGACGCCAATGCCATCCTGCAGGAACTGGGCAGACCCGGCACTCTGTATTTTATCCATCAGACGGATGCGGAGGGCAATGAGAACTACAGCCTCCAGTCCGGCGCAGGCGGAAGCTATGGTTATGTCCTGAACAAGAGCATTGAGGAGCTGCAGGAGGAAGGTTCCATTCCGCTGACCGGTATGGATGTGGCCAATGCGGAAGCGGTTTCTTATACTGATAATTACGGCAACAGCACCATTGCGGTGCGTCTGACCATGACGAACGAGGGCACCTCCAAATTTGAGGAGGCCACCAGAAGAGCTTATGATAATGGACATGAAACCCTTGCCATTTATTATGACGGAAGCTTTGCCAGCGTCGCCACTGTAAACAGTGTTATGACGGACGGCGTCGCCCTCATCGAGCCTATGGATTCCTGGGAGCGGGCTGAGAATCTGGCAACCACCATCCGTATCGGAGGCTTAAGCCTGGAACTGGAGGAGCTGCATTCCAAGGTAGTAGGAGCCCAGCTGGGAGTGGAAGCTATCAGCACCAGCCTTCTTGCGGGTGTGATCGGTTTTATCATCGTGATCCTTTTCATGATCGGTGTTTACCGGATCATGGGCGTTGCCTCTGCCATTGGTCTGAGCCTGTATGTGGCTCTGGTGGTGCTTCTGCTCAACGGCTTTGACATGACCCTGACCCTGTCCGGCATCGCGGGCATTATTCTTTCCATTGGTATGGCAGTGGATGCCAACGTGATCATCTTTGCCAGGATCCGGGAAGAGATCGGGGCGGGCACCAGTATCCGGACAGCCTTAAAGATCGGTTTTGATAAGGCTCTGTCCGCCATTATTGACGGCAATATCACCACCCTTATCGCGGCGGGCGTGCTGCTCTTGCTTGCCCCCGGTTCCATTAAGGGCTTTGCCCAGACCCTTGCCCTTGGTATCGTGCTGTCCATGTTCACCGCCCTGGTTGTGACCAGATGGATCATGAACGCGTTTTATGCCCTGGGCATTCAGGATATTAAATGGTATGGGAAAGGAAAAGCTGCCAGGGGAATCGATTTCCTTTCCAGAAAGAAGCTGTTCTTTGGCATATCCCTTGCAGTGATCGTGGCAGGCTTCGTTGTGATGGGCATCAATCAGGCCACCATCGGAGATCCCTTTAACCTGAGCCTGGAGTTTAAGGGCGGTACTGCCACCACAGTGAACTTCAACGAAAGCAGGACCCTGGAGCAGGTCAACAGTGAGATCCTTCCTTCTGTGGAAGAGATCACAGGAAGCGCGGTTCAGATTCAGACTGTACAGGATTCCAATGAGGTGATCTTCAAGTCCAATGCCCTGAATGTGGATCAGAGAGAGGAACTGGACGAGATGTTCGTGGAGAAATTTGGCGTCAGCAAACAGAGCATCACTTCTGAGACCATCAGCTCCACCATCAGTAAGGAAATGACCACGGATACCATTCTGGCGGTAGTTGTGGCAATTATCTGTATGCTGATCTATATCAGGGTGCGTTTCAGCGATATCCGTTTTGGTATCAGCAGTGTTGCAGCCCTGACCCATGACGTGCTGGTGGTGCTTGCCTTCTATGCGGCGGCCAGGATCTCCGTGGGCAATACCTTTATCGCCTGCCTGCTCACCATCGTGGGTTACTCCATTAACGCTACCATCGTGATCTTCGACCGTGTACGTGAAAATATGAAGAGCATGGGCAAGAAGGAGAGCCTGGAGCAGGTTGTGAACGACAGTATCACAGAGACCCTGTCCAGAAGTGTCTTTACCTCCCTGACCACCTTTATCATGGTGGCAGTGCTGTATGTGCTGGGCGTAACCAGCATTAAGGACTTCGCCCTGCCCCTGATGGTAGGTATCGTATGCGGCACCTATTCTTCCGTGTGCCTGACCGGCGCAATGTGGCTGGGACTGAGGAAGAAGTTCCCTCAGAAGGCGGAGTGATCCATTCTTCTTCTGGTATCAGAAAAACAGCAGGTTTTATCATGTGATCATTATCCCGGAGGCTATGCTGCCCTCCGGGATTTTTAAATCCTTTTCTTGACATCGCTTTGCCGGACCGATATGATAAAAGGGAATAGGGCGGATGACGGAAAAGAGTGAAATAAACAGAAAAGATTGAAATGAGTGAAGATGCCGAAGTGAGCGAAGGGAATGAAATGAACGGAAATGACATGCAGGACGGACAGCTGAAAAGTGAAAAAGGCTCTGCAGGGACGCTGTACAAACAGGAAAAATGGTTTGTGAGCGCAAAGCGGGCGGATTTTAATGCCTGGGGGCAGAAATTCGGGATTTCGCCCATCCTTGCCCGCATCATCCGCAACCGGGATGTGGCGGAAGAGAAGGATGTGGAGAAATATCTTTATGGGACGCTGGAGGATTGTTACAGTCCCTGGCTTTTGAAAGATATGGATAGGGCGGTCCGGGTGATCCTGGATTTCATAGACCGCAGGCAGCCTGTCCGCGTGATGGGAGATTACGATGTGGACGGCATCTGTTCCTCCTATATTCTGACCAGGGGATTAAGGGCGCTGGGAGGCGTTGTGGATACGGCGATTCCCCACAGGATCCATGATGGCTACGGACTGAACGACCATCTGATCGAAGAGGCGAAGAAGGATGGCGTCAGGCTGATCGTTACCTGTGATAACGGAATCGCTGCCGCTGACCAGATCAGACTGGCCGGGGAGATGGGGATCACAGTTGTGGTGACGGACCATCATGAGGTTCCCTTTCGTATGGAGGAAGGCAGAAAGTATGAGCTTCTGCCTCCGGCGGCAGCCGTGGTGGATCCAAAACAGGAAGCCTGTACCTATCCTTATAAAAATATCTGCGGCGGCGTAGTGGCCTATAAGCTGCTCCAGGCTTTGTTGGAAGAGGAGAAAAGAAGGCGGGAGCAAGGCAGAGAAGAGCAAAGCAGCTTGGAACAGGGCAGGAAAGAACTGCCGGCGGAAGGACTTCTGGAGGAGCTTCTGGAGTTCGCCGCCTTGGCGACAGTTTGCGATGTCATGGAGCTGAAGGACGAAAACCGAATCTTGGTTAAGGAAGGGCTGAAACGCCTTGCGCACACGAAGAACCTGGGGTTACGGGCTCTGATGGAGGTCAACGGGCTGGATGCCTCCAGGTTATCCGCATATCACCTGGGTTTTGTCATAGGTCCCTGCCTGAACGCCACAGGGCGCCTGGATACGGCTTCCCGGGCTCTTGAGCTTTTGCAGAGCGGCACAAAGGCGGAGGCCATAAGCGCCGCTTCGGAATTAAAGGAGTTGAACGACAGCAGAAAGAACCTGACCCTCCAGGGAGTCAAACAGGCCCAGGAGTATCTTGAAGAGAACCATTTGGAAAAGGATCCCGTGCTGGTGGTTTTCCTGCCTATGGTGCATGAAAGTCTTGCAGGCATTATTGCAGGGCGGATCCGGGAAAAATATAACCATCCGGTGTTTGTGCTCACCCAGGGGGAGGAAGGCGTGAAGGGCTCAGGACGGAGCATTGAAGCCTACCATATGTATGAGCACATGGTGAGGATCAGTTCCTGCTTCGCAAAATTCGGAGGCCATAAGCTGGCTGCCGGACTGACCCTGGCACATCTTTTTGATACGGCTGCCGAGGATGTGGAGCATTTCAGGATGGAATTGAACAGAGACGCGGGCCTTAGGGAAGAAGATTTTATTCCTCAGGTACATATTGACATTCCCATGCCCGTTACATATGGAGATATGAAGCTTGCCCGGGAACTGGAAAGGCTGGAGCCCTATGGAGTTGGAAACCCGAAGCCTCTTTTCGCCCATAAGGATCTGCATTTTATCAGAGGGTGGCTCATGGGGGCAAAACATAATTTTGCCAGGTTCCGGGTGCGTACCGCTGAGGGACAGGAAGCGGAGCTGGTATTTTTCGGAGATCTGGAGCGTTTTCATGAATTTCTGGATGCAAGATTTGGAATCGGGAGCAGGGAACGTCTGTATGAGACGGCCTGTGACTATGTGATCTCAGTTGCCTACCAGCTTTCTGTGAATGTGTACCGCGGCAGTGAAAGTCTGCAGATCATCATGCAGAATTATTGTTGATCGTTTCGGATAACTATTGATCGATAATTTTATTATTGTTTTTATAAATAGTTTATAAAATTATTAGAAATTGTACATATTTTATTCACATTTAGCGAGTACAATTCACTTAGATAGTTGATGAACTCACTATCTCCCCCCTCATAAGAAAATCGCGAGAATCTCCGGTGCGAACCACCGGGGATTTTTGCGTATACAGCTTGTATTTTTGGGAAAAAGTGATAAAATGAATTGGTGCGGCGTCTGCTGTGAAAAGGCACAGAGGGCTCCCTATGCGGATTGATCACTGATAAAAAGGAGATTAAAATGAAGAAAAAGATTGTCTGGATATTTATGATTTTTGTTATGGCAATCCTTGTGGCAGGCTGCGGAATGAAGGAAAAAGCCGGAGAGAACGAAGAAAAAACCGAAAAGAAGGAAGAGTCCGTAAAGAAGGAAGAATCCGGGAAGACTGCGGAAGCAGAGGGAACGGATAAAGCGGCGGCCGGGGAAGAAGCAGAGAGCAATCTGCACCATGTGGAAATCGTTATCAAGGATAAGGGAAGTATTTTTGTGGAGCTGGATGCAGAAGCGGCGCCGATCACTGTGACAAACTTCCTGAAGCTGGCGGAGGATGGATTTTATGACGGCCTGACCTTTCACCGTATTATAAACGGTTTTATGATGCAGGGCGGAGACCCGGAGGGCACCGGCATGGGAGGATCCGAGGAGAAGATCAAGGGAGAATTTTCCGAGAATGGGGTGGAGAATCCTTTGTCCCATACCAGAGGGGCGATCTCCATGGCCAGGGACAGGGCTTATGACAGCGCCAGCTCCCAGTTTTTTATCGTACATAAAGACAGTACCTATCTGGACGGACAGTATGCCTGCTTTGGTTATGTGACGGAGGGCATGGACATTGTGGACGATATCTGCGAGAACACCAAGGTTGAGGATGATAATGGAACGGTTCTTATGGAAAATCGGCCTGTTATTGAGACCATTAAGGTGATCGACTAGAGAAGCGTAATATTATTTCATGGACGGAAACGGGAGGGTTGTTTATGAAAAAACTGCTTGGAAAAGCAAAGAATGTATTGTTATGGAGTCCGGATTTAAGATTGGTGGCGGGAATCGCATTAGCGGCTACGGTATTGCTGATCATACCTCTGTTAAGGTTTGCTCTTTATTCTGTGCCCTGGTATGATGATTACGGGTATGGCGATGCTGTCAGGCGTTTTCTTTCTATTGATTATAGCCTGGGCAGTGCTTTGTGGGGAGCTTTTTCTTGTGTGAGAACTCAATGGTATATATGGCAGGGAACATATTCGTCCATGTTTTTTATGGCTATGGCGCCTCTTGCCTGGAATGAACAATATTATTTTCTGGGTCCGATTTCCCTGATCATTGTCCTGACGGTATCTGTTTTTCTTTTGGTAAGGGTATTGATGCGAAAGGTTTTAAATGCGGATCCAGTCTGCAGTTTGATCCTTCAGGCTACTGTAACTGCATCGGTGGTTGAAATGATTCATTCCGACAGAGCCGGCTTTTATTGGTATAATTCCGGCGTCCATTATGTGGGAACCCATTCCCTGCTTCTCCTGACGGCTGCTGTATGGATACAGATATTATATGCAAAAAAGAAAATAAGCGTTGCTCTGCTGGTATTTCTGTCAATTCTGGGAGGCGTGATCGGAGGGGGCGCGAATTATGTGAGCGCCCTGCAGGGGCTTTTGCTTGGCCTGACTATTTTTGTTCTGGGGGTTATACTGATTCGGAAAAAAAGAGCGCTCCTTCTGCTTCCATCACTGCTTGTTTATATTGTTGGATTTTATTATAATGTGTCGGCTCCCGGAAACAGTATAAGACAGCAGTATTTCAGCGGCGGCGCTCCAAGCTCTATGAGCGCATTATCGGCGATAGGGCATTCTTTTATTGAAGCGTTTCGATATATTCCCACATTTACCGGATGGCGGACTGTAGCTGTTATGATTTTGCTGGTGCCTTTTATCTGGAAGCTTGTGAAAAAAACAGAATTTCGATTCCGCTTTCCTGGTATTGTCGTGTTGTGGTCTTTTTGTTTATATGCCACAGGTTTTACACCAAGCCTGTATGCGATGGGAATTGCCGGCCTGGGCAGAACCTTGAACGCGGTAAAGATCACATGGCTTTTGCTGCTGTTTATCAATGAGATATATTGTCTTGGCTGGCTAAGGGAAATGATCCGGCAGGGAAAGTTCGCCGGGCTTATGAGAAGGATTCCGGAAAGCTGGAGAAAGCAGGAAGGAATTCCCGCAGCGTTTTATTTGATCATAGCGCTGATCATGTTGTTCATTTTTTCCCAGGATACCTGGCAGGAAGGGCATTATTCAACATATAGCGCATATCATTATGTGCATACCGGCGAGGCAAATGAATTTCATAAAGAATATCTTGCCCGGGTGGAAATGATCGTCAATGGAGGAAATGTTGTGGTTGTACCGCCGTATCATTTCAGACCGGCTCCCATTTGTGTAGACGATTTATCGGAAGATCCTGAGAATGAGGCAAATCGTTTTATGGCAGGTTGGTACGGTAAGGAAGCTATCATTTGCCGCAGTGAATAGACTGAACCAGACGCCGGGGCAATGACATGAATCTGGAAAAGCAGATATATGCCATGACTGATTAAATAGCATCTGCGATTTTTACATACCTCTGTAAAAAGATTATGTTGAAATCAGCAGATGCTTTTATTATTATGAAAAGCATTTCAAAAAAGGGGTGGTAGAATCTGCAAAAATAGAGTAAAATGTGTTATATAGGGGATAGTGCGATGTCGGGCAGGAGGGATCCCGCATTGTATTATACAGTTAAGGAGAGCGGATCTTATCGCAGCAAAACACAGGGAGGTCTTTCATGAAGCTTACACAATTATTAGAAAAGCTGGATTATGAATGCGTTCAGGGAACGATGGACAGAGAAGTGCCCCAGGTTATCTATGATTCCAGGAAGGTGACGGAGGGCTGTCTTTTCCTCTGTATCGCCGGCGCCAATTTTGACGGGCATGATTTTGCGCAGGAAGTGGTGGAGAAGGGTGCTAAGGTGCTGGTGGTCTCTAAGGACGTAAAGGGCGTGGAAGGAAAGGACGTGACCGTCGTCAGGGTGGCGGATACCAGATACGCCATGGCCTTTATCTCCGCGGCATATTTTGGGAATCCTGCAGAAAAGCTGAAGGTCATCGGGGTTACCGGCACCAAGGGCAAGACCACGACTACATATCTGGTGAAGTCCATCCTGGAGAACGCAGGCTATAAGGTGGGGCTGGTGGGAACCATTGAGGTGGTGATCGGCAGGGAACGGGTGCATGCCCTGAACACCACGCCGGAGTCTTATATCCTGCAGGAAACCTTCGCAAAGATGGTGGAAGCCGGGCTGGACGTGGTGGTGATGGAGGTTTCTTCCCAGGCTCTGATGCTTCACAGGACCCAGGGCTTTGTTTTTGATTATGGCATTTTCACCAATCTGGAGCCGGATCATATCGGACCCAATGAACATGCCAGCTTTGAAGAATACCTTGCCTGCAAGAGTCTGTTGTTCAGACAGTGCAGGATAGGGATCGTCAACGGGGATGACGTCCACTGCGAACAGGTAACGGCAGGACATACCTGCGAGATCGAGCATTACGGCCTGGGTGAAAAGAACGAGCTTAAGGCCGAGAGGCTGCAGCTGGTGCATAAGCCTGGAGAACTGGGGGTGTCCTTCCACGTGAGCGGGCTGATGGATTTTGATGCGGAGGTGGCGGCTCCGGGACGATTCAGCGTTTATAATGCTTTAAGCGCTATTGCCATCTGCAGGCATTTCAGGATCCGGGAGGACGATATCAAAAGATCCCTTCTGGCGGTCAGGGTAAAAGGCAGGATCGAGATGGTGAAGGTTTCTGACCAGTTTACTCTGATGATCGATTACGCCCATAATGCCATGGCCCTAAAGAGTCTGCTCACCACTTTGCGGGAATATGAGCCAAACAGGCTGGTCTGCCTGTTTGGATGCGGCGGCAACCGTTCCAGGCTGCGCCGTTTTGAAATGGGAGAGGTCAGCGGCAGACTGGCGGATCTGACGGTGATCACCTCCGATAATCCCAGGTTCGAAGAGCCCCAGGCCATCATAGAGGATATCAAGACCGGGATCCAGAAGACGGAAGGAAAATATGTGGAGATCTGTGACCGGAAGGAAGCCATCCGTTACTGTATCCGCAACGGACAGCCCGGAGATATCATTGTCCTGGCAGGAAAGGGGCATGAGGATTACCAGGAGATCAGGGGCGTAAAATATCCCATGGATGAAAGGGTGCTGATCCGGGAAATCCTGCAGGAAGAGGCTTAGGTTGAGAAATGAGGCTTAAGGTATGTATGCGGATATCATAGTGGATATTTCCCGTGAGGAAGTGGACAGACCCTTCCAGTACAGGATCCCGGAGGGGCTGCTGGAGCGCCTGGAGGTGGGGATGGAGGTCCTTGTTCCCTTCGGAATGGGAAACAGGCTTACGAAGGGCTACGTCATTGCCATTACGGAAGAATGCAAATATGAGCCGGCGAAGGAAAACCCTGCCAGGATGAAGGAAATTTTTTCCATTTCTCAGGACGGGGTAACGGTGGAGTCCCGGCTGATCCGGCTGGCAGGCTGGATGCATGAGAATTATGGTTCCACCATGATCCAGGCGCTGAAAACCGTGCTTCCGGCAAAGCAGAGCGTAAGGAAGCTTACTCTGCGCAGGGTGGAGCGCCGGGGAAGCCGGGAGGCGCTGATCGCGGCTCTTGGGGAAGCCCGGAGAAAAAAGCAGTTTGCGAAGGAAAAGCTTCTTAATGAGCTTTTGACCAGTCAGACCATTCCCTATGAGTGGATCACGGGAAAGCTTGGCGTGTCTGCTTCTACGGTAAGGAGTTTAGAGCGTGCAGAGCTTTTAAGGGTAGTTACGGAAAGCACCTACCGCAATCCCGTGGGAGACCGGGAAACGGGGGATACGAGAAAGAACCTGAGCCATGCTCAGCAGAATATCGTAAAGGAAGTGCTTCAGGATTACGATGCAGGAAAGAGGGGGACCTACCTGATCCATGGGATCACTGGGAGCGGCAAGACGGAAGTATATATGGCGCTGATCGAACAGGTGGTGGCCAGGGGAAGGCAGGCGGTTTTCCTGATTCCGGAGATTGCCCTGACTTATCAGACTCTGGTGCGTTTTTACCGGAGGTTTGGAGACCGGGTGAGTCTGATAAATTCTACCCTGTCCGCCGGGGAAAAATATGACCAGTGCGAAAGGGCGAAGAACCGGGAGATCGATGTGATCATCGGACCCAGGTCCGCTCTGTTCACGCCGTTCCCGGATATCGGACTGATCGTAATCGATGAAGAGCATGAAAGCAGTTATAAAAGCGAAAACACCCCCAAATACCATGCCAGGGAGACCGCCATGGAAGTGGCGAGGCTGCATGGAGCCAGCGTGGTCTTAGGTAGCGCGACCCCCTCTCTGGAATCCTATTACCGGGCGATGCAGGGAGAATACAGGCTTTTTCAGCTGAAAGAGCGTCTGACGGGAGGAACCCTGCCGAAGGTGCATGTGGCGGATCTGCGCACTGAGCTGAAAGAGGGGAACCGTTCCATATTCAGCAGGAAGCTGCAGGAGCTTCTGAGCGACCGCCTGAAAAAAGGAGAACAGAGCATGCTGTTTTTAAACCGCAGAGGCTATGCGGGATTTTTGTCCTGCCGTGCCTGCGGCTATGTGGTCAAATGCCCCCACTGCGATGTTTCCCTTTCAGAGCATGCAGGAGGTAGGCTGATCTGCCATTACTGCGGTTATGAGATTCCGAAAATGAAGCTGTGTCCGCAGTGCGGCTCTAAATATATCTCCGGTTTCCGGGCAGGAACCCAACAGATCGAGGAAAAGCTGAAGGAACTGTTTCCCCAGGCAAGGGTGCTGCGGATGGATGCGGACACCACCAGGCGCAAGGACAGCTACGAGAAGATCCTGGCATCTTTTTCCAGCGGGGAGGCGGATGTGCTCATCGGCACCCAGATGATCGTGAAGGGACACGATTTTCCCAGAGTGACCTTAGTGGGGATCATCGCTGCGGATCTATCCTTATCGGTAGGGGATTTCCGGGCAGGGGAGAGAACCTTCCAGCTGTTGACCCAGGCGGCAGGCCGTGCGGGGAGGGGAGAGATCCCGGGGGAAGTGGTGATCCAGACCTATCAGCCGGAGCACTATGCCGTCGTATATTCGGCACGTCAGGATTACGAGGCTTTCTATCGGGAGGAGATCCTTTACAGAGAGCTGCTGTCCTATCCTCCTGTATCCCATATGCTGGCGGTTCAGGTTTTTTCAAAGGAAGAAGAAGGGGGAAGAACCCTGGCAGAGCGTCTTGCAAGGGAAGCTGATTCCTTTGCGGATCCGAGGGAGCCCCTGGAAAAAAGGATGCTTCTCATAGGTCCGGCTCCGGCTTCCATCGGAAGAATTAATGATATTTTTAGATTTGTTTTCTATCTTAAATATGCAAATTATGGTACACTTGTGAAGGTGAAGGATGCCCTGGAGGAAAAGATCCGGGAATGGCAGCCGAAAGGTGAAAACGTACAGTTTGATTTTGATCCTATCAATACGATGTAGAAAGGCAGGAAAGCAGAATGGCAATCCGGAATATCAGGGAACTGGGAGACGAGTGCCTGACTCTGAGGTGTAAGGAAGTAAAGGAGATGACTCCCAGGGTAAGGGAATTGATCGAGGACATGTTGGATACAATGTATGAAGCGGGAGGCGTCGGGCTGGCTGCCTGTCAGGTCGGAGTCCTGAAGCGTATTGTGGTCATTGATACCACCGGGGAGGATCCCCATATTCTCATCAACCCCAGGATCGTGGAGACCAGCGGGGAGCAGACCGGACAGGAGGGATGTCTGAGCGTTCCCGGAAAAACAGGGGTGGTTACGAGGCCCATGTATGTGAAGGTGGTGGCGCAGGACGCCGCCATGAAGAACATAGAGCTGGAGGGGACAGAGCTTTTGGCAAGGGCTATCTGCCACGAGCTGGATCATCTGGACGGACACGTCTACGTGGAAAAGGTGGAAGGCGAGCTGATGGACGCGGTTTACGACGAGGTTGAGGAGTAGCCTCCCAAAAGGAAACGAGGAGCTGTTTTCAGGATGCGTTTATCCCGCAGGCGCTCCGGAATGGAGATAATATGAAAATTGTTTTTATGGGAACTCCGGATTTCGCCAGGGGAGCGCTGGAGGCGCTGCTGGCGGCAGGGCATGAGATCACGGCCGCAGTCACCCAGCCTGACCGGGCAAAGGGGCGCAGCGGGCAGCCGGTATATCCGCCCGTGAAGGAATGTGCGCTGGAGCATGGGATCCCTGTATTCCAGCCCCGGAGGATCAAGGCTCCCGAGGCTGTGGAGGAGCTTAAAAAAATGGAAGCGGATCTCTTTGTGGTGGCGGCCTTCGGGCAGATCCTGTCCCAGGAGATCCTGGATATGCCAAGGTTTGGCTGTCTGAATATCCATGCCTCCCTGCTTCCCAGGTACAGGGGAGCCTCTCCGATCCAGCATGTGATCTTGAACGGAGAGAAGAAGACAGGGATCACGATCATGCAGATGAATGCGGGGCTGGATACAGGGGATATCCTGTATCAGAAGGAGATAGAGCTGGATGAAAGGGAAACTTATGAAACCCTTCATGACAGACTGATGAAGCTGGGAGGAGAAGCCATCGTGGAGGCTCTTCCGCTTCTGGAGACTGGAAAGCTATCTCCTGTTCCCCAAAGGGAGGAGGAGAGCTGTTATGCGCCCCTGATCTCAAAGGAGATGGGGCGGATCGATTTTACAAAGAGCGCGGAAGAGATCGACTGCCAGATACGGGCCATGACTCCCTGGCCCAGCGCCTTTACCGGCTATAAGGGAAAGCAGCTGAAAATCTGGGAAGCACATGCTGTTGAAGAAACGGGAGGCGCGGAAGTGACCCGGACGGCGGAAACGTCGCGGACCGCTGGGAAAACGGGAAGCACGGAAACATCCCGGGCGGCGGAAGAAGCCCAGGTTCTGCAGAAGACCGGCGGTTCTGGGGTCGGGACTGTGGCAGAGGTGACAAAGGACAGTCTGACCATAGCCTGCGGTGAAGGCTTTTTAGTGGTAAGGAGCCTGCAGTTAGAGGGAAAGAAAAGAATGAGCGTCCATGACTTTTTGCTGGGCATGAAGATCCGGCCCGGGGAACAGCTTGGATAACGGACGGCGGGCAAAAGGGTCCGGATCATTATGAGGAAGGGACAGGTGACGGAGATGTTGTTATATTACGGCGGACTTGGATATTATGGAATGTATATGGATCCCACATATCTGTTGGTTCTTATCGGCGCGCTGCTGTGCATGGGAGCCAGCGCTCTGGTGAACTCCACTATGAACAAATACAGCCGCATAGGCAATATGGCGGGGATCACCGGCGGGGACGCGGCAAGAAGAATATTGAATAATGAGGGATTGTACGACGTGAGGGTGGAATGCTTAAGCGGCAGGCAGGGGGATCACTATGATCCCAGGACGAAAACGGTAAGACTGTCCCAGGCTAATTATCATTCTGCGTCCGTGACGGCGGTGGGGGTGGCGGCTCATGAATGCGGCCATGCCATACAGCATGCGAAGGGCTACGCTCCTTTAAGCATCCGCTCCGCCCTGGTGCCGGTGGCGAATATCGGCAGCAATTTAGGGCTCCCCCTGATCCTGATCGGCGTATTGCTCGGCTGGAATCAGGTTCTGATCCAGATCGGGATCTGGGCCTTTGCTCTTGCGGTGCTGTTTCAGCTGATCACCCTGCCGGTGGAGTTCAATGCCTCCGGCAGAGCTGTTGCCAAGATAGAGCAGTACGGCCTTCTGGGGACCCAGGAGACGGCAGGCTGCAAAAAGGTGCTGCGGGCTGCTGCCCTGACCTATGTGGCGGCTGCGGCGTCCTCCATCCTGCAGCTGCTCAGGCTGGTTCTTTTGTTCGGCAATAACAGAAGGAGAAACGATTCGTGAATGCAAGAGAGCTTGTTTTGGAGATCCTGCTGGAGCTGGAACGGGGGAAGACCTATTCCCATGTCCTGATCCGTTCCGTACTGGACAAGTATGATTATCTGCCTGCCAGGGAGAAGGCCTTTGTGAAGCGTCTGGCGGAAGGCACCATAGAAAGGGGACTGGAGCTGGCTTATGTCCTGGATCAGTTCTCAAAGATACCGGTGAGGAAGATGAAGCCCCTGATCCGGTGTCTGCTCTGTATGAGCGCCTATCAGATCCTATATATGGACAGTGTGCCGGACAGCGCGGTCTGCAATGAGGCGGTAAAGCTGGCTGCAAAAAGGGGCTTTCAGAACCTGAAGGGCTTTGTGAACGGAGTCCTGCGCAGCCTGGCAAGGGAAAAAGAGAAGATTGTTTATCCGGATCGGCAGAAAGAGCCGGAAGCGCACCTGTCTGTCCGGTATTCCATGCCGAAGGGGATCGTGCTGCCCTGGCTGCGGGAATATGGATTTGAGACCACGGAAGATATTTTAAAGGGCCTGCAGGAGATTCATCCGGTTTCCATCCGCTTCCGTTCTTCCCTTTGCGAGGGGGAGCGCGCAGAGTATCTGGCGGCTATGGAGCGCCTGGGGGTGAAGGCGGCACCTTCTCCCTATCTGGACAGCTTATATCTGCTGCAGCAGGCGGAAGGGATCCATTCTCTCCCGGGTTATGAGGAGGGCGCGTTTGCGGTGCAGGATGTCAGTTCTGCCCTTGCCGTGGAGGCGGCAGGGATCAGAGAGGGAGATTTTGTGCTGGATATCTGCGCCGCTCCGGGAGGAAAAAGTCTGTACGCCGCCCAGAAGGCGGGAAAGGTGCTTTCCCGGGATGTGAGTTTTGTGAAGCTGGAACAGATGGAAGAAAACAGGATCAGAATGGGCGCACAGAATATGGAGCTTCAGGTATGGGACGCCAGGCTGCCGGACGAGAGTCTGTGGGAGAAGGCTGACGTGGTGTTAATGGACGTGCCCTGTTCCGGCCTGGGGGTCATGGGGAAAAAGAGGGACATTAAGTACCATATCACGGAAGAAGGCCTGAAGGAGCTTGAAATCCTGCAGAAGACCATCCTGGAAAACAGCTGGCGCTATGTGAAGCCGGGAGGGGTCCTGCTTTACAGCACCTGTACCATACGCAGGGAAGAAAATGAGGAAATGTGCGGATGGATCTGTGAGAATTTCCCTTTTGTGCCGGAGGATATGAGTCCTTTCCTGCCCGAGGTTTTTGCGGAGCGAAGCCGGGGAGGAATGCTGCAGCTTCTGCCGGGGAGAGACGCCTGCGACGGTTTTTTCATGGCAAGGCTGCGGCGCAGGATGGACTAACCGGCGCAGGGTGGACTAATCGGCGCGGACTGGACTAACCGGTGCAGGATAGACTTAAGCTGAAAGGACAGGTTTCCTGCTGGGACCTTCCGAAACGGACAGGAATCAGACAATAGAATTGGAATTGTGTGTAAATGCTCCGGAATGGGGATGAAAGGAAAAACAGGGGACGAAAAGTATGACGGAAAAAATAGATGTAAAATCTCTGACTTTGGAGGAACTGAAGGAAGAGCTTTTATCAAGGGGAGAAAAGAGCTTCCGGGCGGCACAGATGTATGGCTGGATGCATGGAAAGCAGGCGCGCAGCTTTGAGGAAATGACGGACCTTTCCAAGGAATTCCGGGAAAAGTGCGGGGAATGGTATACATACACAGCCCTTTCGCCGGTGCGGGTCCAGGAATCCAGAATAGACGGTACGAAGAAATTCCTCTTTGATCTGGGGGACGGCAACGTGGTAGAGAGCGTATGGATGAAGTATAAGTACGGCAACAGCGTCTGCATTTCCTCCCAGGCGGGCTGCCGGATGGGCTGCAGCTTCTGCGCTTCCGGGATCGGCGGGCTGGAGCGGAATCTTACCCCGTCGGAGATGCTGGATCAGATCTACGCCATTACGCGTCTGACCGGAGAAAGGGTTTCCAATGTGGTGGTGATGGGAACGGGAGAGCCTCTGGACAATTATGACAATCTGCTGGTTTTTCTGAAGCTGTTGACGGATGAGAACGGGCTCCATATCAGTCAGCGCAATGTGACGGTCTCCACCTGCGGGCTGGTGCCCCAGATGAGAAGGCTTGCCGGGGAAAAGCTGCAGATCACTCTGGCCTTGTCCCTGCATGCCGCGACGGATGAAAAAAGGAGAAGCCTGATGCCCGTGGCAAAGCGCTGCTCCATTGAGGAACTGATGGATGCCTGCGCTTTTTATTTCCAGGAGACCGGCAGACGCATTACCTTTGAATACAGCCTCATGAGGGGCGTCAACGATTCTCTTAAGGATGCACAGGATCTTGGCAGGCTGGCCGGGAGGCTGCGCTGTCATGTGAATCTGATCCCGGTGAACCCCATTAAAGAGCGCAGTTATGTGCAGTCTGACAGGGACAGTATCTTGGCCTTCAAAAATGCACTTGAAAAAAATAAAATAAATGTTACTATTAGAAGAGAGATGGGAAGGGATATCGACGGCGCCTGCGGTCAGCTGAGGCGGCGGCATATGGAGGGAGGTCAATATGCTGAAGGCATTTTCCATAACTGATATCGGAAAAAAGAGAGCGGTGAATCAGGATTATGTTTATGCTTCTGAGCAGCCTCTGGGAAATCTGCCTAACCTGTTTATTGTGGCGGATGGAATGGGCGGACACAACGCAGGAGATTACGCGTCAAAATATACGGTAGAGACGATCGTGGAGGAGGTCCGCCGGGATGAAAGAGATTCTGTGGTGGGAATCCTTCGGAATGCCATAGAAACTGCCAACCGCAAGGTCAGGCAGCGGGCCGGTGAAGACGTGTCTTTATCGGGAATGGGAACGACGGTCGTGGCCGCGTCCTGTCAGGATAAAAGGCTTGTTGTGGCAAATGTAGGAGACAGCAGACTTTACGTGCTTCATCAGGAGCTCAGACAGGTCACGAGAGATCATTCCCTGGTGGAGGAGATGGTGCGGATTGGCACCATCACCAGACAGCAGGCCCGGGTTCATCCGGACAAAAATATCATTACCAGGGCTGTTGGGGCGGATATTATGGTGGGGATCGATTTCTTCACGGTGGAGCTGGAAGCAGGAGATATGGTTTTGCTGTGTTCTGACGGTCTGACGAACATGTTGGAGGATGCTGAAATTGAATCCATAATCAGGCGTCCGGAAGAATTAAAGGAAAGGGCGCTGGAATTGGTGGATGCCGCAAATGAGAATGGCGGAAAGGACAATATTGCAGTGGTCTTGATCGAAATATTGTAAATGTGCTGTTTGCAGCCTCATCAATTCTGGATGAAATGGAGAAGGAAGCATGGTTAAGATAGGAATGATGATCGGTGACCGCTATGAGATCCTGGAAAAAATAGGAACCGGCGGCATGTCTGATGTATATAAGGCAAAATGTCATAAGCTCAACCGTTATGTGGCGATCAAGGTTTTGAAACAGGAATTCAGCGAGAATGCGAATTTCGTTTCCAAGTTCCGCATAGAAGCCCAGGCTGCAGCCGGGCTGATGCACCCCAATATCGTCAATGTGTATGACGTAGGGGAAGAAAACGGCATTTATTATATTGTGATGGAGCTGGTGGAGGGCATCACCCTTAAGAAATATATCGAAAAAAAGGCCAGGCTGTCCTATAAGGAAGCGGTGAGCATCGCGATCCAGGTCAGCATGGGCATTGAGGCGGCCCATAAGAATCACATCATTCACCGGGATATCAAACCCCAGAATATTATGATCTCCAAAGAAGGAAAGGTAAAGGTCACTGATTTCGGCATCGCCAAGGCAGCCACCAGCAATACCATTACTTCCAATGTGATGGGATCCGTTCATTATGCCTCTCCTGAGCAGGCCAGAGGCGGCTATAGCGATGAAAAGAGCGATATCTATTCCCTGGGCATTACTTTATTTGAGATGCTGACAGGGCGCGTGCCGTTTAATGGAGAGACTACGGTTGCCATTGCCATTAAGCATATTCAGGAGGAAATGCCTTCTCCCAGAGAATATGTGCCGGAGATTCCTTTCAGCGTGGAGCAGATCGTCATGAAGTGCTGCCAGAAGTCCCCGGACCGCAGATATCAGAGCATGGGAGAGCTGTGCGCCGACCTGAAGCGTTCCCTGATGGATCCCGACGGGGATTTTGTAGTGGATAATTATGATTCCGAAGGCATGACTCGGACCATGGAAGAGGATGTGGTGCCGGTCAGGAGAAGAGAACGCAGACAGGATTATTATGAGGATCATGACGAGGTCATGCGCCTTAAGAAGGATACGGAGCCAGAGTATGAACAGTACGAGGAGGATGAGGGGGATGATTATGACTATAATCCCCGGATGGAGAGGATCACCACCATACTTGCGGTTCTTTTCGGCGTGATCATCTGCGGCGTGATCATCTTTCTTCTTGTCAGAGTATTCGATGTGTTCAGCAATGATGAGGATAAAAAGCCCGGCAATGTGATCCTGGAGGAATCAGAAGAGAGCAGTTCGGAAACCCGCCAGGAAGACTTTTCCGGCGGCTTTTCGGATGAAAGTGAAAGCAGCGAGAATTCAGTGAAAATGCCTAATGTCGTGGGCTGGAATCTGGGAGATGCCAGAAGCCTTCTTCTGAAAAGCAAGCTTTACGCCCAGGTGGAGTATGAGGAAAGCGATGAATTCGGAGAGGATATTGTGATCAGAACCGATATTGAGGAGGGCACAATGCTGGAGGAGGGAGCTACCGTAACTTTATTCGTAAGTTCCGGAAGAGGGTTGATCCCGGTTCCAGGAGCAGTGGGGAAGACCTATGAGGACGCTTATACGACCCTGACTCTTGCAGGATTTGAGGTGAAGAGAGGAGAAGAATTCAGCGATTCCATTGCGGCGGGATTGGTGATATCCCAGGATCCGGAAAGCGGAAGTAAGGTGGAACAGGGCTCTGCCGTTACTCTGATCGTCAGCAGGGGATCCAGAAATGATAAGGTTGCAGTTCCGAATGTGATCGGAAAAAGTCTGGAAGAAGCCCGGAGCACCCTGGAGAGCTGCGGATTTGTGGTGTCCACAGTGCATGAAGTGTACCATTCGGAGATCCAGGCGGGTCTTGTGTGCTATCAGAGCTATTCGGAAGGATCCTTTGTAGCCCCGGGCACAACGTTTATGCTGCATGTGAGCCTCGGACCCGGCAGCTACGGATTTACCGGAGACATTGCGGCTCCCTCTGCCCAGGAGGCGCCGAACTATGTGCCGGGACAGGATGTATCCATTGTGATCGTGGCGGATAACGGAGTTGAAGTTTATAATCATACCACCAGCAGTTTTCCGGAAAGTGTGAGCTTCCATGGAATGGCAGTTTCGGGAGGAACGGTCACGTTTACCTATACAGCTGCCACAGAACCCGGGGTGACGGAACAGAAATCTTTCACCAGAAGAATTGAATTCACCGCAGAATAATGGCTGCAGGGGTGTTGGAGGCGCTGATGCAGGGTAAGATCGTAAAAGGAGTTGCGGGGGTTTATGATGTAGACGTTCCCGGAAGAGGAGTCTTTGAATGCAGGGCAAGGGGGATTTTCAGAAAAGAAAACCAAAAGCCCTTAGTGGGTGACGACGTGCTTCTGGAGGAGCTTCCAGAAGAGGGAAAAGGAGTGATCGTCCGGATCCTGGAACGGCACAGCCGGATCATACGGCCCGCTGTGGCAAATGTGGATCAGGCCATGATCGTATTTGCGGTGACAAAGCCCCAGCCCAGCTTTAACCTTCTGGATCGTCTGCTGATCCTGATGGGACAGCAGAAGCTGCCCTGCATCGTTTGTTTTAACAAACTGGATCTGGATGAAGAAAACCGGGGAGAAAGCTATTGCGGAATCTACAGACAGTGCGGATATGATACTTTGCTGGTCAGCGCCAAACAGGGGATCGGCCTGGATGAGTTAAAGGCGCGTCTTGCGGGACGCACCACTACGGTGGCGGGACCCAGCGGCGTGGGGAAGTCTTCCCTGATCAACAGTCTGCAGTCCAAAGTTGTGATGGAGACGGGAGATATCAGCTCTAAAATTGAGAGGGGAAAGCATACCACCAGACACTCGGAGCTGATCCCCATCGGAGGAGGCTCCTATATTCTGGATACTCCGGGCTTCAGTTCCCTGGGATTGTTTGACCTGGAAAAAGAAGACCTGGCGGCCTTTTATCCTGAATTTGAACCCTATGAGCAGAATTGCCGCTTCAGCGGATGTTCCCAT
Organism: uncultured Acetatifactor sp.; assembly: GCA_947589075.1. Classification (GTDB taxonomy): domain Bacteria; phylum Bacillota; class Clostridia; order Lachnospirales; family Lachnospiraceae; genus Acetatifactor. The sequence continues at coordinate 19,459 of CANQBS010000032.1, forward strand.
ATCGCGGAGCAGGACTGCGGGGTCAAGGACGCCCTGCGGGAAGGGCAGATCACCCGGCTCAGGTACGAGAATTACTGCCTGTTATATGAAGAATTGAAAAACCGCAGAAAATATTGATTTTATGAGGTTTTTTCTGTGTAATAAAATTAACCGATGAAGAAATGAGAACCGCTTTTTAAAGATTCAGAAAGCTCTTGGCTTCGGTCAAGAGCTTTTGGTGTATGTGAGGTTTGTTTGGAAGATGTTATGATAGAATTTGATTGATGGAAAAGCTGAAATATTGTTGAAAGGGAAGATAATTCATGATATACTTGAAGGGAACATATATTCGATTCCGTGCTTGCAGGGGGTAATAATGAAAAGTAATAGTAAAAATGGCGGTCAAAAGTTGTTGATTACTCAACAGGAAATGACACTAATAAAAAACAGTAATGAAGTTAAAGATATAGAATTATATGGTAATCTTTACAGTTGTATTGAGGAATATAAAAAGCTTTCTCGCGCTGAGTTGGAGAATAATGCAGTCTTTGATAAAAAGGCTCGAATTGTATTGCTGAATCCGGAAAACAAAAAAGTAATGATGAATAAAATTATGGATGAATGGTATTCAGAAAAAAATTTTGAGGTTTCAGAATCGCTTCTTAACTGTCAGTTATGTGGGAGACGTAATAAGTATATCTTTTATATATGCAACAAATTAACTGGTGCAGAGTTACATATCGGATCAGATTGTGTAAAAAATTTTCCGGATATTACAGGAATAAAACAACAGAGGAAAGCCCTGTCACAATTACAAAGAGAACAATTACAGCAGAAGAGGAAAATTGAATTTGAAAGTCTTGAGGGTGATGATATTGATTTCATGAATGCCGCTGAAAATAAATTTAAAGAATTTCCGGTAATGCTGCCTTACAAATTGTATTCTGAAATCAAAAATACCTTATCTCAACTTAGTCTCTCAAAAACAGCATATATAAAAAATGGTGGGAACTTAGACGAAGTTTTTGATGTGTTTTGCAAATTAAAAGATAAATTTAGAGATTTGTATGCACAAGCTATCAAACATTATGAGACGGTAAAAAATGAACCTTTAGTTTGTGATAGAGAGACTTCAAAATGGCTAATGAAAAATAATCAGTCTGTTTGGGATAAGGTTTCTAAGAATAAAGGTATATTTAATGCGGAGACTCTTGCAAGGGTATATGATGATAGATATATAAATAAAAAAATAAACGAGATTATGAAACATTTAGAGGATAAAGATATAAGAATGATGAGCGTTAGCAAATCATTTATTCACTTTTCAATAAAGAATAGCAGATATGTATATGCAATTACATTTACTATCCCTATTAGATCGTTTATGGAGCGTATTGGATGTTATGCCTTGACAGAACCAACATATTCCTTTAGTAAAGGAGCGTTTAATCATATTGCGATAGAGGTGTCAAATAATAATTATCATGCAGTTTATAATAGTGTCTTTACCATATTAAATAAAAAAGGATATGATTTTATTGTAGAAGAAAAGACTTCTCAGGCATACTGGAAAAAACTCCCACAGTACAAAACAAGGAGTAAATGGAATGCTCATGTGGTTCAAAGTGAGCCAATGTATAAGAAATCTGATATAACGCGGTTTTTGAAAACATTTTCACCGTTTTTATTGAAAGATGAACCATATTTGGAAGCAAATTTTGAGATTATAAAAAATAGCATGGAAGAAGGCAGGGTTTGGATAACGCAAAAAGAAAAGAATCTTAACGAGGAAGCGGCAAGGTACGCCAGGGGTATGCAAAAACAGAAAGAATATTTACCTTATTAGGCTTGTTAACATAAGGATAGTTCACATTTCAAATTATTCATGTGATAATAGACAATGATCCATATGGCTTGATTATGAAAGGTAGAAGACGCCTTTATAACAGGCAGAATCGATAAAAGTTTGTATAGAAAAGTTTATTGAGTGGAGATAGTATATGAACGATTTACAACAAGAAGCGGCTAGACAATTTGCAATATACTGGAAAGGAAAAGGTTACGAGAAAGGAGAAAGTCAGGCTTTTTGGCTTTCCCTGCTTCGTGATGTCTATGGTATTGAACACCCTGAAAAATTTATCACATTTGAGGAACAGGTACATCTTGACCATGCTAGTTTTATAGATGCTACCATTCCATCAACAAAGGTTTTGATTGAGCAAAAGGGGATTGGCAAAGATTTAAAAAAACCGATCAAGCAGTCAGATGGTACACTGTTAACTCCTTTTCAGCAAGCAAAGCGTTATATAACGGAGTTGCCCTTATCGCAACATCCTCGCTGGGTGGTTACTTGTAATTTTGAGAAATTTTTTGTCTATGACATGGAGCGTCCCAGCGGAGAACCAGAAGAGATTTTGTTAGAAAATCTTCCGACAGAATACTACCGCCTGACATTTTTGGTAGACAGCGAAAATGAGCATTTGAAGCGAGAAATGGAAGTATCTATTGCCGCAGGGGAAATTGTCGGTTTGCTTTATGATGCTTTTCATAGGCAATATGTAAATCCGGATAGTGAGCATACATTGAAAAGTTTGAATATTCTATGTGTTCGTCTTGTTTTTTGCTTATATGCAGAAGATGCTGGTATTTTCGGGCATCATGGAATGTTTCATGATTATCTGGCAGAGTATGACACGCGTCACATGCGAAAGGCGCTGATTGAACTGTTTCAGGTGCTGGATACCACACCGGATCGGCGAGATCCATATTTAAAAGATGATAATCCAAGTCTGGCAGCATTTCCTTATGTAAATGGTGGGCTGTTTGCGAATGAGGATATTGAGATACCGCCGTTTACGGATGAAATCCGTACTTTATTACTTGATAAAGCAAGTTCCGATTTTAACTGGTCTGAAATCAGCCCGACTATCTTTGGTGCAGTTTTTGAGAGTACATTAAATCCCGAAACACGCCGCAGCGGTGGTATGCACTATACCTCTATTGAGAACATTCATAAGGTCATTGATCCCTTGTTTATGGATGATTTGAAAAAGGAATTTGAGGAAATTTGTGAGCTTGCTGTAGAAAAAACGCGTAAACAAAAGTTGAAAGAGTTTCAGAAAAAGTTGGCTTCTCTAACATATTTAGATCCTGCTTGCGGAAGTGGCAATTTCCTAACAGAAACATATCTTTGCTTACGCCGCTTGGAAAATGATGTGCTTCGGATTCTATCCCATGGACAGATTTCTTTTGCTGATGCGGGTTGGAATCCAATTCAGGTCTCTATTGGGCAATTTTATGGCATTGAGATCAATGACTTTGCTGTAACTGTTGCGAAAACAGCACTGTGGATTGCGGAAAGTCAGATGATGAAGGAAACGGAAGAAATTGTGCTGATGCACTTGGACTTTTTACCTTTGAAATCTTATACTCACATCATTGAAGGAAACGCCCTTCGTATGGAGTGGGAGGGTTTTGTGCCGAAATATAACTTGTCATATATCATGGGTAATCCGCCTTTTGTTGGTGCGCGGCTCATGGAGCAAGGGAGCATTCAGAAAAAAGAGGTTCAAGATATTTTTGGAGATATTACAGATGTGCAGGATTTGGATTATGTAACATGTTGGTATAAATTAGCCGCGCAGTACATTCAGAACACAAAAATACAGGTTTGTTTTGTTTCGACAAATTCAATTTGTCAGGGTTCGCAGGTTCCAATTTTGTGGAATGTCTTGTTCAATGGCTATCATGTTCACATTAATTTTGCATATCAGACATTTAAATGGAACAGCGAGTCTTCTGCACAAGCAGCGGTTCATTGTGTCATTGTAGGATTTGCAAGTTATAACCGTGATGAAAAATGGCTTTTCTCAGGTGGTATGAAAGGGAAAATTGTTTCCAATATCAGCCCATATTTGGTAGAAGGCAGCGATACTGTCGTTATAGCGGCAAAAGAGTCTCTTTGGAGTAAGCCTAAAATGAGCTTTGGAAATCAGCCTCGTGACGGAGGATATTTTGTGATTAACGAGGATGAATATCAGGAGATTATCGCAAAAGAACAGGAGCTCAAAGAATGGCTACATCCATATGTTGGTGCAGATGAGTTTATCAAAGGGAAAAAACGCTGGTGTCTATGGTTGAAAAACGCTTCGCCGAAAGATATTATGAACAGTAAAATCCTTTCTGAAAGGGTTGAGGCGGTGCGACAATTTCGGCTTTCTTCTAAAGCCAAAACAACAAACGGTTATGCGAAGGTTCCTCAGTTGTTTGCCCAGATAACGCAGCCCGATGATGCTGATTTCCTTATTATACCACGTGTTTCATCTGAACGAAGGCGATATATACCTATCGGATTTGCAACATCGGATATTATATCGTCTGATGCAGTGCAGATTGTTCCAAATGCAACGTTGTATCATTTTGGAATCTTGACATCGAATGTACATATGGCATGGATGCGAGCTGTTTGTGGCAGATTAAAAAGTGATTATAGGTATTCTAAGGAGATTGTATATAATACATTTCCGTGGCCGAGCCCGACAGATGCACAAAAAGCTAAAATTGAACAGACTGCGCAAGCAATTCTTGATGCACGAGCGTTGTATTCTGATTATAGCTTCGCGGATATGTATGGTGAAAAGATGTATCTGTTTCCCGAACTTTTAAAGGCTCATCAGAATAACGATAAGGCTGTTATGCAGGCATATGGATTTTCTGTTAAAGATATGACAGAGAGTTCATGTGTGTCAGAATTGATGATAATGTATCAGGATTTTATTAGCAAAAGAGAATGATCAAAAAAATAATTGTTGAGTACCCAGAACAATACAGTGGAAATATCATAATCCCGCAATTTACTTTTGAGACTTGGTATGCTATACTGTTAATGTTCAGCTTGCTGGGCGTTTGATAGGAAGGCTTTAAATTGTAAGGAGCGCGGCGTTGGAATAAGCCAAAGGTCGGACGGGTTCTATGTTGGCAGATGTACCCAAAAAAATAGGGACAACGGAAACAGAAACATTCGTTGCAGAGAGGACTTAGGGTAGGGGAATCTGCAGGCTTGAAATGAACAGAATGTATCGAAGGCGGTATGAAACGCATAAGGAAAATGGTATGCAACCAAAAAATCAAAGGAGATTAAGATAAAATGAAATTAGGAATCGTAGGCTTGCCAAATGTAGGAAAGAGCACTTTATTCAATTCTTTGACCAGGGCGGGGGCGGAATCCGCCAATTATCCCTTCTGCACCATTGATCCCAATGTCGGGATCGTGGCGGTTCCGGATGAGAGGCTGAAGCTTCTGGGAGATATGTACCATTCCAGAAAGGTGACTCCTGCGGTGATCGAATTCGTAGATATCGCCGGTCTGGTGAAAGGAGCCTCCAAAGGGGAGGGTCTGGGCAATCAGTTTTTGAGCAATATCCGCGAGGTGGATGCCATTGTCCATGTGGTGAGATGTTTTGAGGATTCCAATGTGATCCATGTGGACGGCAGCGTGAATCCCATGAGGGATATAGAGACCATCAATCTGGAGCTGATCTTCTCCGATCTGGAGATTCTGGAGAGAAGGATCGCCAAGGTGAGCAAGGGGGCAAGGGTGGACAAGACCCAGGCGAAGGAGCTGGCTCTTCTGGAGCGCATCAGGGATCATCTGGAGAGCGGCAGGATGGCCAAGAGCCTTGTGGTGGAGGATGAGGATGATCTGGCGCTTTTCCAGTCTTATAATCTGCTCACTGCCAAGCCGGTAATCTATGCCGCCAACGTGGGAGAAGAGGACCTGGCAGATGATGGAGCCGGCAATCCGGGAGTCGCTGCGGTGAAGGAATTTGCAGCGACGGAGAACAGCGAGGTATTTGTGATCTGCGCCCAGATCGAACAGGAGATCGCTGAGCTGGAAGAGGATGAGAAAGCGATGTTTTTGGAAGATCTGGGACTGAAGGAGTCCGGTCTGGAAAAGCTGATCAAGGCCAGCTATCATCTGCTGGGGCTGATGAGCTTCTTAACGGCGGGTGAGGATGAGACCAGGGCATGGACCATCAAACAGGGAACCAAGGCGCCTCAGGCGGCGGGCAAGATCCATTCCGATTTTGAACGGGGCTTTATCAAGGCCGAGGTGGTCAATTACAGGGATCTGCTGGATCTGGGCTCCTTAGCGGCTGCCAGGGAAAAAGGCCTTGTGGGAATAGAAGGCAAGGATTATGTGGTAAAGGACGGGGACGTGATCCTGTTCCGCTTTAATGTTTGACGGGAAAAGGAGCTTTCTGGAAATCATGCAGGATCTGATGAATGTAAAGGATATTGCTTTCCCGCATCTGGGAATTTATCTGGAAAATGTGCCTAAGAATTTCACGGTGTTCGGCTTTACCATCGCTTTCTATGGCGTCATCATCGGCTTTGGAGTGTTGGCAGGACTGCTGATCGCTGTGCATAACGCGAAGAGATCGGGACAGAATCCGGATGATTATTGGGATTTTGCCATTTACGCCATTATTTTTTCCATTATCGGCGCCCGGATTTATTATGTGGTGTTCGAATGGGACAGCTACAAGGATAACCTGTTAAGTATTTTTAATACCCGTAACGGCGGCCTTGCTATCTACGGGGCTGTGATCGGGGCGTTTACGACGCTGTTCGTTTATACAAAGCTAAAGAAGCGCAATCCCTTTCAGATGGGGGATACGGCTGTGCCCGGGCTGGTTCTGGGACAGGTGATCGGACGCTGGGGCAATTTCATGAACAGGGAAGCCTTCGGAGAGTACACGGATAACCTGTTTGCCATGAGACTGCCAGTGGAGGCGGTGCGCAGCAGGGATATTTCCGCCGGCATTGCGGAGCATATGGCGGCAGGAACCAACTATATTCAGGTACACCCCACCTTCCTGTATGAATCCGCCTGGAATCTGGTGATTTTCCTGGGGATGATGTTTTATTTTCAAAAGAAGAAGTTCCATGGGGAGATCTGTCTGATCTATTTTGCCGGTTATGGTCTGGGGAGGTTTTTGATCGAAGGTTTAAGAACGGATCAGCTGTTGATTCCGGGAACTGGGATCGCGGTTTCGCAGGTATTATCCCTGGCGTTATGCGTCGCTGCCCTGGGAACCGTCGTTGTTGTGAGAAAAAAGCTGAAAGAGGGAAAGCTTGGATATCTGAGAGTCCATCAGGAGAAGGGGGAAGAAAAGCCCGAAAAGTCCGCAGAGTAGGATGAACAGGAGAAGGACGGCGTTGCCTAGAAGGACGGCGCTGCCTGGAAGGACGGCGCTGCCCTTTGGTAAGAGTATCGCATCAGAGAAAAATTAAAGAGAAAGAACATGGGAAAGACCGGATCTGCCGCGTTTGTGACGATCCGGTCTTTTTTTCGTGCGCCCGTAAAATTTGTTGTAACAGTTCAGCCGCGCCATTCGCAAAGCCGCGCTTACGCGCTTTCCGTCGCTGCGCGACTACCTTTGCTCATT
>CANQBS010000033.1 GCA_947589075.1 uncultured Acetatifactor sp.
CAGTGGTTGAAATGACCTTGCCGGAGAACAGCAATATCTTTGCGTCGGAATACAGCTTGTATCTGCCGGACAAGAAGGTGCTTCAAAAGAAGCTGCAGGAATGGATTGACGAGGGAACCGGAGATGAAGACGCTTGATGCTGCAATTAGAATTCTTGCTTCACAACTTTCTTACGGGCACCCGCCATTCACGGCGTTTCCTTTTTTCGTTTGGTACAATTAACTCATATCAATCATAAGATCGGAGAAGAGAAATGGAGCTGAAGGAAATAAAAGAGTTCCTGCATGGAGGAGATTATAATCCGGATCAGTGGCTGGACCGCCCGGAGGTGCTCCAGGACGACATCAGGCTGATGAAGCAGGCGGGGGTAAACGTGGTCACTCTGGGAGTTTTTTCCTGGTCGAGCATTGAGCCTAAGGAAGGTGTCTTTACCTTTGAGTGGCTGGACAGGATCATGGATCAAATGTATGAGAACGGCATCCATGTGATCCTTTCCACTCCCAGCGGAGCCAGGCCGCCATGGATGGCGCAAAAATATCCGGAGGTCATGCGGACCGGCGAGAACCGTGTTCCCATGCTGTACGGCGGCAGGGAAAATCACTGTGAATCCAGTCCGATCTGGCGGGAAAAGGTACGGCTTATAGACGAGAAGCTGTCGGAACGCTACGCCGAACATCCGGCTCTTATCATGTGGCATTTGTCCAATGAAATGTACGGCAGATGCTACTGTGAGAAGTGCGCCCGGAATTTCAGGAAATGGCTGCAGAAGAAATACGGCAGCATAGAGGAACTGAACCGGCAGTACTGGTCAAGCTTCTGGAGCCACAAATATACGGATTTCAGCGAAATAAACCCTCCTGCCCGGCATGGGGAGACACAGCAGCATGCCCTTGTCCTGGACTACCATCGGTTTTATTCGGATCTGCAGATCGATTTTCTGGAAATGGAAAAGGAAGCAGTACAAAAGTACAATCCCCGGATTCCGGTAACCACCAATATGTTCAATGTAAACTGCGGGCTCAATTACCAGAAGCTGGCCAAGTCCCTTGACGTCATGAGCTGGGACAGTTATCCCAGATGGCATTGCCAAAAGGACAAGTCCACGGAATGGGAAAACGCGGCGGGAGCCGGCTTTGTATTTGATTATGCCAGGGCTCTTGGCGGAAAGCCCTTTTATCTGATGGAAAGTGTGCCCAGCGTTCCCAGCCAGTTTGAGGTGTGCAAACTCAAGCGTCCCAAAATGCACCTGCTCAGCTCCATGCAGGCCGTGGCCTTCGGCTCGGATTCGGTCCAGTATTTCCAGTGGCGCAAATCCAACGGCGCGGTCGAGAAGTTTCACGGCGCCGTCATAGACCATAACGGCAGCGCGGATACCAGGGTGTTCCGGGACGTATGCGAAGTGGGAGCCAGGTTAAAAGACATATCCTTCATAAAAGGGACTCAGGAGAAAGCCCGGGCAGCGGTTATTTATGATTACGACAATATGCTTGCCCTTCAGGAGCAGAGTGGGATCACCAGGAAAAAAGAGTTTTTTGCTTCTCAGATCCAGCGCCATTACGAAGCTTTGTTAAAAAACTATGTCAATGTGGACGTAATCAGCCAGGAAGCGGATTTTTCAAGATATCAGGTGATCATCGCTCCCCTGCTGTACCTGTTTAAGTCGGACACCGCCGCAAAAATCCGGGAATTTGTGGAAAAGGGCGGCAGCTTTGTAATGACTTATTACAGCGGCCTGGTCAACGAAAACGATCTGTGTTTCAGCGGTACCCTTTCGGATCCTGTTTTTCCGCCTTACTCGCTGAACGACGTGTTCGGGGTCCGGGTGATGGAAACGGATGCGATCTGTGACGATGAATATAATGAGTTTACCTACAAAGGGGAGGATTATAAAGCCTTCACCTGCTGCGAGCTTGTGGAGACCGATGGCGCAGAGGTACTGAGCAAATACAAGCTGGATTTCTATCAGGGAATGTGTGGCGTGTCAAAGAAGCAGTACGGCGAAGGCTTTGCCTATTACATTGCCTGCAATACGGAAGATGCCTTCCTATACGAACTGTACCGGGACGTCCTGGACCAGGCGGGGGTATCCAGGATTCTGGATATCGGATATGTGAAAGACGTTATGATCCGGGAGCGGGGCGGATACATTTTCCTCATGAACTTCAGCAGGGAGACAAGAACCGTTACAGAAACGATTACCCTCGGCGGATACGATTATATTATTCTTCAAAAATAATAATATTCGTTTAGAACCCAGGCGTGTAGGTTCTAGATTCAGGATCGCATGATGCGGACATAGAGGTTTTCCAGGTCTTCTGTCAAGGATTCTGTCCTTCCCTGAAAAACAAGCTGGCCTTTTTTCAGAAAAAGGATGGAGTCCGCAATGTCAGCTGCGGCAGCGGTGGAGTGAAGGGTAAGCAGGACAATCTTTTGCCCGACAATGTTTTGCCCAACATCCGTTTGCCCGATAGTTTCCTGATCACCAATTTTTTGCCCGCCAATTTTTTGCCCGCCGATTTTCCGGAGCAGTTCCAGGAAATGAAGCTGTTCCACCGGATCCAGGCCCGCCAGGGGTTCATCCAGGATCAGAAGTTTGGGATCGTTCAGCAATGCCTGGGCGATCCCTAATCTTTTCCGCATACCGTCGGAATATTTACGCACCTTTTTATCAGCCTCCTGCTCCAGGGAAAACAGTTTTAAAAGCTCCCTTGTGCGCAGTTCCGCCTCTTTTTTAGACAGACCCTTCAGAGAGGCGATATATAAAAGGAAGTCCCGGCCTGTAAATTCCGGATAGAAGCCGGTTTCCTGGGGAAGATAGCCCAAAAAATGCCGATATTCTTCCTGGGAAACGTCATATTCCCTGCAGTTCCATGCATTTCCATTTCCGGCGGGAAATTTCTGGCGGGCTGATCTAAAGTCGTATCGAAAAGTGATGGTCCCGCTGTCCGGTTTTAGTACGCCGCTTAGAATGCGCAGCAAGGTGCTTTTTCCGGCGCCGTTTTCTCCCATCAGGACATGGATCCCCGGTTTCAGGGAAAAGGAGATCGGCTTGTATGTTTCTAAAGAGTCCGTTGACGAATCGTGAACACCTGCCCCCAGGGAAAAGGGTCTGTGGTCCGCCTCCATATTCTTGTCATATTGCAGGGTTATTTCTTTTACGATAAGTTCCATCTGGGTTCCTCCATTTGCCGGATCATTTTTCTGATTTCCCGCAGCAATAAGAGCAGGAGCAGGAAGAAGATCGCCAGCCAGCTGTTCCAGTGGGCGGGATCCCAGACAGAAAGGAAGCAATATCTAAAAGACAGGAACAGGCAGCTGATGGCGACTGCGATGCAGGCACAGGCTGCCAGGGCTTCCCGGTCCGAAACCCTGCGCATGATCCCGAGCCCCAGCACCAGAGTAAGCAGGTAAGGAACCAGCAGGTAGACGCCGGTCTGCAGGATGGAAGTGCCGCTGCAAAAATAAGCCAGAGGAGTCAACAGTCCCATCAGCAGCAAATGGGAGAGAGCCAGGCAGCCCATCCGTGCCAGAAGGATACTTTTGCGGAAAAAACGGCAGCTCATTTCCAGCTCTGCCATGCCATAGGACTTTGAGCGGGCATTTTCTGATAAAAGGGTCATGGCCACAAAGGGTGCCAGGGCGGACAACATCCACAGGATATCCCTCTCCATTCTGTGGGATTTGTAAAGCGCCAGAACGAATATGCACAGCGAGAAGACCCAGATCCTTTTGCGGATATAGCCTGCCTGGGCGATGATCAGGGAAAAGGTGCTGATGGAAGGCACAGGGCAGTCCTCCAGAAAAAGATCTCTGCCCTCTGGGGACGGGGCTTCAAAAGCTTCCCGCAGCTGCTGTTTTACAGTCTGTCTTTTGCTTATCCGGTCTTTCATATGGATTTTGCCTGCTTTCATAATAACGATTCCCTCTTTCTAAAGTCTCATTAACGGTCGATCGGTCCAAGGAATAATTCCAGCTGCTTCAAAATTTTTTGAGTCCTGCGGTATATGGTGAAGCGGGAAATTCCCATGATTTCGCTGATGGCGCGGATGGGGACCTCGTTTACAAACCGAAGCAGGATAAGTTCCCGGTCTGTCTCTTCCAGGGAATTCAGGGCTTCCTGCAGGGTCAGGGCGGCGGCAAGCCTGTCCGGAAAGGAAGAATCCGCAGACCATTCCTGTCCGGCCGCCTTTTCAGCCGTCATTTCCGGGAGGTTGGCAGGATCCATGGACACCTCAAAACGCCTTTTGCGATATACATCCACGCAAAGATTGCGGGCGATCACATAGAGGTATTCCATGGTTTTGCCTGTATCCCGGTAATAGCCCTTCTCCCAAAGGCGCAGAAAAGCCTCCTGAGTGATGTCCTCCGCCATTTCCCTGTTATGCAGTTTGAAGTAGCAGTAACGGTACAAGTGATCGTACTGTTCCTTTAAGTTCATAGACATCGAGACTTTTTCCTTCCATTCGGCAGCCTTTGTTCCCCAAACATTATAACGTATGGGGAAGGCGTTATGTGCGGGTTCTTGTAAAAATTTAAAAAAAATTTGAAAAAAAGAAAAAATCGTTTTCCGCACATCCGGACTCCTTCAAACGTTATACTACTAGAAGGAGAGAGACTGAAGACCCGGATCGGAAAGGGAGATGAAAAGCAGTGAAAAAGTATATCCATAACGAATGGCTGAAGCTAAGGTATAACCGAATCATTTTCGTGTTCGCGGGGATTGGGCTGGCTTTCTGCATTTTCGCGGCGGCAGTTGTTCCTTTACAGGAATTGACAGTATATGATTATGCCTGGATGGCGAGTACGGAATTCCTGAAAAATGTAGGAGTCATAGTGAGCTTCCTTATGGTCGGGATTGCGGCCGGAATCTTTTCGATGGATTTTAAGCAGCATACAGTTCAGAACGCCCTAAGCTGCGGCGTGAGCCGTAATGAGATTTTTTTAAGCAAAATCTGTGTTTATTACTCCTTTGGGTTTCTTGTCCATCTGATCTCCCTTTTGCTTTATACGGTTCTGGTCGGCTTAATTGTGGGCTGGGCATCGCCGCATTTTCTTTATCCTCATCTGGCGGCCACAATGCTCGTTTTTCATTTGGGGGAGGCTGTCATTGTCTTTTTTTATATGTCGTGTTTTCTCTTCCTGGGGATGATCTTCCGCAATCCCGGCGCCCATGTATTCATGGGCTTTGTCGTTTTTTATGCTGATCTATGGATTGCCTCGCTTACGAATGGAATCGGTCATTTCAGACCTACTGGAGCCCGATGTATCTGGTGGATATTATGCGGTATTATCTGCGTAACCAGCTTGTCCTGTCCGGGGAGTTCGTCCAGCTTTTTCTGCCCTGTCTGTTCACAGGATGCCTGTTATTGTTCATGGCCTGTCTGATTTTTCAGAAAAGAGACATTGATTAAAATGGGGGGCATATCCAATGAAAATGAAAATGAGAAAAAACATTGTCACGGAACTTTATAAGAATGCATGGTACTGGATTGTTTGGGTGGCTTTCCTTGCCTGTATCATAGCTTCTGCCACTTTAATCTATGACCATTACTATGCTTCCCATATCGCCAGGCTCCCCAGGCTGCGTTATACTGTGTTTGTCGGGCGAGGCGCACGGGTCATGATGTTTGGCTCCGTTCTTCTGACCGCCTATCTGTCCACCGCTGATTTTTCGGAAAGGACTGTCCAGAATATTCTCTCAACCGGAGTGAGCAGAGAAGGCTATTTTTTTTCCAAAGCGATCATGATCGGGATGTATACCCTGTTGTTGTATGCGGCAGGCTGGATAGCCTATGGGGTCGCCTATACCGTTCAGCAAAAAAGGTTTGAGATAGCCGTGATGCCGGGAGAAATCGCGGTTCTTTTTATCGTTGCGGTTCTGCAGCTCTGGGTCTATTGCTCTATGGTAAACCTGATAGGTTTCATAAGCGGCAGCCAGTTCATTACCATGGTGAGCGGATTTGGCTGGCTGGTCCTGGAGCTCCTGACCCGCGGAGTATTGGATCTGACAGGCAGTGTGGACAGCTCCGCACTTCGTATGTTCCCCATCAATGTTCTGGAGCAAAGCAGCGGGAAGGTGGTTCTGGGGGAGCTGTATGACGTATCCTTCTGGATCAGCGGCGTGTATGCTCTTGGATTCATCATTGTCCTGAATGTTGCTTGTTGCCTATACTTTGACCGCAAGGATATCCATTGATGGAATCGCCTATTTTTTTCCCATAAGTCTTTTCATTCTCCGCCAGTTGCGGGAAGTGTAGAGCAGCCAGCCGACGGACAGGATGGAGCCGACGAGATAGACTCCGCGCCAGCTTAAGAAGAGCCTGAGCCCGTAGAATGGAACGGAGGCAAAGACGGAAAGAAAGGCGGAGGTAAAGTCGCCCCAGCCCAAAAGGATCCGGATCAGGCTGTTGACAGAGGAGATGGCGGACAACAGGCTGATGACGAAGGCGATCCCGCACAGAAAATGGTGTTTCCTGGAAAGATAAGAGAAAATTCCCCAGAAAACCACATAAAGCAGGGTGACAAGAAACTGCCATGGATGCGCCGGATCCCCCATCCATGCGCCGCCTGTGTTCGCTGCAAAGCAAAGGACCATGACCGTAAGGGAGAGAACCACCCCGGTTATGTTTTTTGTGATGCCCTGAAGCTGTTTCCTTGCCTTGAGGTCCGTTTCCCTTGCCGCAAGGGAAAAATCCTTCCGGGTATCCAGTCTCATTTCTTCATAAAGTTTCCTGCAATTTTCGCAGGAGACCAGGTGGGTCTCCACCAGTCTGCGGGACGCCTCGCTGCAGGCATTGTCGATATATAATGGCAGCAGATCCCGGATCACATCACATTCCATCTGCATATTCAGTCCTCCTTGTAAATTTTTTGAAAAAGAAGTCTTCTGCGTCGTCTCAGGATTCTTCCTGTAATTTTCTGATGATCATGGCTTTCGCCCGGTAATAGGTTACCCTTGCCCAGCTGTCGCTTTTCTCGAAAAGTCTGCTGATCTGGGTCAGGGGGACGCTGCCCAGGGCATGAAGGATAAAAACTTCCTTATAGGGCTCCTCCAGCTTATGTAAATGCTGTAGGATCCTGTTGGCAGTATCCCTGTCCTCCACTTCTTTTTCGATATTGATATCGGGATCGGGGAAAAGGAATTCTTCGTCTATGGAGATATTGACAGACCTTTGCCTGTTCTTTTTTTGCCAGTCAAAATAAAGATTCCTGGCAATCTGACACAGCCAGGCGGAGAGCCTGCAGTCCCCGCGGAAGGAGCCGATATTCAGGATCGCCCTATACATGGTTTCCTGGGTCAGATCTTCGGAAAGAGACTCGTTATGGGACAGGGACAGCAAAAAAAGATAAACCATCCTGCCGTATTCCCGATAAATGCTGTCAAAATCATCCACTCCCTCACCTCCTTGTCTGGCTTAGTAAAGAATTTCTGTAGAATTTCGGGTATCTTATATCAATAAGACGATTCAGGAAATGCTTCGTTACAAAAAATATAGCATAAATTGTCTCCCAATGGTATTGAAAATGATAACAAAATATTGAAAGAAAAGTTGCGAACCGGGGATGATGCCGGAAATGAGGGATGCCCTGAAATGCTTGACAAATGTGAAAAAGTCGTGTTAAATGAAAGGGAAAGCAGCACAAAAAATGTGGCGAAATCGTTGAAAATGAGGGAGCCATGAGGGCAGAGAAGCTGTGGAAAATGAAAAATATGTAGAGCGGGGAAGTTATGGGAAGCGAGGAAATGATGCAGGATCGGGAAGGAATGCAGGGTCAGGAGCAGCTCAGGGAGCAGTTTTCCAGAACGGAGCTGCTTTTGGGAAGAGATGCCATGGAACGGCTGGCGGGGTGCCGTGTGGCGGTCTTTGGGATCGGAGGAGTAGGAGGGTATGTCTGTGAAGCCCTGGCACGCAGCGGGATAGGAGCCTTTGACCTCATAGATAACGATATGGTCTGTCTGAGCAATCTGAACCGGCAGATCATCGCAACCCATAGAACCATCGGACGACCGAAGACTGAGGTAATGAAGGAGCGGATCCTGGAGATTAATCCGGAAGCGGAAGTGAAGATTCATAATTGCTTCTTTTTGCCGGAGAATGCAGGGAACTTCTGCTTTGGGGATTATGATTATGTGGTGGATGCCGTGGATACGGTTTCTGCTAAATTGGAGCTGGCGGTGAGATGCGCAGAGGCAGGGGTGCCTTTGATCAGCAGCATGGGAGCAGGGAATAAGCTGGATCCCACCGCTTTTCGGGTGGCGGATATTTATGAGACCCGGATGGATCCCCTGGCAAAGGTGATGCGGCGGGAGTTGAAAAAACGAGGTATCCAGAAATTAAAAGTGGTTTATTCAGAAGAACAACCTATCTCTGTGAAGCCTGAGAAAGATCCAAAGAAAGGGCAGGAAGCTTGTTCTGAAAACGGCTTAGGGCAGAATCAGGACAACTCTTCTTCCAATTCCAATGCTTCAGGACGTGATTCAAGCCGCAGGAGCATTCCGGGAAGCACGGCTTTCGTTCCTTCCGCTGCGGGTTTGATCATCGCGGGAGAAGTGGTGAAGGATCTGGCAGCGGGAGGAGGGGATATCCCCAAAACGGAGATAAGAGAAACAGCCGCAGGAAAAACGGGGACAAGAGAAGCGGCTACAGGAAAAGCAGGTATAGAAGAAGCAGGTACAGAAGCGTGTACGGAAGGAGCGGGGGCAGGAAGAAGAATGAATCAGGAAGATTTATATAAGAATTTTGAGTTCCGGGACATTCGCAGGGACGAGGCGGAACAGGCAGCGGAGATAGAAGAGATCTGTTTTCCTCCTAACGAAGCTTGCTCCCGGGAAATGATGTTACGGCGGGTGGAGAAGGCGCCGGAGCTGTTTCTGGTGGCGGCGGACAGACGGACAGGAAAGCTTGCGGGCTTCCTGAATGGGTTATCTACGGAAGAGGAGCGTTTTCGGGATGAATTTTTTACGGATGCCGGATTATATGACCCAAAAGGCGGGAATGTGATGCTGCTGGGGCTGGACGTGCTGCCCGGGTACCGTATGCAGGGGCTGGCCAGAGAGCTGGTGCGCCTTTATTGTGAGCGGGAGAAGGCAAAGGGCAGGAGAAAGCTCCTTTTGACCTGCCTTGATGCGAAGGTGGAAATGTACGAGAAAATGGGTTTCAAGGACTTGGGCTCTGCTGATTCCACCTGGGGCGGGGAAGAATGGCACGAAATGGAATACAGGATATGATATGCATTTATTATAAAAAGGAAGAGGATGGATTATGGGAAAAGCACCGAAGATTGGGACCTGCGTCATGTTTTCCAGGATGGAGGATATGGCGGAAAAATTTGATACTTTGAAGAAAAACGGTTTTGACACCTGTCAGATCCTGTGCTGGCAGCCGGATCTTTGGACCAGGGAGAACGCGGTACGCATGAAGGAGCTGATTGAAGAGTACCAGGTTGAGCCTTCGGCCTTCTGGTGCGGCTGGACGGGACCCTGCGTCTGGGATTTTTATGATGGACAGATCACACTGGGACTGGTGCCCCCCGAATATCGTCAGAAACGGATCGAAGAGCTGTGCGCCGGGGCGGATTTCGCCCATGAACTGGGGATCACGGATGTGGTGACCCATATGGGCTTTATTCCTGAGAACCCCAACGACCCTAATTTCGCCGGTTTTTGCGTGGCGGTGAGAACTGTGGCGCAGCATCTGAAGGCCAATGGACAGTGGCTTTTGTTTGAAACGGGTCAGGAGACCCCGGTGACGATGCTGCGCTGTTTTGAACAGGTGGGATGCGATAATCTGGGGATCAACCTGGATACGGCGAACCTGATCCTGTACGGCAGAGCCAACCCGGTGGACGCCCTGGAGGTATTTGGCGGATATGTGCGCAACATCCATGCGAAGGACGGCTGCTATCCTACCAACGGACATGATCTGGGGATGGAAAAAAAGATCGGAGAGGGCAGGGTGGATTTCAGGGTTCTTTTCCAAAAGCTGGCCCAGCTGGGCTACAGCACCTATGTTACCATTGAGCGGGAGATCGAAGGGGATCAGCAGCTTCAGGACATTCTGGAATCCCGGGATTATCTGCAGGCGCTGATCGACGAGGCTTATCGGTAATGCTCATGGATGATGCAGGAAAAATTTTCCCGGACGAGTTGAGGGATTGCCTGAAGTATGGGGAAAAGCGTAAGGAAGAAAAGGATAGGAGGAGACTATGTTAAAAGTAGGTGTGGTTGGAGTCGGCGGCATCAGCATGGCGCACATTCCTGCCTGGGAAGCGATGGAGGATGTGGAGCTTATTGCCCTTTGCGATATCCGGGAAGAAAGGCTGTCCCAATTTGCGGGAAAGCATCTGTATACAGACTTTGATGAAATGCTGGAGAAGGAGGATCTGGACATTCTGGACATCTGTCTCCCTACGTTTTTGCATGTGGAACATGCGGTAAAGGCCATGGAGCGGGGTATCCATGTGCTCTGTGAGAAGCCCGTTTCCCTTAAGGAAGAGGATGTGGAGAAGGTTTATTCCTGTGCCAGGAAGAATGGGGTGAAGTTCATGGTGGCGCAGCTGCTCAGGTTTATGCCGGAATATGACCTTTTAAAGCAGATTGTGGATTCCGGCAGATACGGACGGGTCCTGTCCGGTTCCATGTCCAGGCTGGGAGGCATCCCAAAGTGGAGCTGGGACGGCTGGATGGGGGATGAAGCCAGAAGCGGTCTGGTTCCCTTCGACCTGCACATCCACGACCTGGATTTCCTGGTTTACGCCTTCGGCGCGCCGGAAAAAATGGTGCCTCACCGTTCCAAGCGTCCGGATCAGGATTATCTGCATGTGGTTTATGAATACGGAGACTTTTTTGTTTCCACAGAAGCTTCCTGGTATGCGTCGCCCTATCCTTTTACCGCGGCGTATCGTTTTCAGTTCGAACACGCCGTTGTGGCGCTGGAAGGCGGAAAATGCGTCGCCTATGAGGAGAACGGAAAGGTGTTGGAGCTGCTTGCAGGCGGAAATGTGCCGAAAGAAGGGGACGCGCCGGAGGGCATCCGGGTTTTGCCCAATGACGCCTTTGGAAATGAGCTGCGGTATTTTGCTGACTGTGTGAGGGAAAATAAGCCGGCGGACAAGGTGAAGCAGGAAGAGATCGGCTGCGTTTTAAAGCTGTTGCTGCAGGTTTCGTAAAGTTTGAAAAAAACTGTTTCGTAAAGATTGAAAAAACTGTTGACAAAAAATGTTCTCCGTTGTATACTGAACAAGTCGGTTGCGAAGAAGGGATCTTTGCAGCTGCAGTTGGAATCTTAGCTCAGCTGGGAGAGCATCTGCCTTACAAGCAGAGGGTCATAGGTTCGAGCCCTATAGGTTCCACGGCGAGATAGCTCAGTTGGCTAGAGCATGCGGTTCATACCCGCAGTGTCGAGGGTTCGAATCCCCCTCTCGCTATGAAAAAAGCCTGAAACCTTGTGTTTCAGGCTTTTTTAAGTGGTGCGCCCGGCGGCGCAGATTTACATGCAGGTTTACATCTTATCCGGCGCGTCGAAGCCCAGCAGATCGATACAGGTCTCCATCACTCTCTGGGTGAGCAGAAGCAGCGCGATAAGTCCCCTCTTCCTTGTCTCGTCTTCCTCGGACAGAATTTTCGTCTCATGATAAAAATGATTGAAATCATTTGCCAGCTCATAGAGGAAGGCGCAGATCTTATGGGGAGCCAGTTCGTCGCTGGCGGCGGTGATCATGGTCTGGAACTGGGCGATCTGCAGCATCAGAGCTTTTTCCGAGTCCCCTGCCGCATCCCGGATCCGGACCTCCTTAAGATCTCCTCCCTGTCCGGCGTATTTTGCCAGAATGGACTTGATGCGCACGATGGTATATAAAAGATAGGGACCGGTATCCCCCTCGAAAGAGGTAAAGCGTTCCATATCGAAAATATAATCTTTGGAGGCCTGATTGGAAAGATCCCCGTATTTCAGGGCGGAGATGGCTACGATGTCGGCCACGTCCCGGGCTTCTTCCTCGCTCATTTCCCTGCCTTCAATGATCTTCTGGTACATTTCATTTTTGGTTTCCTGAACCAGGTTTTCCAGGCGCATCACTCCGCCGTCCCGGGTCTTGAAAGGCTTGCCGTCTTTGCCGTTCATGGTGCCGAAGCCGATGAAGGTCAGCTTTGTATCCGGCTCCACAAGCTTTGTCTTGCGGGCGCAGCGGAAGACCTGTTCAAAATAAAGCTCCTGCCGCTTGTCCGTCATGTAGACCAGCTCGTCCGGATGGTACAGCGCCATCCGCTCCTGAATGGTGGCCAGATCGGTGGTGTTGTACAGGGAAGCCCCGTCTGATTTTAAGATCATGCAGGGAGGAATCTCCTTGGTGTCCGTATCTTCCTTTACATCCACCACCAGGGCGCCGTCGCTGATATAGGCGTAGCCTCCCGCCTTCATGGAAGCCACCATGTCCGGGATCAGCTCATGGACGCTGCTTTCTCCCTTCCACAAATCAAATTCCACTTTCAGGCTGCTGTAGTTCTTTTTAAGGTCGGCGACGGATACCTCCCGGATATGGTTCCAGAGGGCGCGGTATCCCCGGACGCCCTTCTGCAGCTTATAAGTGGCCTCCATGGCCCTTGCCTTGTATTCCGGATCTGCTTTGGATCTGGCGCTGGCAGCAGGATAGATCTCTTCCAGCTGTGAGATGGTAAAGGGGGCTTCCGCAGGATATTCTCCCTCATAGGCGTCGTCAAAATAGATCAGGTCCGGCATACGCTCCTTCAGTTCCGTGATCACCAGGCCCATGGGCATTCCCCAGTCCCCCAGATGCACGTCTCCGATGACTTCATGCCCGGCGTAGCGGCGGATCCGCTTTAAGCTTTCCCCGATGATGGCGGAGCGCAGATGCCCCACATGAAGGGGCTTGGCGATGTTGGCGCCGCCGTAGTCCATTACGATCTTCAAAGGAACCTGGGGCATCTTGAGACCGAACTTGGGGCTTTTCGCCATTTCCTCCAGATATCCGGTGAGAAAATTTTCTGATACCTTTAAATTCAAAAAACCGGGAGGAACTGCAGCCGCTTCCTTTAAAACCGCACTGTCCGCCAGCTTTTCTGCCACATCCTTAGCGATGGCGACAGGGGCTTTATGATACAGTTTTGCTCCTGCCATGGCGCCGTTGCACTGATATTCGCACAGATCAGGGCGGTTGGAAAGGGTCACGCGCCCCAGGGAGCGGTCATAACCGGCTGCTTCAAAGGCGTTCTGTATTTCCAGGGTCAGTAAGTCGATGAGTTGTTCCATGTTGTATCCCTTCTTATTATAATAGTGTTAATCCTGACACATGATCGAAACGCATTTCAGATTATTTTTATACTATAACCGATATTTTTTATTCTTGCAATATGGGAATTAAAAATAAAGCGGAAAAAAGGGAAGGTGGAGTGAAAAAAAGGGCAGAGCAAAAAAAAGCGAAAAATAAAAGGAAATTCGTGAAAAAAGTGTTTGACGGAATGGAAATCCCATGTTATGCTAGACGTACTGAAAAGGACCTTGAAGCTTTTTGGGGTTCTTTTTTTGCGCGAATGGTTTATATGGACAGATCGATGGGAAACAATTGGAACAGAAGGGCTGTACAGGACGGGAAGGACGACGGTATGAAGGAAGAAAAAAAGAGCGGGGCGATTTTGGAAAGCGACTGGAAGAAGGATACTTCGGAACAGGACATTGCGGAAGGAAAGGAAGAAAACGGGGCTGCCATGGAAAATGACGAAGGGCTGGAGCTCATGGAGGAAAATATTACAGAGAATGACGGCACACAGGAAGATGAAAGCCTTGCAGTCTTAAGACCCTATCTGGATGAGCGCATTCAGCGGGCCATCAAGGAGATGGGTTTTGAAAAGATGACGCCCATTCAGGTGCAGGCAATTCCCGTTTTGATCGAAGGGAAAGACATGATCGGGCAGGCTCAGACCGGAACAGGCAAAACTGCCGCGTTTGGAATCCCGATCCTGCAGAAGATCGATCCCAACGACAGGGCGCTGCAGGCGATTATTTTGTGTCCTACCAGAGAACTGGCGATCCAGGCGGCGGAGGAGCTGCGCAAACTGGCAAAATATATGCATGGCGTGAAGATCCTGCCCGTATATGGAGGCCAGGATATCAGCAGACAGATCACCGGGCTTAAGGGAACCCAGATCGTGGTGGGAACTCCCGGCCGGGTAATGGATCATATGCGCCGGCATACTTTGAAGCTGGATCAGGTGAATACGGTCATACTGGATGAAGCGGATGAAATGCTGGATATGGGTTTCAGAGAGGACATGGAGCTGATCCTGGGAGAGATCCCCGGGGAACATCAGACTGCCCTTTTTTCCGCCACAATGCCTCAGCCCATCCTGGATATCACGGATAAATTCCAGAAGGATGCGGAGTTTATTCATGTGGCTTCCAAGGAATTGACCATTCCCCTTGTATCCCAGCATTATTACCGTATCCGCAACAAGGACAAGGATGCTGCCTGTATCAGGGTTCTGGAATATTATCAGCCGAAACTGAGCCTGATTTTCTGCAACACGAAGAAAAAAGTGGACGAGCTGGCGGAATGCCTGAAACAGCATGGTTTTCAGGCAGAGGCGCTTCACGGGGATATGTCCCAGAGCCAGAGGGATGTTGCCATGGGGCGTTTCCGGAATGGAAGCACCAATATCCTGATCGCTACGGATGTGGCCGCCAGAGGGATCGATGTGGAAAACGTGGAGGCGGTCATCAATTACGACGTGCCCCAGGATATTGAATATTATGTGCACCGTATCGGCCGTACCGGCCGTGCCGGCAAGACGGGAACCTCTTATACCTTTGTGAACGGCAGGGAGCTGTTCCGGATCCGGCAGATTGAGCGGTTCTGCAGAACTACCATTGATGAATGGAAGCTGCCTAACGCCTCCAAGGTGCTTAAGGCAAAGGCCCAGAAATTTCTGGATGCCGCCTGGGAGCTGAGAGAGAGCGAAGATATGGAGCTCATGAAGAAATATATTTCCCGCAAAATGGAGGAAGAGGGCTGCGATGCCATGGATATTGCGGCGGTCCTTTTGAAATACTATGTAGGGGAAAAAGGGGAAGAGATCGAAGAGGATGAGGATTTCTCCAGAAGAAGGCGCGAGGAGGAAGGCCGCGGCAGACGAAGACGGGGCAGAGAGAACCGGGAAGAGGAAAAAGAAGGTTCCAACCGCAGGGAAAGGCGCCGCAGGGAGGACCGGGACGAGGACAAGGAAAGAGCTGCCCGCGGAGAAAGGCGCCGCAGGGAGAACCGGGACGAGGACAAGGAAGGCGCTGCCCGTGGGGAAAGGCGCCGCAGGGAGGACCGGGACGAAGAAAAGGAAGGCGCTGCCCGTGGGGAAAGGCGCCGCAGGGAGGAACGAGACGAAGAAAAGCCAGGTCTTAACCGCGAGGAAAGACGCCGCAGGGATGCAGGCGTCCGGGAACGCAGGGAAAAGTGGGACCGCCTGGAGCGCAGCGCAGAACGGAGGGAATCCCATGGGAAAGGACAGGAAAGGTTTCCCGGGGAGAATGAAGGAACCAGACGAAGCGGCATGAAAAAAGGAAAGGCATCGGAGAAGGGGCGCAATGAGGGCTGGTGGAGCGGCAAAAAACTGCCTTTTTCCACAAGGGAATTCAAGAAGCGCTGAGAGCAGGACAGGGAAGCTTTCTTCGCATAAGAAGGCATAGATGCTGAAATGCGCATATGCTGCAGGTTTTGAACGGCGATATAACATAGAGGAAGGACGGCAGCGGTATGAGGGTCGGTATGGGTTATGACGTACATCGTCTTACAAAAGATCGGGAATTGATATTGGGCGGCGTAAGGATTCCTTATGAAAAGGGACTGTTGGGACATTCCGACGCGGATGTCCTGCTTCACGCCATTATGGACGCTCTGCTTGGGGCGGCAGCTCTGGGGGACATTGGAAAGCATTTTCCGGATACCGACCCGGCTTATGAAGGGATCTCTTCTCTGAAGCTGTTGGAAAAGGTGGGAGATCTGCTGACAGAGCAGCATTTTCTCATTGAAAATATTGATGCCACGATCATAGCCCAGGCGCCGAAAATGCGCCCCTATATTGATGAGATGCGGGAGAATGTGGCGGAGACCCTGGGGCTCGAATTAAACCAGGTGAGTATTAAGGCGACCACGGAGGAGGGGCTGGGCTTTACCGGAACCGGGGAGGGCATCTCCGCCCAGGCGGTGTGCCTCCTTACCAGTCCTTATGATCTCATGGCTGGTCAGGTGTCAGGGGGCTGCGCTGGCTGCCAGGGCTGCCCTGTCGGTAATCCTTCGAGCCTGTGAAAGACATCGTCCGCAAGAGGCGACCGCATGGAGTGTCCGCAAGAGGCGACAGTATGGAGTGTCCGCAAGAGGCATCCGCATGAGACCGGGATTTTTCTGAAAAAATCAGTTGACAAAACCGTCTTTTTTGCATATGCTGATTAGTAGCAAGGCGTTGACAGCAGCGAAGCGTCGAAAGCGGCAGAGTGCTGGCAGCAGCGAGGCATTGTCAGCGGTAAAGTGCTGGCAGCAGCAAAATGTTGATAACAATAAAAGCGTTGAGCGAAGAGAGTAGCTTTCCTGAAAGGTCGCAGAGAGGGAGTGTCACAGGCTGAAAGCAGTCCTGTCCGGGGGAAAGGGAAGTGCATTTGCGAGCTGGTCCGGGGAAACAGCAGTATCCGGATCCGCAGGCGGGCGTTAACCGCATCGAGGGAAAGGCGTAAGCCTTTAATTGGAGTGGAACCGCAGAAAATTTCGTCTCTGAACAGACGATGTTGCCGCGGTTTTTTATGGTTCAGAGAAGTTTAAAAGTCGGCGCTGCCTGCGTCATGCAGGGGCTTTGGAACTGCAGCTGCCGCAGGGCCGACAGGAGGGAAGCGGGCAGTATGGGTTTTATCCGGAACGTGAGGGAGGAGATTCGGATCATCAGGGAGAGGGATCCTGCGATCCATTCTTCCATGGAAGTGTTTCTCTATCCCAGCTTTAAGGCAATGATGCATTACCGCATCGCACACAGATTATACCAGAAAAATCATTTTTTCCTGGCAAGGTACGTTTCGCAGAGAGGAGCCCGCAGAACTGGGATTGAGATCCATCCTGGGGCTCAGATCGGCAGAGGACTTTTTATAGACCATGGAAACGGCGTGATCATCGGTGAGACCACTGTGATCGGCGATAATGTGACACTGTACCAGGGAGTAACCCTGGGAGGCACCGGCAAGGAGCACGGGAAGCGCCATCCCACCGTGGGAAACAACGTGATGATCAGCGCCGGAGCCAAGGTCCTGGGTTCCTTTACCATAGGGGACAATTCCAAGATCGGCGCCGGAAGCGTGGTTTTAAGCGAAGTGCCCCCCAATTCCACTGTAGTAGGGGTGCCCGGCCGGGTGGTGAAGCGGAATAATCGGTTCCTGCCCCAGGAGACCATGAATCAGGTGGATCTGCCGGATCCCGTGCGGGAGGACATTTCCAGTCTGCAGCAGGCGAATACGGAGCTGGTAAACCGCCTGCTGGAGATGGAGGATGAGATCAGGCAGTTAAAACGGGAGATTGGTCATGCAGAGCCCGGGAATAAAGGACAGACAGAATAAAGAACAGATAGAATAAAAACAGGAGATGGAAGGAATGAGCATTAAAATTTTCAATACGCTGACCAGGACGAAGGAGGAATTTGTCCCCCTGGAACCGGGGAAGGTGAAGATGTATGTCTGCGGTCCTACGGTTTATAATTATATCCATATCGGGAACGCCCGCCCCATGATCGTGTTCGATACGGTGCGACGGTATATGGAGCATAAAGGATACCAGGTGAACTATGTGTCCAATTTTACCGATGTGGACGACAAGATCATCAAAAAGGCCAACGAGGAAGGGGTTGCCAGCGAGGTGATCTCTCAAAGGTTTATTGCGGAATGCAAAAAGGACATGGAAGCCCTGAATGTGCGTCCCGCCACCGCCCATCCCCAGGCGACCCAGGAGATTGACGGGATGCTTCAAATGATCGATACCCTGATCCGGAAAGGCCACGCCTATGCGGCGGAGGATGGAACGGTATATTTCCGCACCAGAAGCTTCCCGGGCTACGGCAAGCTTTCCCATAAAAATCTGGACGATCTCCAGGGAGGAAACCGTTCTCTGTTAGTGTCCGGGGAGGATCAGAAGGAGGATCCCCTGGATTTTGTGCTCTGGAAGCCCAAGAAGGAAGGAGAGCCCTACTGGAAGTCCCCCTGGTGCGACGGCAGGCCGGGCTGGCATATTGAATGCTCCGTTATGAGCAGGCATTATCTGGGAGAGGAGATCGATATCCATGCAGGCGGCGAGGATCTGATCTTCCCTCACCATGAGAATGAGATCGCCCAGTCCGAGGCGGCCAATGGAAAGCCCTTTGCGAGATATTGGATGCATAACGCCTTTTTGAATATCGATAACAGGAAGATGTCCAAGTCCGCCGGCAATTTCTTCACCGTGCGGGAAATCCTGGAAAAGTATGATCCTCAGGTCCTGCGTTTCTTCATGCTGTCCGCCCATTACAGAAGTCCCCTGAATTTCAGCGCCGAGCTGATGGAGGCTGCGAAGAACGGTTATGACAGGATCGTCACCAGCGTGGAAAACCTGAATTATCTGCTGGAGAGAGCGGCTGCCGGGAAGGTTGTTTCTGAAAAGGCGCCCGCACCGGGAATGACGGAGACGGAGAAAAAGCTGGCGGGGGATGCGGCAGAGTTTGTGAACAGGTTTGATGAAGCCATGGATGATGATTTCAATACCGCCGACGCCATTTCTGTGATCTTTGAGCTGGTGAAGTTCGCTAATACCAATGCAAGGGATGACAGTTCGGAGGAATTTTTGCAGACGTTAAAGAAAGAGATCCTCCTTTTGTCGGATATCTGCGGTCTGGTGGTGGAACGTAAGCAGGAAATGCTGGATGGGGAGATTGAAGCGCTGATCGCAGAACGTCAGGCAGCCAGAAAGGCGAAAAATTTTGCAAGGGCGGATCAGATCAGAAAAGAACTTCAGGAGAAGGGAATTATTCTGGAGGATACTCGTGAGGGCGTGAAATGGAAGAGGGCATGATTTTGTCACAGATCAAACAGGTATTTGACTGCGGAAAACAGGATATCAGAACGTATTCCCCGCTGACCCTGGCATATATCGGGGACGGGGTTTATGAACTGATCATCCGCACCGTGGTCGTGGAACGGGCCAACAGGAATGTCAATGATCTGAACAGGATCGCGGTCCGGTACGTCAAGGCTTCCGCCCAGGCAGGGATCATAGAGGCCCTCCAGCCCTTTTTAACGGAGGAAGAGGCGGAGGTCTATAAAAGAGGGCGCAACGCCAAACCCCACAGCGCTGCGAAAAATGCGTCCCTTTCCGATTATCATAAGGCGACGGGCTTTGAAGCCCTGATAGGCTATCTGTACCTGACAGACCGCACGGACAGGGTGCTGGAGCTGGTGAAAAAAGGGGTAGAGGCCGCAGGGATGAGTATCTAGCCCAAATACAGGCAGCGGGAAATACGGTCGGGATATTTTGAATCGGGTGACTTTTCAGCCGGATATTTTAAATCGGAATCATTTCGGTCGGGATATTTTAAACGGAGGAGAGCATGGGATACCAGGAATTTACCATCGAAGGAAGAAATGCGGTGATAGAAGCTTACCGGGCGGGCAAGCCCATTGACAAGCTGTTCATACTGGAGGGCTGTCAGGACGGTCCCATCATGACCATAAAGAGGGAAGCGAAGAAGCAGGACACAGTGGTGAAATATGTGACCAGGGAGCGTCTGGACCAGATGTCGGAGACAGGCAGGCATCAGGGAGTGATCGCATATGCCGGAGCATATGAATATGCTGAGGTGGAAGATATTCTGAAAAATGCGGAGGAGAAAGGGGAAGAACCCTTTATATTTCTTTTGGACAACATAGAAGATCCCCATAATCTGGGTGCGATCATCCGCACTGCGAACCTTGTGGGCGCCCATGGCGTGATCATCCCGAAGAACCGGGCCGCAGGGCTTACTGCAGCTGTGGCAAGAACCTCTGCGGGAGCGCTGAATTATACTCCGGTGGCAAGGGTCACCAATCTTGCCAAGACCATCGAGGATCTGAAAAAGAAAGGACTGTGGTTTGTGTGCGCGGATATGGAGGGAACTGCCATGTACGAACTGAATCTGCGGGGACCCATAGGACTTGTGATCGGCAGTGAAGGAGAAGGGGTGGGACGGCTCGTGAAGGAAAAGTGTGATATGGTCGCTTCCATTCCCATGAGAGGGAATATCGATTCTCTGAACGCTTCCGTGGCAGCAGGCGTCCTTGCTTATGAGATCCTGCGGCAGCGGCTTGGATGACTGCCGGCTGCAGGGCTGGGAAAGGGGTTTTTCTATGAATACAGGACGGTATTGCGAGTACGGAGGATTTACGGACGAGGAGCTCATTGACAGGCTGAGGGGCGGGGAAGAAGGCATTATGGATTATATCTGTGATAAATATAAGGATCTGGTGCGCAGAAAAGCCAGATCCATGTATATTTTGGGCGGAGATAACGAGGATCTGATCCAGGAAGGCATGATCGGCCTTTTTAAGGCTGTCCGGGACTATGATACCGGAAGGGACGCCAGCTTTGCGACCTTTGCGGATCTGTGTGTCAGCCGCCAGCTTTATACGGCAGTTCAGGCTTCCCAGCGCAAGAAACATTTTCCGCTGAATACCTACATTTCCTTTTACGCTACTGTGACGGACCAGGAGGAGAGCGGAGAGATGGATTTCCTGGATACCCTGGGAAATGACAGGGAACAGAGTCCCGAGGAGCTGTTTTTAGATAAAGAACGGGTGGAATATCTGGAAAATACGATTGATAAGGAACTCAGTCCCTTTGAAAAACAGGTTCTTGACCTGCATCTGACGGGCATGACCTATTCCCAGATCGCCCGGGTCCTGGGGCGGGATGAAAAGTCCACTGACAACGCCCTGCAGAGGATCAAGAGCAAAATCAAAAAAATGTTGTGATTTTATATTCTTTTAAGATTTCTGTTAGCGTCTGTTTCTTGACAGTCATTTTCCGCGGTTTTATAATCTAATATGCCGACCGACCATTCGGTCGGCCGGATTGAAATGGAACCTGAGGAGAATAGAAAATGATTTCAAAGTTCAGTGTGAAGAAGCCTTATACGGTATTGGTAGGAGTAGTTCTGGCGATCGTCCTCGGCGCAGTTTCCTTTACCAGAATGACAACGGATCTTCTCCCTAACATCAGCCTGCCCTATGTGGTGGTGATGACGACTTATGCGGGAGCCAGCCCGGAGACGGTGGAGGCGGAGGTCACTCAGGCAGTGGAAGCCAGTATGGCTACTGTCAGCAATATTGAAAGCATTCAGTCGGTTTCTTCTGAAAATTATTCTATGGTGATCCTTGAGTTTTCACAATCCACCAATATGGATTCGGTATCCCTGGAAATCCGGGAGAATCTGGATCAGATCAGCTCTTACTGGAGTGATTCCATCAGCAATCCCATTATCATGAAACTGAACCCCGATATGCTGCCGGTCATGATCGCCGCCGTAGGCGTAGAAGGCATGGAAGTCGGAGAGGTGAGCACTTATGTGCAGGACAGTCTTGTGCCGGAGCTGGAAAGTCTGGAGGGCGTGGCCAGCGTCAGCGCAACGGGGCTTTTGGAGGAAAGCGTCAATGTCATTATCAGCCAGGAAAAAGTGGATGCGGTCAATGAGAAGATCTTTGCCGCCATTGACGCGCAAATGGCGGACGCGGAACAGGAGCTGGCGGACGGCAGACAACAGCTCATAGATTCCCGAAAGGAGCTGGCGGACGGCAGACAGGAGCTGGTGGATCATCAGGAAGAGCTTTCCAAGGGGCAGGCGGAGATCGAGGAAGGAAAGGCCGCTCTGGAACAGCAGAAGGATTCCGTGTTTTCCCAGCTGGCGCAGACCAAGAACATGCTCTTAAGCTATAAAACGGAACTGGAAGCCACCAAGGCAGCGCTGAATACAGGCACGAGCGTTGCCCCCGGCCTGGCGGAGGGTCTGGAAACCGCGGGGGCGGAGATGGACGTGATCAATGGAGTGGCGCAGGAGTACGAGAGAATTACAAGCTCTGTAAGCTCGGGGGATGTCAGTTCCGGAGATGTAAGCGGCAACGACGCAGGGGGAGGCATTACAGAGGCGGAAAGGTCCAGGCTGAAGGAGCTGAAAAATACCTTTTTCAGTCTCCGTACCATACAGCAGATCAGGGATCAGGCGGGAACGTCGGGAAATGACGATAGTTCCGGACTTGGCTCCATGGTGGAAAGATTGTGGGAGCTGGATTGGGAAAAGCCTGAGAACTTTGCCCAAGTCCGGACACTGTTAGGGACGGTATCTTCCGGGATCGCCGCACAGCAGCAGGTACAGTCTTCCCTGAGCGGGATACTGGGAAATATGAATACGGAAGAATACCAGCAGACGGTCAGTCAGCTTACGGGCCAGCTGGATGCCGCTCTGGCTACTGTGGATCAGGGGCTGATCGAGATCGAAAAGGGTCAGATGAGCGCCTCGCTGGAGCTTGCCAATGCTTATACCCAGCTTTTGCTGGGGGAGTACCAGCTGCAGCTGGCCCAGACCCAGATGGAATCTGCCCTGGCCCAGCTTGACGGCAGCGAGCAGCAGCTGGAAGAAGCCGAAAAGCAGATAGATGATGGGGAAAAGCAGCTGAAGGAAGCGAAGGACAGTGCGTATGAGAGCGCGGATATGAAAGAGATCCTGACAGTTGACATGGTCAATAACCTGCTGACCGCCCAGAACTTTTCCATGCCTGCAGGTTATGTCACGGAAGAAGGGATCGACTATCTGGTAAGGGTGGGGGATAAGCCTTCCACTGTAGAGGAACTGCAGAAGCTGCCGCTGATGGATCTTCATATGGATGAAGTGCCCATAGTGACTCTTGGGGATGTGGCGGACGTATTCTATACGGACAATTCCGATGCGATTTATGCCAATGTAAATGGAAGCCCGGGGGTGATGCTGACCATCCAGAAACAGACCGGCTATTCCACAGGAGAGGTATCGGACCGCCTCCTGGAGAGATTTTCCAGATTAATGGAGGAAGACTCCGACCTGTCGCTGATCACGCTGATGGATCAGGGAGTTTATATTGATCTGGTCATGGATTCCATCATCAATAACATTTTGTTCGGCGGACTTCTGGCCATCCTTATATTGATCCTGTTTTTAAAGGATCTGCGCCCGACCCTGGTGGTGGCGTGTTCCATTCCCATCAGTCTGGTGACGGCGGTTGTCTGCATGTACTTCAGCGGAGTTACCTTGAATGTAATATCTTTGTCCGGACTGGCGCTTGGAATTGGTATGCTGGTGGATAATTCCATCGTTGTGATCGAAAATATTTACCGGATGCGGGGAGAAGGACTTCCCGTAAAAGAAGCGGCGATAGAGGGATCCAGGGAAGTTGCAGGCGCCATTATGGCATCTACCCTGACCACCATATGTGTATTCCTCCCCATCGTATTTACGGAAGGGATTACCAGGCAGCTGTTTGTGGATATGGGGCTTACCATCGCATATTCTCTTCTGGCAAGCCTGTTTATTGCCCTGACAGTGGTGCCGGCTATGTCCTCTAAGCTGCTTGTCAAGTCGAAGGAACAAAAAGAAGGGCGTTTTTTCCAGGCCTTTGTAAATGTTTACAGCAGGCTGCTTGCCCTTTGCCTGAAGATGAAGCCCCTCGTACTGTTTCTGGTGACAGCATTGCTGATGGGCAGCGCGGCGGCAGCGTTAAGCAGAGGAACCGCATTTATGCCGGATATGGATTCCACACAGATGACGGTGAATGTCAGTCTGGAAGAGGGGACTCCTTTGACAGAAACGGCGGCGGTCACTGATCAGGTAGTGGAACGGATCATGGAGATCGATGAGATTCAGGATGTAGGAGCCATGACCAGCGGATCATCCATGAGTCTGCTGACAGGAGGCGGCGGAGGAAGCACCACCAGTGCCACCATCTATGTAACCACCAGAGAAGACAAGACCACCAGCAATGAGGATCTGGCCGCCCTGATCCAGGAAAGAACTTCGGATCTGGATGCGGCGATTACAGTGGATACCTCCAGTATGGACATGAGTGCATTGGGCGGAAGCGGGATTTCCATTCAGGTACAGGGGCGGGAGCTGGACGTGATCCGCCAGATCGCTGCGGAGGTGGCTGCGATCGTTGCCGATGTGGAAGGAACGGAAAATGTTTCCGACGGGCTGGAAGATTCAGACGAAGAGCTCAGAATCATCGTGGACCGGGAGAAAGCGGTGGAGTACGGCCTTACAGTGGCTCAGGTCTTCACCCAGATCTATTCCAGGCTGGCGGATGCGGTCAGCGCCACGACGCTTGTATCTGCAGATAAGGATTATAACATATATGTAATGGACGGCGCAGATACTGCTCTGACAAGAGAACTGCTCAGAAGCTTTGAGATAACCGGGACGGATCAGGATGGAGAATCTGTTTCCATTCCATTGGAGGAAATCGCACAGTTCCAGGATACTCAGGCGCTGAATTCCATCAGCCGTTCAGATCAAAACCGTTATGTATCTGTCTCTGCTTCTATCGCGGACGGCTATAACGTGGGTATTGTTTCTGCAAGGCTGGAAGAAGCGCTGGAGGATTATGAGGTTCCGGATGGTTATAAGCTGGTATTTGCCGGTGAGAATGAGACGATCAATGATGCGATGGAGCAGGTTATACTGATGCTTTTATTGGCGCTGGTATTTATGTACCTGATCATGGTGGCTCAGTTCCAGTCTCTGCTGTCGCCCTTCATCATAATGTTTACCATCCCCCTTGCCTTTACCGGAGGTTTCCTGGGGCTGTTTATCAGCGGAAGCGAGGTCAGTGTGATCGCCATGATCGGCTTTGTCATGCTGTCCGGCATTATTGTAAATAACGGTATTGTGCTGATCGATTATATGAACCAGCTCAGGGAAGAAGGAATGGAAAAGAGGGAGGCGATCCTGACTGCGGGCCGCACAAGACTGCGTCCGGTACTGATGACAGCCCTGACTACGATCCTTGCCCTGTCCACTATGGTATTCAGCCACGATATGGGATCTGAAATGGCGAAACCCATGGCGATCGTCACCATAGGAGGTTTGCTGTATGGTACTCTGCTGACCCTGATCGTGATACCCTGCGTTTATGATTATTTTATCAGGGAGAAAAAGGAAAAGAAAGTTAAAGAGAAGAAGAGCAGAGAGAAATTTCGGCTCAGGAAGAAATAGGGGGAGAAAAGAAATGGGAAGAATAACGGGAGCAGAGAAACAGGAGGAACTGCCGGAAAAGGTCAGGCTGCTTTATGATGCCGTGTTCCAGCTGTTTGTGGAAGGAACGGATCTGGCAGATATCACGGTATCCGGAATTACCGGAAAAGCAGGAATTGGAAAAGGGACGGCCTATGATTACTTTGATTCCAAGGAAGAACTGGTGGCCTGTGCCTTGCTGCATGTAATGAAGCAAATGACGGAAAAGCTTTTGAAAATGCTGGAGAAAAAAGAAAGTTTCGGCGAACAGATGGCATGTCTCTTCGACTGGGTGGAGAACAGCTTTTATGAAAGAAACTGCCTGAATCGATTCCTGCATTTGCTGACAGACAACTCCAGTATTGGACAGCTGCTTCGGCAGAAAGTGGAAGCAAAGGAGATCGAGCGCTATCTGCCGATGACTCTGTTTCAAAGACTGCTGGAAAAAGCTGCCAGGGGAGGAGAAGTGCGCCCGGATATTTCCCTGGAATATATGGCATATACCATATACTCCAGACTGGCAGGATATGTGACTTTTCTTTACATTGAGAACCAGGAAGGGGAAAAAAGGGAAAAAATGCGGATGCTTGTCTATCAGGGGATCATGAAGGAATTTTGTGTCGAGAGCTAGCAAAGATTTGGTGTATTCAGCAGAAAAAAAATTCAAATTATTCTTTCATTCACGAAAAAATTCTGCTATAATGGAGCTTAACGGGAGGATAACGTTATGCAGACATTGTACACGGCAGCTAAGGTAAACAATGAGATCGAGTTGTGTGAAGTGAATGGACAGCAGGACAGGCGTGAAATAGAGAAGGCGCTCCTGAAGAACAGAATTTCCTATTATATCCGCTGGCCCAAGAGATCTCTTTTTAATAAGAAGAAAGAATTATGCATTATCTGTATCAATGAGAATTCCAAGGCTGAGGCAGAAGATCTCGTTCAGGCGGTGTGCGATGAACTGGGTATCCGGGTGCGTTTCCTCATGCGGCCTTCAAGGAATGATTACTTATAATTTTTACCGAATTTTATAGAAAATTGGCACAATTCTTCTTGACAAAGATATTTTCTTTTGATAGAATAGCATATGGTGATTGCGGAAGGCAGTCCTGATGCTGCTGTGGCTCAGTAGGTAGAGCGTCGCATTGGTAGTGCGGAGGTCACGGGTCCGATTCCCGTCAGCAGCTTCTTAGGTTATTTAAAATGGCTCAAACAACAGGTTTGAGCCATTTATTTGTATGACGGGCATGCCGTCAGTCTGTGGTGAAAGTCCACAAGGGGCGTAGTTGCCGACGAACCTCAAAGC
>CANQBS010000034.1 GCA_947589075.1 uncultured Acetatifactor sp.
GGTCCGCGTCGCTCATGACCCTGGTCATCAGGGTTCCGGTCTGGCGGCTTCGGTAAAAGCTGATGGACAGCCTTCCCATCATCTTAAAGATATCCTTTTTCATGTCCCGGACCACATTGATCACCGTCCGGGAAGCGCAGATACTCTGGAGGATCTGGGTAAGGAGCAGCACAAATTTTGTCAGGAACATGGTCCAGACCACCAACAGCAGGGCAAGGGCAAACCTTCCTTCCGGCAGCCCTATCTTTTGCAGGAAGCCCTCGTCCTTCGCCAGCACCCTGTCATAGAGGACCGTGCCGTTCAGATAAGGCCAGACCATATTCAGGGCGGCCGTCGCCAGGATGCAGAGAAACATCACCGCCACCTTGCCCCAATAAGGCTTAAAGTAGCCCAGGGTCCGTATAAAAATGGATTTCCTGTTCACACAATGGGGACAGATCTTATTGCGGGGATCCGGATACATCCTGCCGCACTTGGGGCAATAATCCTCCTCTTCATCCTTCTGGGGCTTATATTCCCCGGTTCTTATGTAGTCCTCCGCCGCCCTGGTGAAATCGAAGGCGCTTCGTTTATAAAAATTGGACAGGGCAGCCAGAGGAATCTCCTCTTCTCCCACCTGCGCCGCCATCAGATTGCAGCCGATGCAGTCCTCGATCCAGAGACGTTTTACTTCCTTTAAATCAAAGGTACGGACAGCCCAGCCCTCTCTTTCCGGGGGCGCAATGGCGCCGAAGCCCTTAAAGGTATGCATGGCTTCCCTGTCGGGAGGAAGCATGGCGGCGATCAGCTTGTCCCCGGCCACCAGCACGTAGCCCTCCGCATACTCTCCCGCCGTATTCATATCCACTTTTGCCTGATACAGGATCTCCTCCTCCGAGGGCAGTCCCCGTTCCTTAAGGCACTTCCTTAAGGATTTCGGAAGCTTCTCATAGACTGGTTTGTTATCCATTCAGCTTTTCCCTTTCCTTTTTATAAATTCGCTGGGCGAAACTTCACTGATCTGCTTGAACGCCCGGTAAAAGGTGGAGTAATTCTCAAATCCCAGCTGAAACCACACATCTCCCAGAGGCTGTCCGGCCAGCAGCATCATTCGCGCCTTCTGAATTTTCTTATAACGGATATATTCCTGACAGGATACTCCGGTAATCCTCCTGAATTCATGGCAGAGATAATATTTGCTGATATAGAACCGCTTCACCAGATCATCCAGGGTGATCCTTTCATCCAGGTGCTTGGAGATATACTGGATGATATCGTCGATCTTCTCGTTGGAACCGGTTTTGCCGCCGGCGCTTTCTTCCTGCAGACTGCTCTCCTGGCTGGCAAGGTTGATGGTAACCAGGATTTCCAGCATCTGGGCGATCCGCAGCACCCTGGACTGGGGCGTTCCCTCCTGGGACAGTTCGTACATCTTTTCCATCATTTTATCCAGACCATATTTCAAAACGATCTGATGATCGATCTTGTTATTCTTCCTTGCGGTTCCCACCTCATTATTAAAGGGAGCCTCCAGCCTGTACTCCTCATCCGAAAAGATCCTGAAATACTCCTTGTCAAAATTCAGATATATCCTCTCATAAGGCCGGTTGGAATTCACAATGACCTGGTGCAGCTCGCAGCTGCTGATCAAAAGGAGATCGTTGGGCTCCAGGGAATAAAGCCTGCCGTCGATGCCAAAGGTCACATCCCCCTGCAGGAACAAATAAACCTCGTAATCCTCATCTCTGTGTACAATATGGTTGTGCCTGTCGTTCTCCGTATACCTCTTAAAAACCTTAATATCCTTCATAACGATGTTCCTTTTTTCTCTGTCCAGTCCTCTTTTGACCAGTTCCCCCAAATTCATACATGCCGTCTTATTTTATCATTGTTTATCAGCACAAAAAAATCCAATTCTTGCTTTTCACATTGCATTTATTGCTTTTATATCCCACCGAAAGTACCTTGTCGTAAAATAATTGACATTTTTTGCCGAAATGTATATAATCTTAATAAAAATTATCATATAAGTAGGGAAATTGTCTAATGAGAAGAGAAAAAAAATATTATATTTTCCTTTCCGGAGTGTTAATCATTATTTTTTTTATCAGCCGCTTATGGAAATTAACATCTATTCCTTCAGGTTTGCATATTGATGAGGCATCCATGGCATATAGCGCTTGGAGTCTATCGCAATTTGGTGTGGATAGATATTTAAAGTCATGGCCTGTATATCTTATTAATTTTGACGGCGGACAAAGTTCTTTATATTGCTTTCTTTGCGCAGCTTTATTTAAACTATTTGGATATCATACTTTTTTAATACGTATTCCCAGCGTATTATTTTCTTTTCTGACCTTTACATTTGGAACATTGATTATTCAAAAAATATATTCCAATTCTTCTCTTTATCTCTCATTGTTTGGAGGATTATTAATTACAATTTGTCCATACTTTATTCTCGCAGGACGTTTTGGCTTGGATTGTAATCTTCTGCTGGGTATGTCAACAGTGTTTTTATTTTGTTTTATTACTGCAACCACCAGTCAAAAATACCGCTGGTATATATTATCCGGGATCACTGGAGGTCTAGTTCTCTATACATATGCCCTTTCCTATATTATTCTTCCTGTTTTTCTGATTTTATCTTTGTTATATGTAATATGGACAAAAAAATTCTCTTTTCGTATGTGGTTAGCTATGGCAATTCCATTAGGAATCCTTGCCTTTCCATTGCTTCTGGAACAGTATATAAATATTTTTAATTTAGAAGAGATCCAATTAGGTATTTTTACTGTTACAAAAATGAAAACTTATCGAGCCTCTGAAATTGGTTCTATAAAGTTTATTTATCTTCTGCAGGCCTTAATCAGTATATTTAAAGGGGATGTGTTTTTATATAATTCTATTCCAGGTTTTGATAATTTGTATACGATAACTAAACCATTTTTTTTACTAGGATTTCTGCATGTATTATTCTCTTTAGGGAAAATGCTTTATAAACGATTGTTCTCTCCAATATTTTATCTTCTTTTTTGGTTTTCAACTATTTTGTTGTTAGAAAGCTGTCTGGTTGCAAATACAAATAAAGTAAATGGAATATTTTTTAGCGTTGTTTTTCTGGCTATAGACGGAATCAATTTATTGATGAACGTTTTTAAAAAATACAACACCTTTTTTATTCTCATTTTAAGTTGTTTATACCTTTTTTGTTTTGTTAAGTTTGGTACATATTATTATATGGGTGATTATGCTAAAGACAGTAGAACAATGTTGTATTTTGACAATACAATATCAGAGGCAGTTCTTTTTTTAGACGAAAATCCACAATATCGCAACAAAGGCACATATTTACAGGCAAAACCTATTTATTATGCACTCAGTGCATTAAAATCCCCTTATGAACTGAGGCTCGACTTAGACAAAACCGTTTTTTACGATTATTGGCATTGTTCAGAGCTTCCAGCAATAGAGGATGGCTACAATTATATAATTCATGATTATGATATAGATTATGCAAATGATTTACGTCAAAGGGGTTTTATTGAAAAAAAATTTGATAACTACTCTCTCTTTATATCAAAATAAATGTAAAACAGCCGTCTCTTTACATTTGATTTTCCCTTTCTACCGAATTCTTACCTCTAACGCTCAGTACAATTAATATTGCTTTCATCCTTTGAAATTCAAAATTTTTATTTTGAATTTCAAAATACTTATTGACAGCCGCCAACAGGGATGATAGGATATTCAGTGACATAGATCCGGTTCCAATGATACGCTGGATTCAGAAAGGATTCTTCTTTATGATCAAGATTATGGTAGACTCTTCTTCCGATTACCCTGTGGAAGAACTCAAGGAAAAAGGAATCGACCTCGTTCCCATCAGCATCACCATCGGGGACAACAGCTACATAGACGGGATCAACCTGGAAAGAAACGATTTTTACAGGATCCTTATGGAAACCAGGGAATTTCCAAAGACCTCACAGCCTTCTCCCCAGAGTTTCTTAGAACAGTTCCAGGAAGCGAAGGAAAAGGGGGACGAAATCATTTACCTGGCTCTCTCTTCCGCCCTGAGCGGAACCTTCCAAAGCGCCCGGGTGGCAAAGGAAATGGTGGAATATGATAAGATCCACATCATCGATACCCTGACGGCCACATATAACATCAAGCTCATGGCGGATTACGCCTGCAGGCTCCGGGCACAGGGCGTCAAAGCGGATGAAATCGTCAATATTATGGAACAAATGAAGTCCCGCGTAAAGGTGCTGGCAGTGCCGGATACCCTGGAATATCTGTACAGAGGCGGACGTTTAAGCCGCACCGCCGCTGTTGTAGGGGATATCGCCAATATCAAACCCATCATTACCGTTACAAAAGAGGGTCACGTCAGCGTGATCGGGAAAAGCCTCGGGCGCAACAAAGCAATCCTTGCAATCCAGAAGCACCTTAAGGAAATGAAGATAGACACCGATTTTCCGGTATATTCCATTTATTCCTTTGGAACAGGCAATCTTTCCCTTCTGGAGGAAAAGCTTGCGGCGGAGGGTTTTGCCATCACCGACAGGCTGCAGATCGGACCTACCATCGGAACACATATCGGACCAGAAGCCTTTGGCATCGTGTTCGTGACAAAAGACGAGTGAGTGACTGCGAAGCTGTGGCTGTTTGACGGCGAAAGGCAATGCAGACAAAAACGGGCTCCGAACGCGGTGGCAAGTCGCCCTTATTTTGTCTGCATTGTCTTTCGCCTGTTTTCAAGATAGTCGTTTTTCGATTACATTTAAACGCAGGGTGAAATTTCCGTCCTGCTCCTCCAGCAGGTGCAGGCTTCCGGGATTCACAATGGGCACCGCCCTGTCGCTGTAGCAGGTTCCGATGGCAACAGCCATCAGAGCCTTCAGAAAAGCGCCGTGGGTGGCAAGGAGTATTGTCTTATCCGGATACTGGCTGCGGCATCTGTTTAAAACACGCTGCGCCCGCTCACAGATCTCCTTTTCCGACTCCATTCCGGGAAAAATCTCATCCTGAAAGCGTTCTCTGCGCTCTTCTCTTGTGGTACCCTCCGCTTCTCCAAATCCCCGCTCGATCAGTTCTGGATCCGTAAGAATCTCCTCCTTTGGAAAACCTACTGCCTCTGCAGCGAGCTCGGCGCTCACCCTTGCCCTCTGCAAAGGACTTGCCAGGATCCCGTCGATCCGTTCCCCCAAGCTTCCCAGTCCTGCACAGGCTTGCTTCACCTGTTCCATACCTGCCTGGTTCAGGGGAATATCGCAGTGCCCCTGCAGACGCCATTCCTTATTCCAGTCCGTCTGACCGTGGCGCAGCAAATATATTTTCATAACTTCTTTCTCCTGTTGAACTAGCTTTCAAAATTATCATACTACAAGTGCAGATTCTGCGTCAGCAGAATCATTTTACCATAAACCCCTCAGCTCCGCAACGGGTAACTATACTTTGCATATGTTGACGAGGATGAGCAAAACTGTTATAATTTTGTGGAAAGCAGAAGCAAAAGGCTTTCAGGAAAGCTCTCATGAATGCTTTCAGGAAAAAAATTATGGAAGAAGTATTTTGGAAGGAACCTTATGGAAGTCAAAGATATCACTGGATTAGAATCCATTCAGGAGCTGTTTCAGGAGGATTCCCTGGAGCTGGTGGACCTGGCCGTACATAACTATATGCGTCTCATGACCTATTATCGCTGCGCCATTAAGGAGATCGAGACAAAATTCAACGTGCTGAACGAGGAATTCTCCCTGCAGTATGACAGGAATCCCATCAACGCCATCAAGTCCAGACTGAAAAGACCGAAAAGCATTCAGAAAAAACTGACGATGCGGCACCTGCCCCCTACACTGGAATCCATCGAGGAAAATCTGAATGATGTCGCCGGCATCCGGGTAGTCTGTTCCTTTGTGGAAGACGTCTACGCCCTGGCGGAGTCCCTGCTTTCACAGGACGACATCCGTCTGTTGGAAAAGAAGGATTACATCGCCTCACCGAAGAAAAATGGATACCGCAGTCTCCATCTGATCGTGGAGATTCCTATTTTCCTGGCGTATGAGAAAAGGAACATGAAGGTGGAGATCCAGCTGCGCACCATCGCCATGGACTGCTGGGCAGATTTGGAGCACCAGCTCAGATATAAGAAGGACTCCGATTTTACGGAGGAAATGGATGAGAAGCTAAGCTACTGCGCCCAGCTCTGTGCCTGCCTGGATGGGCAGATGAGCGACCTTGGCGCAAAGGTGGGAATATTTAACAAGGAAGGACAATAACATCCTTCCCCGTTCTTTCCTGCAGCCCCACTTACAACTTTTTTCCTTACGAACTTTCCCCTCAGGTCTGACGGCGCAGGTTTCAGAGTTCTCTTCTCCTGTAGATCAGGATGGATATCCACCAGGAAAGGGCATAGAGAACCAGGACAAATACAATGCCCGCCAGAACGATCCATCCTCCCGGAATCCTTGCCAACAGCAGAAAAAAATTAATGGCTGTATCCTCCCCCTGAGAAAAATAGGCAGAAAAGAAGCCCACCCCACCGAAAAGGATACAGATGATGACCACAAAAATGAGCCTTCCCTTTGCAACCCCGAATTTATACAGGGGCGGAAGCAGAATGCCGGTGCCAAGAAGACAGACCATGGCGATCACCAGGAAGGTAACTCCGTAATCCTGCAGCTCCATGGGCTCCTGGGCAGACTGGGTGGTCTGGGCGATCACCGTACACAGGGAGATAATCCCTGTAATGACCAGACCGATGATGTACTTGGAAGAGACAATTTCCGCTTTGGAATAGGGCAGGGCTGCACAGTACTTCTCCCACCCGCTCTGCTCCTCATAGGAAATAAGGTTCATGGGGATCATGCTGCAGATGAGCACCGGATAAATGATCATAAACAGATTGCCCCCTGTAAGAGCAGAAAGAATCAGAAATATAACAGAAACGATAATGGCAGACCTGCAATATTTCATCATCATATAAAAATCCTTTAACAGTAAACCCTTCATACCTATATTCCCTCCCTTTTGCTCAATACTTCACCATAAACACAAACAATTCCTCGATGGTAATGGGTTCCACGCTCATTCCGGCGGGGATATAGTCTCTGCGCACGATGGCCTCCACGCCGTAAGCGGATTCCTTTCTTCCCTTTACGGCATCGGAGGGGATCCAGCCAATCTGCTCCCTGGTACAATGGATGATTCCATATTCCCCCAGAAGTACATCCTTTTCCTCGCACAAAAGCAGCTTTCCCTTGTGGAGGAAGGCGATATAATCGCATATTTTCTCCAGGTCGCTGACAATGTGAGAGGACAGGAGCACCGCATGGCTCTCGTCCCTGGTGAATTCATTGAAGATTCCCACGACCTCGTCCCGCACCACAGGATCCAGACCGCTTGTGGCCTCGTCCAGAAGAAGCAGCTTCGCGTGATGAGACAGAGCCACCGCAATCCCCAGCTTCATCTTCATCCCCCGGGAAAATTCCTTAAAAGGCTTTT
Organism: uncultured Acetatifactor sp.; assembly: GCA_947589075.1. Classification (GTDB taxonomy): domain Bacteria; phylum Bacillota; class Clostridia; order Lachnospirales; family Lachnospiraceae; genus Acetatifactor. The sequence goes on from CANQBS010000034.1 coordinate 7,489, forward strand.
TTTCCGGCAGGGCAAACTCCTTCACATACCGGTCAAAAACCCCTTGCTCCCAGTTCCGGTAAGTATTTTTCATGATCTTTCCGATCTGATGGATGGTCAGGCATTCCGGGAAACCCACTTCGTCGAACACCACGCCGATGTCCTCCTTCTGAAGCTTCAGGTTATCCCGGTTATCCTTCCCAAATATGGTAATACTCCCTTCATCCCTGCGGATCATATCCAGAATCAGCCGGATGGTGGTGCTCTTCCCCGCTCCGTTTTCACCGATGAGCCCCATGATGCAGCCGCTTGGCAGCGTCAGGTCCAGATGATCCAGGGTAAAATCCTTATAATGCTTTACAAGACCCTTAATCTCTAATGCATTCATACCATACTCCTCTCTGTCCGTTTCACGGACACCCTTTTGTCCCCGCAGATTCGTTTTGCTGCAGCGAAAGCTGTATCCCCTCCTTATGCTTACCGCAGCCCGCCCGTGTCTCTGCCTCCACGACAGCCTTACTCTTCCTTCATCAGCCGGAACATGTCCAGAAGCTCCTGCTCTGTCAGGCTGCAGGCGGCCGCCAGCTTCCAGATGCTCTGCATATGCTCCTCGATCTTTTTCAGGTTCTCCTCCTGAAGCAGTTCGATATTCTTCGGCGCCACAAAACAGCCCTTTGCGGCCACCGTGTAGATAAAGCCTTCCCGCTCCAGCTCGTCGTAAGCCCTTTTCGTCGTGATCACGCTGATCCTCAGATCCTTCGCCAGGTTCCGGATGGAGGGAAGCGCCTCGTCCTCCTTCAGCGTTCCATTTATGATCTGGGACTTGATCTGGGAATAGATCTGGTCATAAATGGGGAACCCGCTTTTGTTGTCAATGAATATATTCATTCCTGCACTCCCTGTGTGCTTCCGCGCACTTCAACTCAAAATCCGTGAAACTGCCTCCGGATCTGCAGATATACAGATTTTTATCTCGAGATTACTGTATATGCTCAGTATATACAGTAGATACGGTCTTGTCAAGTATATAAGAAAATATTTTATAATTTTTTTTAACAGTTCAGCCAGCCGCCTGATTTGATGAGTAAAGGTAATAAGTCCGCTCCTTCGGAGCGGACTTAGCAGCGGCGGAAAGCACATAAGCGTGGCTTTGCCTGCCGAATCTATTCAGTTTGGGCGCGGTCCGCTTCAGAAAGGTCTGCCGGTCAGCTCCGATATCCATACCCTAGCCCCTGTTTTAAGGCATTCCCCTTCCAGGGGCTCCCCAGGCAGATTGTCCGGATTTTGCTCCAGATTGGCCAGATATCGGGCTTCCCCTGTGCGGAAGGAGATTTCCCCGATCTCATTTAAGGCGGCCATAAAGGGGAACTCCATCTGCCGCCCTCTGCCGTCCGTCACCGATCTTTTGTCCAGGGTGACCGTATAGACAAATCTGCTGCAGTCCGCCCGGATGCAAAGCTCCATCTCTTCCCCGGGCTTCCAGCTTCCCAGACCCAGCTCGCACACGGTTCGCTGGTTCAGGATCCCTCCCTCCCTGAAAAGGATCCTCACCGCCGTCTGGTGCTTCCTGCTGCACAGCTCCACCTGGAAGGATTTCCCCTCTTTCAGTTCCTCCACGCAGAGCCTGACGCGCACCTCTATTCTGGCTGACGCAGGAAGAAGGCGCACCAGTCTCGCATAATCGAAGGGCTCCCTGTCCTCCAGAAAAAGCCGTCCGTCCTCCCCAGCCCGTATCTTCGCCCAAAAGGGCTGATACAGATTCCAGTTCTGCAGGACCTGCTCTGTAAAGCCTTCCTCCTTTACTTCCTCCTCTTCCCCTCCCCTTACAGGCACGGGAACCCGGGCAAACCAGATATCCTCCTTGTTCACCGAATAGGTCAGATAAAGAGCCTCATCCGGTCTTGGCATTCCCTCACAGATCCCTCTCATATACTGGGGTCCCAGATCCTTGCAGAAGCCTGCGTACCGAATGGGCGGAACCTCTCCGTGCACAAGCAGCATATGATCGAAGGAAAGCCCGTCCTCTGATGTCACCACGCACAGAGGAAAACGATGCTGGGTTTCCAGGGTGGGGTCATAAACCAGGGCAAACCTTCCGTCCCCCGTCCGGCACCCCCAGATCTTCTGGCCGCTCATCACCAGGCTGGGGGATTTTACCGGCTTTTCCCAGGTCTCTCCGCCGTCGTGGCTTGCGGACACAAAGGAATGCTTCCACAGGCCTACCACCTCTTTGTCGCTCCTGTGATACCAGCAGAAGGCCTGATAGGTTCCTCCCTCAGGATGCTTTACACGGATCATGGGATCCCCGTCCCCGTGCTCCTCCGCCCACTGCTGCACGGCCAGGGGATTGGAAAGCAGCTCCCTGCAGGCAGCCACCAGTTCTGCATCCCGGCTTTCCTCAAACCAGGGATACTTTAACTGCTCCCGGCTCCAGCCTCCCTGCCAGTTCACATGGACGAAATAGATCTCTCCCAGGCTTCCGTCCGGATACAGCCTCCTCACCACACGGCCGATCCCGTAACAATCCCAGTTGGTCATCCACATTTCCGGGGACCAGCCGTAAAAGCCGGAAATCAGCATCACATCGTTCTCCGCATGATAAAAGCCCATCCTCTGATGCATAAAGGCAGGCACGCTTCCGTCAAAAACATGGTGCCTGCCCTTTCCGTCCGTCACCTCGCAGGGCGGGATCCAATATTCCGGGAAGGAAATCCTGTGATCCTTCCAGTGCTTTCCGTCCTCGGAGCTCACCAGCACCGATACCCCCGCTCCCCCATGCTCATGCACAGGATTGGTCAGGTACTGTATATAAAACCTGCCATGATACCAGGCGAGATCCGGGGCATGTTTATAAGTATGCCCCGTTCCGTCGTCCAGCTCAGGCAGGGCCCGGTTTGCCCTGGATACCTGATATAAATGCACCCCCTTCGCATAAGGGATCTGTCCGTGAAAATAATCACAGTTGGGATGAACGTCCCCCACATAGGCGGGGAGACCGCTGTCTTTCTGCATCATGTCTTACCTCTTTCCCTGTAGCTTATCCTTGTTAAAAGCTTCTTTTCCTGCTTCCTCTGATCCTTGTTAAAAGCTTCTTTTCCCGCTGTCTCCGATCCTTGTTAAAAGCTTCATTTCGCGCTGTCCCTGATACAGCTTAAAAACCTTTCCCCATATTTTTCGAACTTAAATTCCCCTACTCCTGACACTTTCAGCATCTCTGCTTTGCTCCGGGGACGCAGGGAAGCCATCTGGATCAGGGTCTTATCCGAGAAAACAAGGTAGGGCGGCACTTTTTCCTCTCTGGCGATCTCCATACGCAGCCTGCGCAGCCCTTCGAAAAGCCTTCTTTCCTCATCCTCGAGCCATGCTGCCCCGTTTTTCCCTTTTCCGCCTGCCCGGTCCGATGCTGCGCCCTGGGAGACATCCCCGGAAACGCTGGTCTTCTTTTCCGGCTCCTTTGCCATCTTCATTTCCAGGCGGATGTCCTGCTCTAAAAGCTCCTTCGTCCTGTCCGTAAACCGGACGAGCATATATTCATCATTCGATACGGTGAGATACTCCTTCAGAAAGAGAAAATTGAGGATCTGCCGCAACCTGCCCGTATTTACCCCGGCAAGGCATCCGTAATAGGGATTCTGATCCATATGATATCCCCGGATCCTGGCGGTATTGGCGCCATGCACGGTATCCAGTATCACATTGATCCCATAGCGCTGTCTGCTGCTTCCCACACAGGACGCCAGTTTTTTTCCGATGTCCGTTACATCCACCGTTTCAAACTGCGTCAGACAATTGGAACAATTGCCGCAATAGTTGCTTCCATATTCCCCAAAGTACCTTAAAAGGTAATCCCTCAGGCAGTCGTTGGTAAAGCAATAAAAGGTCATTCGCTTCAGCCTTTCATGATCCCGCTCCATCAGAAGCTCTCTGACCTGGGGCTCCAGCTCCTGTCTTTCCTGACCGTTTTCGATCATATACTGGTTAGTGACCACGTCCTGGGGAGAATAAAAGAGGATACACTCTGCAGGCTCCCCGTCCCTGCCTGCGCGCCCCGCCTCCTGATAATAATTTTCCAGGTTCTGGGGCATATTATAATGGATCACATAGCGCACGTTGGACTTGTCGATTCCCATGCCGAAGGCGTTGGTAGCCACCATCACTGGCTTAACGTCATAGATAAAATCCTCCTGATTGCGCCTTCGCTCATCTGCGCTCAGGCCCGCATGGTATCGGGTGGCGTCGATCCCCATATCCTCCAGGAATTCGCATACTGCCTCCACGTTTTTGCGGGTGGAACAATAAATGATACCGCTTTCTGAGGAATGGGCGCTGACATATTCCAAAAGCTTTGCATTCTTGTTTTTTTCGTGCCGCACCTCAAAGTAAAGATTCTTCCGGTTAAAACCGGTGACCAGGACCTCTGGTTCCACAAGGCCCAGCACGCACAGGATATCCTCCCGCACCTGCCTGGTTGCCGTGGCAGTAAAAGCGCTTACCACCGGACGGGAAGACAGCCTTTCAATAAAACGGAGGATATTCAGATAGCTGGGTCTGAAATCCTGTCCCCACTGGGAAATACAATGGGCCTCATCCACCGTTACCATGGATATTCCCAGGGAACTCTCCACATGCTTTGCAAAATTCAGAAAGCCCTCTGTCTCCAGCCGTTCCGGCGCCACATAAATGATCTTATAGCGTCCCTGCCGGGCATACTCCAGAGCCCTGGAGATCTGCCCCTCCGTCAGGGAGCTGTTGATAAACGCCGCATGGATCCCCGCCTGGTTCAGAGCCTTCACCTGATCCATCATCAGGGAGATCAGAGGCGAAATCACCAGGGTAATGCCGGGCAGCATCAGGGCCGGGACCTGGTAGCAAAGGGATTTTCCCGCTCCGGTAGGCATGATCCCCAGCACGTCCCTGCCCTGGAGAATGGCGTCGATCATAATTTCCTGTCCGGGCCGGAAGGAATCATATCCAAAATATTTTTTTAAAACTTCCTGCTTTGTCATATAGAATCCTTCCTGTTAAATCAATACATCAGAAAGGCTTCGAAAGCCTGTGGTTCCTGAAATCCCACCGGTTTCGAAGCCCTTATTCCCTTTTGGCACTATAGACGCCCCGTTTACCTGCTAAATGATCCTTCTGATGGTAATATAGGGCTTATAATTGGCATTGCTGATCTTAATTCCAGAACTCGGATTGCTGGCATGAACGATCTTGCCGTTCCCGATGTAAAGCGCCACATGCCCGCTGTAACAAAAGATATCGCCTGGCTGCGCCTCTGCATAGGAAACACTCCTGCCTGCGCTTCTCTGGGCGGTAGATGTCCTGGGAAGGGAATACCCGAAATGCTTGTAGACACTTTGGGTAAAACCGGAACAATCCGTGCCGTTTGTCAGGCTGGTGCCTCCCATGACATAGGGATTGCCTACAAACTGACAGGCGTACTCCGCGATCTGCTTGCCCAGCTCACTTCCGGATGCGCTGGAAATCGTGCCGGAAACAGAAGACGATCCCTGATTTCCTGATGCTCCGGCGGCCTTCCTTGCCTCTTCTTCTTTTCTTCTCCGCTCATCATCCTGCAGCTTCTTCAATTCCTTCTGATCCTGCTGCAGCTTCTTCTTGGCGGCGGACAACTGCTTTTTGAAAGCTGCGATCTCCGCCTCATAGTCGGCAGACTGAGCCTTCTTTTTCTCCAGCTGTTTATCCAGCTCCGCTTTCATCTGAGCTAACTCTTCCCGGTCTGCCTCCAGCTGTACCCTGTCAACCTCCAGCTCGTCCTTGTCGGCCTCCAGACGGTTCCATAAAGCCTGTACTTCTTCCTTGGCGGCTTCGTACTGATCCAGAAGATCCTGTCCATACTGGTAAACCTTCTCCGTGTAATCAGCCTTATTCAGAAAATCGGAAAAATCCCGGCTGTCAAAAAGAATGGCGAGGACGGAAGCATCGCTGTTCTCATACATAAAGCGGATCTGTTCCTTCACCGCTTCATACTGCTCTTCTTCCTTCACCTTTGCCGCTTCATACGCAATCTGGGCCTGTCCGATCTCCACCTGCTTCCTGGCGATCTCATTTTCCTTTTCAGTGATCTCGTCCTCTTTTAAGGAAATCTCCGTCATCATATTGAAGATCTCGGAATTCAGATCCGCGATCTCCTCCTCCAGCAGATCCTGTTCATCCGAAAGACCCGAAATCGTATCGCTGATCTTATCCACATTCTTCTGATCCGCCTTGATCTTATCCTGGACACCCTTTATGGTGCTGGCGGACACTGTCAGAACATTCGAAAAGGAAGAGAACATTACCGCTATGGCCAAACCAAATAACACTATGAACTTTTTCATGTTTTCTTTTTTCTTACCCATGAATCCAGCATAACACATCTTTTCCAAAAATGCACTACCTTTTTTAAAAAAAATGTAATTTTTTTGTAACACCTATTACAGTTCACAGTTATTCACGGTTCTGGGGAAGGGGATCACGTCCCTGATATTTCCCATACCGGTGAGATACATCACGCATCTCTCAAATCCAAGGCCGAATCCTGCATGTCTTACGGAGCCGTATCTTCTCAGATCCAGATAAAACTCATAATCCTCTTTCTTAAGGCCAAGCTCGTCCATCCTTCCTTCCAGAACCTCCAGCCTGTCCTCCCTCTGGCTGCCGCCGATGATCTCGCCGATCCCGGGCACAAGGCAGTCCATTGCCGCCACTGTTTTTCCATCCTCATTTAACTTCATATAGAAGGCCTTGATCTCCTTGGGGTAATCCGTCACAAAAACAGGCCGCTTAAATTCCTTTTCCGTCAGGAATCTCTCGTGCTCTGTCTGCAGATCGCAGCCCCAGTATACTTTATAATCAAATTCATCGTTATGTCTGGAAAGGATCTCGATGGCCTCCGTATAGGTCACATGCCCGAAATCGGAATTCAGCACATGGTTCAGCCTCTCGATCAGCCCCTTATCCACAAACTGGTTGAAAAAGGCCATTTCCTCCGGCGCATGCTCCAGGACATAGCGGATGACGAACTTAAGCATGGACTCCGCCAACAGCATATCGTCCTTCAGGTCGGCGAAAGCCATCTCCGGCTCGATCATCCAGAACTCCGCGGCATGCCTTGTGGTATTGGAATTCTCCGCCCGGAAGGTAGGGCCGAAGGTATATACGTTTTTAAAAGCAAAGGCGTAGGTTTCCACATTCAGCTGACCGCTTACCGTAAGGTTGGTGGGTTTCCCGAAGAAATCCTGGGAGTAATCCACCTGCCCGTCAGCCGTCCTGGGGACATTGTTCAGATCCAGGGTGGTCACCTGGAACATCTCACCGGCTCCCTCGCAGTCGCTTCCGGTGATCAGGGGCGTATGCACATAAACAAATCCCCGCTCCATAAAGAAGGTATGGATGGCGTAAGCGATAAGAGAACGGACACGGAATACTGCCTGAAAAGTATTGGTCCTGGGGCGGAGGTGGGAAATGGTTCTCAGATATTCAAAGGAATGCCTTTTCTTCTGGAGAGGATAGTCCGCCGTGGAAGCTCCCTCCACCATAACCTCGCTGGCCTGCATTTCAAAGGCCTGCTTTGCCTGAGGCGTGGCCACGATCTTTCCCCGCACCACCACTGCGGTTCCCACGTTCATTTTGCACAGAGCGTCGAAGTTGGAAAGTCCGTCCCCATACACCACCTGGAGAGGTTCAAAAAAGGTTCCGTCGTTGATCACCAGAAAGCCGAAATTCTTGGAATCCCGGTTGCTCCTGACCCAGCCGCCCACTGTTACCTCCCTGTCAATATATGCCCTGCTGTCCCGATATAAATCCCTGATATCCGTTAAATCCATTTTTCCTCCATTCTACCGCCCCTGATTGACAGGGCTCTCCTGCGGTTTTTCAATTTTATGCCCCTGCATATCACGGGCAGGCCCGCGATATCGCACCAATAAGTAGTTTGAAAGTTTATTTTGAAGCTTTTATTTTCCTGCGGATCCCTCCGCCTTCTGCGTTTTTCCGGACACGACAGATCCTGCCCATCCTAAAGCTCCGTTACGGCAGCGTTTTCAATGAGGAAGTCCATCACATCCTGCAGCATGAAAAATTCCCGGTACTCTTCCCTGTCGGCTCCTGCCAGGAGATCCTCTACTCCTTCAGCGCCCACCTCTTCGGCATACTGCTCCAGCCTTGTCTGCAGCATCTCGTCCGAGATTCCCAGCCCTTCCGCCTCAGCAATGGCCTGATAAGCCAGGGCCTGCTCCACGGACATTTCCGCAATGATGGCTGCGGTGTCGGCAAGGGACATGCCATAAAAATAATTTGCAAAGGTTTCCCCATCCAGCCCGTACATGGAAGCTGTGGCCTCGATGCTGTCCGACGCATCCTGCCTGTACTGCTGCAGCAGATCCTCCGGGAACTCGGAATAGCTGCAGTTATCCACCACGATCTGCAACACGGCGTTCTCCAGGCTGCTGTCGTGGTCATACTGCACCTCCTCGTAGTGGTTGTCATGGACATACTGTCTCAGCTGTTCCACATTTGCATAATCCTCTGTGCCAAAGCCTGCCACGACATCATCGGTCATCTCCGCCACGATAAAATTAACCGTTACAGTAAAGATCACCTTTGCCCCTGCCAGCTCCGCATTTCCATAGTTCTCCGGGAAGGTCAGGTTCAGGTCCACCGTCTCGCCGGGCGTCGCTCCCACAAGTCCTTCTTCAAAGCCGTCGATATAGGTGTGGGAACCGATAGCCAGGAAAACGCCGGAAGCGGTTCCGCCGTCAAAGGCCACATCATCCTTTTTCCCTACATAATCAATATTGACAATATCTCCGTTCTCCACAGCCCGGTCGGTCACGCCGCCGTTCTCCAGCGTGGTCTGCATGTAATACTCCTGCCAGACCAGGTCTTCCAGGCCCGTCTCCACAGAAGTTACCGTAACGGCGATTCCCTTATATTCTCCAAGAGTCACGTAATCGGACACCGCCAGTTCATTCAGGTGGATCCTGGAACTGGTCTGCTCTTCTTCCTCTCTGGAACTCTCCGTTTGGGACTGATCCGCAGATTCCTGATCTGAGCCGCATCCTGCCAGGCAGATGCACAAAAGCAGGGTCCACAGCCCTAAAATAAACTTTTTCTTCATGATATTCTTCCTCATTTCCATTTAACTGTTCAAAAACGTTTCTATTTTACCACAAAATAATTCTCTTTAAAAGCCTTTTCCAAAAACTTGTTCATTTCTTCCAAATGTATTATTGCGAAAACCATAACAGTTGTGATACAATACCATATACAGAAACATATTTATGATAGCAGGAGGGAAATGAAATGCCAACCCCACTTATAGTATTTTTGATCATCCTGGCGGTTCTTATCATCGGGATCGTAGTATTGTATTTTCTGGGTAAGCGGGCGCAGAAGAAGCAGGACGAACAGCAGGCTCTGCTGGAGGAACACAAGCAGACCGTGTCCATGCTGATCATTGACAAAAAGAGGATGAAGCTTAAGGAATCCGGCCTTCCCCAGTCAGTGATCGACCAGACTCCAAAGTTGATGCGGGGCTCCAAGCTTCCTATCGTAAAAGTTAAGGTAGGACCTCAGATCATGAGTCTGGTAGCCGACGAAAAGATCTTCGATTCCATCCCGGTCAAAAAAGAGGTAAAGGCTGTGGTAAGCGGCATTTACATCATGAATGTAAAGGGACTTCACGGCAAGACAGAACAGCAGCCCGGAAAGAAAAAGGGCTTCTTTAAACGCGCAGTTGAAATGGCCCAGGAAAAGGCAGGAGCAAAGCCGTTAAAATGATCTTTCAGGAAAACTGAAAGTGTGCGCCGCCGGGCGCGCCATCAAAGAAGGGTGCTGTCCTTTTTGACAACACCCTTTTTCATGTCAGATACGATCCATCTATCCGGCGTCCCGGATTCGCAGGACTGGATTTGCAGCACGAACCCTTCCCCTTCGGATCTGCAGCGCCGCCTTCCGGGATTCACAGACCGTTAGACTCCTGAAAAGCCCGGATCGCCGCCGCTGTTACGGCATAATCCGCGTCCACGCGCTTAAGCAGTTCCTCCACCTGAGGCGTATAACCATGCCGGAGAGCTTCTGTAAGATCATGGCTGGAAGCCTCCAGCTGACTGAAGCTTAAATTCTGGCAGACACCCTTTATGGTATGAGCTGCCCGAAACGCTTCCTCATAATTCTTCTCTTCCAGGGATCTGTGCAGATTCTCATAGCTTCCATCCGCGAGAAACTTCAGCACAAATTTTTGTACCAGCCTTTCGCTGCGCAGCCTCCCCATCACATCCTCATAAGATCCGATCGTACTGTAACATTCCTGTAACGTCATTTTCCCGCTTCCTTTCTTTTCCCATTTCATATCCGATCAAAAAATGATTCTTCCCTTTGAGGATGGATCTCCATGGAAAGCTTACAATCCGCCAGATGCTCATAATTGACCTCCAGCGCATAATCCACGTCCACTCGGATTTCTTCCTCTGCCTCCTTCAGTCTGATCTTTTTGGCATCGATCCCTATCATAATGTCGCCGAAAGGAGTCGAATAATTTGACATATTCTTTCGGTTTTCTTCAAAAATCATATGTACATTGATCAATCCTTTTTTGGTAAGATCAAGACTGTGCTCTTTAAATTTTATCACGTTCTGAGCCGTTCCTTCAAAGCCTTCAAAAAGCTCCTCATAGATCACATAGTGGCTGTTGTTTCTCTGATAATATTTTGCAGCTGTCACTGTCTCTACATGAGTCTCATCCTCTGAAAGATTGAATTGAAGCCCCTTAATAGAAACCAGCACATCCTTCGTCATGTCAATATTCCTCAATATTCACTTTTTTTGCCGATAAAATACCGTACTTGATGATAGAATTGGCAAATTGTTTGAACTTCTCCGCAGCGTCGCTGACAAAAAACTGATATTGGTTGGATCCCAGCTCCGGCGCTTCCCGGTTCAGAAGCCCCTTTTGCCCCAGCATCCTTTTAAGCTCCTTTGCCGTCTCATAAGCGGGATTCACAAGAGTGACCCTCTCTCCCATGATATTTCCCACCGTAGACCGGATCAGGGGATAATGGGTGCATCCCAGGATCAGGGTATCGATATCGCAGTCTATCAGCTCCATCAGGTAACGCCTGGCAATCTCTTCCGTCACAGGATCCTGCCAGAGACCCTCCTCCACCAAAGGTACGAAAAGGGGACATGCCTTCCCATAAATCGTGGCATTCGGGGCCAGTTCCTTTATGTAATGGCTATAAATCTGACTGCCGATGGTGGCCTCCGTGGCGATCACGCCGATCCTGCCATTCCTCGTTACCTCAGCTGCTGCCCTCGCCCCCGGCTTCACCACGCCGATCATGGGTATATCACATTCCTTTTCCAGTTCCTCCAGGGCACAGGCGCTGGCAGTATTGCATGCGATCACAATGGTCTTTACATCATGCGCCTGCAGGAAATGTACGATCTGCCTGGAAAACCTCGTCACCGTTTCCCTGGACTTGCTTCCATAGGGCACTCTGGCTGTATCCCCAAAATAAATGATGGATTCATTAGGAATCTGGCGCATGATTTCCTTCGCCACAGTCAGGCCGCCCACTCCGGAATCAAATACGCCGATAGGGCGTTTTCTAAGAGGCTCTAGCTTATCCTCATTCATGGACGCGCTCCTTTTTCCAAAATTCCAGATGTTCTGTAATATATTTTAAGATTCCGCTTCTGAACCGGATCTTTTCAGGACCTGCTTCCAGGATCTCTCTGTAAACACTGCCTTCAAAATCCCATTCTACCATATCCGGCTCCTCTTGTACAGTCCCATTCTCCGAAACGACGCTATAAGTATCTCTGGTCATAGTCAGCTGCGGATACAGAATCCCCCACCAGCCAAAGGCTGCGCATAAGATCAGAACCGTAGCAGAATATCTGGTCTTTTCCTTCATTCCCTGCTCCTCTCAGTGATTGATTCATCTGACAGGAGTATTGACGCATATTTTTATTTTATTCATGCTTTCCGCTACTGACGTTTGGACCGCTCCAGCTGAATCTGTTTCAGGATCGCCTTTTCCTGATTGTCGATATGCACCTTTGCCGCATGGGAAGCTGTCTCTTTATCCTTGCGCAGGATGCTGTCATAGATCACCCGGTGTTCCTCGATCAGACGTTTGTGCTGAGTACGGTCCTTGATATACTCAAAACGATAACGGTACATCTGCTCCGACAGATTGTTGACCAGCTGGATCAGGCGCTGATTGCCGGTGGCCTCCAGGATGATATCATGGAGCTCCACATCTGCCTTCGCGATTTTTTTCACATCCCCTTCCGCGACAGCGCATTCAAACTTTTCACAGGCGCTGGCCAGCTGCTCCAGGCCCTCTTCGGTGATCCTGTCGCAGGCCAGCTCCGCGCACAGGGCGTCCACCGCCCTTCTGACCTCCAGAACATCTATCATGCTTTTTTCCGTGATCTGTGCCACTTCCGCCCCTCTCCTGGGGATCATGGTCACAAGACCTTCCAGCTCCAGCTTCCGGATGGCCTCGCGGATAGGGGTCCGGCTGACGCCCAGACGATTTGCCAGATGAATCTCCATCAGCCTCTCCCCCGGCTTTAATTCCCCCGTCAGAATAGCCTGTCTCAGGGTGTTGAACACAACGTCCCGAAGAGGCAGAAATTCATCCATTTTTACCTGTAGATTATCCTGCATGATATCACCTCATTCCCATATAGAATGCTCCGTACTTTAACAAAATTCCGTCAGAAACAGCTGCGGAACCAGATTTTCCGATTTCATCTGTTCAAAAGCTTCTCTTGCGACCCTCTCGTTTACAAAAATGCCGAACACCGTGGGACCGCTGCCGCTCATCAGACTGTTTAAGGCTCCCAATTCCTTCATGCGCTCTTTCAGCCTGTTGATAACAGGATACTGCCTGACTGTCACGTTCTCCAACACATTTCCCATCCGATCCAGCATACCCTGGAGACTCTCCTCCCAGATTGCCTCCACCATGCCGTCCACATCAGGGTGGCTTTCTATCCGGACAGCATCCAGCTGCCGGTACACATCTTTTGTAGATACGTCAATATCCGGCTTAGCCACCATTACGAAGCATTCCGGCGCGGGGTTCAGGGAAGTAAGCTTCTCCCCGATCCCTTCCGCGAGAGCCGTTCCCCCCAGAATACAGTAAGGCACATCAGCGCCCACCCGCACACCGAGACGCATCAGATCCTCCAAAGAGGCATCCAGGTCGAACAGTCTGTTGATCCCCTTAAAGGTGGCCGCCGCATCACTGCTTCCGCCCGCCATTCCGGCAGCAACAGGAATTGTCTTTTTCAGATCGATCTGGATCCCGGAAGGAATATGATATTCGTCCATCATGATCCTGGCCGCTTTGTAAACAAGATTATTCTCATCGGCCGGAACCTTTCCTCCCTCTATGGTCAGATGAATCCCTTCCTCACATTTTGAAAAACGTATCTCATCATAGATTCCGATGGTCTGCATGATCATCTTCACTTCGTGATAACCATTCTCCAGCTTACCGATCACATCCAGAGCCAGATTGATCTTCGCATATGCCTTCATTTGATAACGATCCATCGTGATACCTCTTTCGCAAATGACTGTACAATATTATCATACTACATTATCATGATAATGTAGCATATTCACGAATATGTATTTTGTATACACTTTGATTGTATTTATTTTAATACAATTCCAAATCATTTGTCAATAAAAAAGTGCCGCAAAATTTCTCCTGCAGCACTTTTCCCATAACCTGCAACCTTCCGCCGGTTTTACGCTTCTTTCACGATCAAAAGCTTTTGTCCCGGCACGATCCGGTCGCCTTCCAGGCCGTTGATACGCCGGATGCTTTCCACCGGCACATAATACTTCTTTCCGATATTCCAGAGATTATCCCCTGTTCTTACCACATAAACCGCCATTCCCGGCAGGGCCGATACGATCCCTGCCTCCAGTTCCCTGCACTGGACGCTTTGAATGATATCCATGGGTACAGCGGAAAACACTGTGGTGGAAAAGTCAAGGACTGCTTTCACATCCATTTCCTCTCCGTCCAGCATGGCAACCTGCAGCTGCTCCACCCGGGCCCGGACCCGGCTCATATCCTGAGGCGTGATCCCCATCACCTCCAGGGTATACTGGTAAGGGATCTGGGCCTGCATATTGGCATAGGGGGATTCATCGTTTCCTGTGATATACAGCACACACAGCTGCAGACTGCCGGAAACCTGAATCCCGTTCTCCACGATCTGCTGGTCATCCACCGAAACCCATCCCTCGCTGTGAAGAAGCTGCATCACGCCTCCGTTTTCCTGAACCCTGATGCGGTCCGTCACCTTGGATTTTCCGTTTACCTTGGCTAAAAGCCTGCGAAGCCCCGCGGGTCTGGAAACCGTCTCCACCTGATTTGTCACCCCGTAAATATCCGTGATGATCTCCAGGTCCTCCTCCTCATACAGCTTCATGGAAATATTCAAAACCAGCTCCAGGCCGAAAACCCTTTCCTCTCCGTCCAGATCCGGCTTCACTGTAACATAGGGCTGCCCATGCTCCTGCACGCCCATCACGCAGCGGATATCCGGGATCATCCCTTCCCTGCTGCCGTGGCATTCCAGGGTCCCGCCAAACGGAAGGTTATATTCAAAGGTGCGCACGGGATGCTCCTCTCCCTCCCCTTCATAAAGCACGAAAAGATGGATCTCCCCCTGCAGCTGTATTTTCTCGGACATCACCCTGAATTCCACGTTTTCCAGGGTCACGTCATTCCAGAGGATCTGGAAAATGTTGGGATAATTCCCGGGCAGTCCGATTTCTTCTTTGATCCGGAAAATATCATTTTTGCTGATGGCGACCTGCGCCAGGTTTACGGGAGCCTTCCGATATTCCACCGCCTCTTCTCCATAGATCCCTATGGGGGCCTCTTCGTCATAAAGTTCTTCCACCCATGCGGTGAGAGTCACGACAGATTGGACGCTCAGCTTCCTGGAATTAATGAGAGAGATGCTCAGATCCTCCACTTCTCCTTCCACCGTAACATTATCCGTATTCACGGCTCCCTGCAGATTCATTTTTTCCTCAAAGGGAATCTTTCCCTCCAGGCACACCAGGCCGCATCCTTCTTCATCCGTGTGATACAGGATCTGAAACAGGAGCCTGCCCCGGATGTTCACATGATCCGTTCCCGGTCTGATCTCATCTACCACCACACACCCTTTATTCAGATTTACCGTGTTTACATCCGGTTTATTCTCCGGTACATTCAGATCTTCCTCCAGGGTGATCTGACTGACCGCCTCCTTACTGACGCGGTCCATATGTATATTTTTCTTTAATAATTCCATAAAAAAATCCCTCCAGACCCGCTTATGGATAACCTTTTTGATTATCAGCAAGCTGCTTATAAATAAGCATATGAAGGGATTTTTCGGAATATTCATTTTTGCGGGAAATTCTGCGGCGGGACGCCGCAGGCGCAGACCGGAAGGAACCGCAAAGCGGCACTTCCCCTGTCGCACCCTGCAGACGGCGGCATCACCGGACCGCGCCGATGAGGTCGTTGATATCTTCTATGCCGTATCGTTCCATATAGGTCTCGATGCCGGACACCACTTCCTGGGTAGTATAGGGGTTCACAAAATTCATGGCGCCGATGCTGACAGCGGAAGCTCCCGCCAGCAGAAACTCGATGGCGTCCTCCGCGTTGACAATTCCCCCCATGCCGATGATGGGGATCTTCACCGCCTGAGCCGCCTGATAGACCATGCGCACCGCCACAGGCTTAATGGCGGGACCGCTTAAGCCACCGGTCTTATTGGCAAGGGCAAAGGTTCTGCGGTGGATATCGATCTTCATTCCCGTAATGGTATTGATCAGGGAGAGAGCGTCCGCCCCTGCCGCCTCTGCGGCCCTGGCCATTTCCCCGATATCCGTCACATTGGGGCTGAGCTTCATAATAATGGGCTGCAGGGCGTGTTTTTTGATCTCCCTGGTGATATGAAAAAGGGCATCCGCCTTCTGACCAAAAGCGATGGCTCCCTCCTTCACGTTAGGACAGGAGACATTGATCTCCAGCATGCTGACAGAAGGATAGTCCCCCAGCTTCTCCGCCACTTCGATATAATCCTCTACCGTCTTTCCGCAGACATTGACGATGATCCTGGTATCAAACTGCTCCAGAAAAGGGATATCCCTGGCGCAGAACACATCGATCCCGGGATTCTGCAGACCGATGGCATTCAGCATTCCGCCGTAAACTTCCGCCACTCTGGGGGTCGGGTTCCCGGGCCAGGGCACATTGGCGACCCCCTTGGTCACCACCGCTCCCAGGCGGTTCAGATCCACAAATTCCGCATATTCCATTCCGGATCCAAAGGTTCCGGAGGCAGTCATGACCGGATTCTTAAATTCTACCCCTGCAATTGTCACTCTGGTATTCATAGGTTCCTCTTTCCGCACTGCAGCCAGCGCCTTCTCCATTTCTAAATATCAACTTCCTGAGCTTCAAATACCGGACCTTCCGTACAGATCCTGGCATTGTGCACATGAGAATGGGGATCCACTTCCCTGGTCTTCACCACACAGCCCAGACAGGCTCCTACGCCGCAGGCCATGTGCTCCTCCAGGGAAATATACGCAGGGATTCCCTTTTCACCGGCATAGCCTCTGATGGCCTTAAGCATAGGCATGGGTCCGCAGGCAAAGATCATATCCGCCTTCAGCTGATTCTCTGCGACAGCGTCCATCACATTGCCCTTCGTCCCTGCGCTGCCGTCCTCCGTAGCCACAAAAAGGGTTCCGTACTTTTTAAGATCCTGGGACAGGAACAGATTTTTGTCCCGGTAGCCTGCTATGATCTGGATCGCCTCCGGCTCCATACCCTCCTGTCTCAGGGTCTTCGCCAGCTGGAGAATAGGCGGGATTCCGATTCCCCCTCCCATGAGGAAAACTTTTTTTCCCACAGCTTCTCTCGTCGGGAAGCCGTTCCCCAGATTGCCCAGAACAGATATGGTCTCTCCTTCCGAATAACCGGAAAATTCAGCGGTTCCCTTCCCGGCGACACGGTATACAAGCCTGAGGGCGTCCCGATCCTTCGCTGTCTCACAGATGCTGATGGGTCTGGGGAGCAGGGTGCTTTTGTCCCTGGGATAAAGACAAAGGAACTGCCCCGGCTTTGCCCCGGCGGCGAGTTCTGTCCTGATCCACATATCAAAAATTCCCGGTGCGATCTCCCGCTGGGAGATCAGGGATGCCGTTACCTTCCGTTTCATACGTTTTCCTCTCTTCTATTGTAAGGTTTTTTTAGGTAATGGCGAAAATACAGTTGCTTGGGACGGTTCGCAATTACCTGAATTTAAAAATTCCTGTATCCTGTTTACGTGGCAGTAGTCGTCCATTGAACCCTTAGTTATACTGTGGAAACTATCTATGTCTGTATACGATCTCTCCCCCGCATATCGTCATTCTGACCACTCCCCGCAGGATACGTCCCGTAAAGGGGGAATTGGAGGATTTGGAAAGAAACTCTCCTGCCGCCTCTCTGGCGGAGGTATCCACCAGGATCAGATCCGCCGGGCCGCCTTCCGCCAGGTAACCGGCGTCCAGATGGTACAGGGCCGCGGGATGAAGGCTCATACATTTCAGGACCTGACCCATGGTCATATATCCGGCCTCCACCAGCTCGGTAACAGCCAGGGGCAGCGCCGTTTCCAGGCCGATGATCCCGCTGGGGGCCTCCGTAATAGGTCTTGCCTTTTCCTCTGAACTGTGGGGGGCATGATCCGTTGCGATCAGATCTATGGTTCCGTCCGCCAGTCCCTTTATAATAGCCTGACGATCCGCCTCCTCCCGGAGGGGCGGATTCATTTTGGCCAGGGCGCCATGCCGGATGAGAGCCTCTTCCGTCAAGGTAAAATGATGGGGGGTTGCCTCCGCATGGATGTTATGGCCCCTTTTCTTCGCCTTTCTGACCAGCTCCACCGCTTCCTTTGTGCTGATATGCTGAATGTTCACGCAGGCGCCGATCTCCAGGGCAAGCTCAAGATCCCTTTTCACAAGAGAAATCTCCGCTTCCCTGGGAGATCCTCCCAGACCATAGAACTGGCTGGCCCGGCCTCTGTTGATCCCGTTGTTTTCAATCAGCCGGGGATCTTCTTCATGAAGGCTGATGGGCATGTCCAGGGCCTTCCCCCGTTTCATGGCCTCCCTGAGGATATCAGGATCCATCAGGGGAACCCCGTCGTCCGTAAAGCCTGCGGCTCCCGCCTTTGCCAGTTCCTCCATGGGTACCAGCTCAAGTCCTTTCATTCCCATGGTCACATTGGCGCAGCTTTCCACATGGATGCCTGTCCTTCTGCCCTTTTCCAGCACATAACGGAGAGTCTCCGCATGATCCACACAGGGCTTTGTATTCGCCATCAGGACTACCGTAGTAAAACCGCCTCTGGCGGCAGCCCTGGCCCCGGTTTCGATATCCTCCTTATAGGTAAAGCCCGGATCCCTGAAATGAACATGCACATCCACAAGGCCGGGCGCAACCAAAAGGCCGCCGGCGTCAATCCGTCTGCAGCCTTTCAGCTCCTTTTGAGTCATTTTTTCTGATAGCTTTTCCGCAATCTTCAGGATCTTTCTCCCGTCGGCCAGGATATCATAATTACCCTCCCTGCCGGACCCGGGGTCGATCATATACCCGTTTTCAATCAGCAGCATCTGTATGTACCCTCGTCTTACTGGAAAATAACTGTCTCCTCCAGTCCTTCCGTTTTGATCACGATGTATGGATAAGATACAGCATCTTCCTTTTTTTCCGATGGATCCGGTCCCAGCAGATTGGTGCTCACGTAGATCGCATTTTCCGTCAGGTACAAAGAATTCACCGCTATGCTGTAGCCCCCGGTATTCTGTTTACCGTATCCTATTACAATATAAAGAAATTCTTCATCCCGATACGTCAGCTTGAAGGCCTCCGCCTTACGTTCCTCGATGACCGCCGCCAGCTCCTGCGTGATAAAAGGGATAAAGATCGCCGTGCTGGAAGTCGTCAAGCC
>CANQBS010000035.1 GCA_947589075.1 uncultured Acetatifactor sp.
AAAGCCCAGACCGGTAGGGGTTTTAAGCCTTTCCATAAACGGGGGACAGGCTACCTATGCTTTGTCTGAATTTGAAGGGAAGGCTGTTTATCAGATTCAGGCCGTGTATGACGGGAATACCCTGACAGGTGAGGCGTTAAACAGTGTGACGCCCTCTGTTTCCATAGATGGGGGCAATATTGCTTATGACCTGGAGCAGACGGAAAATGGCTATGAACTGACCCTGGGACACGCAGGGGATGCTAAGGATACTGTTCCTGGAGAATATACCCTGCGGGTGTCGGCGGCTTATATAGATGAGTTTTTAAGCGAAGCCCGGTCTGAGGAGGCGTCAAAGGCCTTTGTCATAGAGGATGAAACCAGCGCCTTATCTCTGAAGGTGGACAGACCCCAGGGCTATTATGTGATCTCTAAGGTCGGGGACGGAAAGCCCATCGTTGTGAATCTCACGCTGGACGGGGAGCCTTTGACGGAAGAACAGATGGCGCAGACCGTGCTGAACGCCGAGTCGGAAGGACTGACGCTTCTGACGGCGCCTGTGGACGGGGAATCGGCCTATACTGTCGTCATCGATCCTGACGGGAAGCTGTCGTCAGGAATCCATGATATCGTGATCACGGCTTCCAGCCTGGATAAGGTGGGAAGGACCATTACTGCAGAAGCTGAAACGGATGTGGAGCTTCAAAGCTATCCGCTGTGGATGAGGATTTTATTTATTCTGGCATGTATTCTCATTCCGCTGCTTTTGATCTGGCTTTTCATGAATAAAAAGGTTCTCCCCAAGGATATCCGGGTCAGCGATACGGATTTTTCCATCCGGGGACGTCATATTGGCGGGACCGCCTCCTGCAATTACAGCGGAAAGGGAAAGAGCTCTGGGAATATCATCATCAACTCCCCCAAGGCTCCTGAGTTTCCGGCGCTCAAACTGAATATCGAGCTTCATCTGGAGGCAGTCAGCCCCAGATATACCAAATCCTCCCAGCGCAAATCCCAGGTGAAGTCCCTGACCGGCTCCAGTATCATAGAGAGCATTAAATTCGGCGGCACCACCTTTGTAAAGGATCCGGCAGGAAGAGGCTTTGTAAAGGCGGGAGGCAGGAACAATGCCTTTGTTCCTTTTGAGATCGGCAATAATACGAAATGTACCGTGGTAGCGTCCACCAGGGATCCGAATACCGGAAGGAACCTGTCCGCTTCCATGACATTTAAATTCCGTAATTTCTGATGGCAGCATCTATTTCAATAGTCAAAAATATGGAGGAGAAAAACATGGCTAAAGAAAACATCAAAACCAATGTTGTAGAAGCACCCACACTGTTTGTTGGTGTCGGCGGTACAGGCAGCCGCATTGTAAAGCGCGTGGCGGAAATGTGCCGTCCCGGAGAAACAGAGAATATCAATTTTATCTGTTTTGACACCAACGTCAATGACTTATCCAATGTGTCCAGGAGCAATTCGCATATTTATTATGTGCAGACCTCCAATACACAGACGGTGGGCAATTACCTGGATTATGATCAGGACGCCCTGAAGAACTGGTTCCCGAAGAACGCGGTTCTGTATGACAAAACGGTATCCGAGGGCGCAGGACAGGTGAGGGCGATCTCACGTCTTGCCCTGAATTCCACCATCAAGACAGGGAAGATCCGTCCCCTGTATGAAGCGGTGGACGAGCTGTTCCGCAAGACCGGCAAGGAAATGAAGCAGGCAATGCGCTGTGTCATCGTGTCAACGGCTTCCGGCGGTACGGGTTCCGGTATCTGCCTTCCTCTGGCGATGTTCATCAGAGATTATGTAAACAACAAATATCCTAATACCAGCCTCATCGTGCGTTCCCTGATCCTTCTGCCGGAGACGCTGGACAGCGTTATTGACTCCAATGTGGAGCGCGAAAGCCAGCGCCGCAACGCATATGCCACCGTAAAAGAGATCAACGCCTTTATGATGAAGGGTTCCGGTTTCTTTGATATTGACGAAGATCTGAAGCGCTACAATGATCTGCATGTGGATTTCGTGGTTCCCGGTTCGGAGGAACTGAAATCCCTTTCCCTGCTGCCCTTCGATTTCTGTTTCCTGATGGATGGACAGAATGCGGAAGACAGCACGCTGATCAGCATCTCACAGTATGAGCATCAGGCCGCTCAGGCTTTGTATGAGCAGAATATCGGTCCCATGCAGAAGAAGGCCTTCTCTGTGGAGGACAATATCATCAAGGAAATGTCCAATCCCGGCAACTATGGGCGGAACCGTTTCGGCGGCATCGGCGCAGGCGTGATCAGGTATCCTTATGAGGACATCGTAAAATACATCGCCTATGACTGGGCGATGGACAGCATCGGCGGCGAGGGAGAAGCGGCCAAGTGGTCCAAGTATGATAATAAATTTGAGGTAAAGCATCGGGAGGCAGTTAAGAAAGGTTTGTCCGGTACGGAGGCGCCGAAGCGGGAAGAGGTTTATGTGACCGAGATGGATAACGCCATGGACAACTTCTCCAAGGATCTGCGCAATAAGTATCTTGCGGATGCGGAGGAGCGGCTGGAGACCTATTTCAGCGAGATGGACAACTATATGCATGAATCCCTGCTCAGCAATATAGCCATCCGGGATTCCAGGAACGCCGCAAATGAGCTGTCGGAAGAGATCGATTATGAAAACGACGGCAGCAAGAGCGGAAGGGCAACGGAGAACCTGGGACTTCTGCGCGATTATGAGCAGGCGGTCCGCACCAACGCCCAGAAGGCGGCGGAAAGCATTGCGGAAGCAGCCTTCTTAAATGAGACCAAGACCATCAATGAGAAGAAGCCTTATACTTTGGAGAAGCTGCTCAAGAATGTGTATGACGATATCTGCCATCCCAATGCAGCCAGGTATATGCTTTATCGGGTGAAGACTGAGATGAGCAACCGGATCGAGGAGATCCAGGGCAAGATCAACAACGTGATCCTGCCGACCCTGGAGCTTTATTCCTCGGAAGCCAACGATCCCGATACCTTTGACGTAAAGCACAGCAAGAAGAGGGAGCGCAATCTGGACGAGGTATGTGCCGCGGAGAAGCCTGCAGGCCAGGAGCCCAGCCTGATCGACAGATGGAAGAACTATAATAACCTTTATACACAGCTGAACAACTGGTTCCCGGATTATTTCTCCACCATTACGGACTGGGGAAATCTGACTGCGGAGCTGGCCGCCTATAAGCTGGGATTTGAATACGTGGACGATCTCTGCAAGATGTACGAGCGTTTCTATAAGACCTTTGGAGAAAAAGTTTCCGCTCTGATGCGCAAGCAGGACGAGCTGGTGGATGAGCTGCGCTTCACAAAGGGAGATTCCGTGTTTAATGTATGCTCCACCAGGGCTCTTTTGGATGAGCTGAGCCATTCCACCAACAGCATGGGCGAGGACGGAGCCATGCTGGATAAGGAACTGAACGGAAAGATCTTCGATGCGGTGAAGGCCAACGTGATCTTTGAAAGGGAGATCCGTACCGCCGATGTGGTGGAGGAAGACCGCCGCATCGATATTTTCGACGATATCCTGTTAGGGTATTTCATAGACAGCGTGCGCCGCAACTGCGACAATATCGATATGAACATCATCGAGGCCATCGCCATGGAGAACAGGCTGCAGGCACGTATCAAGCTGCGGGAAGAGCAGGAAGGCGCCGGCAAGGTATTTGATAAGGTTACCATCGAGGACAGCATGCGTCATATCCGGGAAGTGATCGCAATGGGCGAGCGCCTGTCCGCACCCGGAATTCAGAGGATCGTCAATGAAGAAGCCCGTGAGATCAAGCTTTGCGCTTACAACAAGTCTCTGCATGATATGCGGGCATACCGCATCAATGACCTGATCCCGAAGGGTGAAGGGGTGGATACCATCTCCCGCTATGAGCTGCATTTCTTCAATGCCCTTTATAACCTGACCCCGGATAAGCTGGATAAGTTCGCCAGCCCGTTAAAAACAGAGACCGGCGGCAAGAACGCAGGTTTATATCACAACGCCTATACCACATATTCCAGGCATATCGGGCCGGATTCCACGAAGAATATGATGATCTCCACCCATATTGACAAACGGTGGGATTCTATTTCCGTGATGCCGGAGATGGATTTTGAGTATCAGGCCTCCCGTATGATGAAGATCCATAAAGCCATGATCTACGGCCTGGTTCTGGAAGCCATTACCTATCAGGATTATTCCGCAGCAGCAAAGGGCAAGAAAGTATACCGTTATGAGAACTCCGATGAGCGCAATGTGGACATGATCGTGTCCAACGGCACGCTCTGCGATGAGTTCTATGAGATCCTGGACGCCCTGTATATCAGTTCCGCCATTGTGGAGGATATCGATAAGATCAAAGCCAAGAGGAGAAAGAGGGACCTGGTCCGCAGCTCCAATTACAGGAAAACGGATTTCGCGAAAAAGCTGGATGAATTCAGCATCAAGACCATGCACAGCGGCCATACCAGCCTGTTTGAGATCCCGTTAACGTATTATAATTCCCTGCCTAACAGCCAGCGCTTTGTGGCAGAGCTTTCGAACCTGTCGGCAGCGGTGATCGAGGTCCTGAAAGAAGAGCTGAACCTTTGGGAGAAGGCCACGGATGTGAAGTTTGTGCTGTGCGATATCTTAAGGGAGCAGTTTGAGCTGTTCATGGATAATTACAAGAAATACGGAGAGCTCAACAAGGGTGTCAAGGCCTCTGAAAACGTGGTGGTGAACATCATTTACCGCAGCATTAAAAATGTTGTGAGCACGACGCCGGAGCCCAACGATTATGAATCGCTTCTGGAAGAATTGAAGGAAATGACCGAGGGTGAACTGTCTGACAGTGAGGGCTGATGATCATTTGGCCCATGGAGGCATGGAAAACGGAGGTGAGAGAAGTGTTCACTGTAGTGATTGCAGAAAAAGAGCATATTAAAAGCATACAGGAATATAACATTTTTCTTAAGCCTTTCATGGAAGATAAGAAGGTCGCCTTCTGTGCCTGGAACACCGAAGGAGAGACGCTTGCGGATGCAGTTCCCGCCCTTGTAGATGCAGTTGCAAGACAAAGCCTTTGGAGAGCGGTGGTGGTTTGCGACGAAAGGGGCCTGAACCAGAAGAATCCCTTTCATCTGGTGACTTACCAGGCTCCGGAAGCAAAGCCGGAGGAATCCCGGGAAGAATATTTTTCCCGAGTCAGGGAGAGTAAGTTTAAAGCTTTTGAGTCAGCGGCAGCTCTGCCGCTGACCAGGCTGATGACCTATCTGTGCGAATCGCCCCTGGTCAATGAAGGCAGAAATCATGCGGATGCAGATCCTGAATTCGCAGAATATCGCGCGGAGGCGCTTTATAAGCAGGAGCTGCGGCTGAAAATGAAAGGACAGGAGAAAATGGTCATTTCGCTGCCCTCAGAGGTATATTGCATTGCAAAGAGGACCTCTGACGTGCAGGAATATGATATTAATTCCTCATGGACCCCTCATATTGACCATCAATATTCCAGATTTTACGATTGGAATCTGTACTTTGACAAAATGCGTTATCTGGTATTTGATATTTTGCCGAAGGACAATCAGAATTATAGATTTGATTATATTCGTTTTCTATACGCGCTTTTGCTTTTTGCCAGCAACGATGTGCCGGACGGGTGCCTGAGACCGAACCGGGTTTACAGCTTAAATTGCGTCAATGACGAAGGGGAGCTTCGCAGGCTGATCGTATCCTATGATGAAAAGCTGTGCAATACGGCGGAGGCAATAGAAAATGAAATTGAGGAATTGAAGCAGAAGCAGAAGAACCATCTGACGGATAAGGAGGCCGCTTCCCTTTTCTGTACGGGAGTGACGGTGCCGGTCACCCTGGATCAGAGCTTTGATGTGGATGAGTTATTTGCGGAGGAGGGAGAATTAGGTCTTTCCACGGATTGCCCCCGGGACGAATACAACGCCTGGGAGGTAACCTACCTTCGGTCGGAGAAGACTCTGTACAAGCTGGTGAAGCAGCCGAGACGTTCCCTGAAGAAGGCGGTCAGCAGCCTTAAAGGGCTGAGCGAGGCGGATTATGACCGGGTGAAGCTTTTGAACTCCTTCCAGATGGAGGATGTCAGGGAATACGTGGAAGATGCGGAGAAGAAAATGGTGGAGATTCCCACCACGGATCTCTATGATATGGAGCAGTACCAGAAGAAAATGGCGGAAGCGGATAAAGAGGTGCGCAGCAAGATAGGGGTCAGGATGACAAGACGGACCACTGTTTTTCTGGGGGCATCCGTTCTGGCAGTTTATTTCTTAAGCTTCCTTCCTCTTATCATCAACAATTTCAGCAGCGTCGAGGCCAGGATGTTTGCCTTCCTTTTTACAGGGGGCGCGGTTATCCTGATATTTCTCGTGGGTCTGGTCTGCCTGTTTTGTCTGCGTTGGGCTTTAAAAATGCGTATCAAGTTTTTCAACGAGACAATGTGGGATATCAAGAAAGAGATCGATCATTCCTTACTGCAGTTTTCCCGGTATCTGAGCCATGCCTGTAATATGATGCGGGGAAATTCGGTGATCAATTATTTTAATGAACATGAGGACAAGGACGTGCTGCAGATACGGATCCGCAGAAAGCATCTTGGGGATATTGCAAGGTGCAGAGAAGAACTGAGGGATATTTTCGGGACCTATATGACGGATCCTTCTCTTGCAGACCCGACGCTGACGGAAGCCTATCCTTATAATTTCAGCCGGGCCATGGATTTTGATTATTCCCTTCCTTATACAGAAGGTGAGGAAAGACAGATCGAGTACATGGAAGCGGGGTGCCAGATCACGGTTCCGGTGGATTTTGTGAAGCGTATTACGGTGAGATTGGAGGAACTTTATGATTGATATGATGATCAGCCTTGGCAGGGACCTGCTGAAGTTCTTACCGTTTTTAGCGTTTATTTTTCTGGATGTAAGAACCAATCTGAAAAAAGAAATCAGAAGCAGACAGTTTCTGATGCCGGTGGTTTCCGTGATCTTCTGCGTGGTCATGGCAGTTTTTCTGGACCGCGTCAGCGATCTTGTGCTGAACCTGCTGCACCTTCTCCCGAATCTGCTGGAACAGCTCGGGATGTGGCTGAAAGGGCTTCCCGCTGAAAGGCTGCAGCAGATGGCACCGATGGTGGAAGAGCTGAATGCCGCTCTGAAGCTGGCTCTTGAGAAGATGAATCCGGTTCTGGCGATGGTTTATATCCTGAATGCCGTCATCATGCTGGTATATCTGATCGTAAAGAGAATCTGCATGTTCATTATGAAGAGGGCTTTTAAAACCGGGAATTCCGTTTATGAGGCGGTTGCCAGGGTGTTTTACGGTCATAATGCGGTGACGGACCAGTGGTTTTTGTTGTCCCATTACGGTCAGGCCCGCACCTTTATGAAGACTCTCTTCTGCGGCTCCATTGTGATCTCCATGAGCGCCGTGCTGGCGTCCGTTCAGCTGTATAAAAGAGAGATGCTGTCCTACCCCTTTTATCCTGTTTTCGGGATCATCGTGATCGGGGAAATCTATTTTTATCTCTGCGGCACGACCAGGCAGGAACTGAATGAAGGCATCGAAGGTGACGATGAGGCGTCGAAGGGCGTTTACAATTATGTGATCCTCCGCCAGGTCTTACGGAGACTTTTCGGGGACAAGCTGACTGCGGAGGATACGACGGTAAGCAGCGAGACGACAGGCAGTACAGGTATTGAGGATCTTCTTACCCAGATGGAGCGGGACGACGACGGAACCATAGAATCCTATTCCCTGTTTATGAGAAAAAAGATGAATGCGGGGATGGAGCTGGACCAGAATTATCTGCGTTCCGGGATGGAGCTTTTGACCGGAAAAAGTATTCTGTTTAATAATCCTTTTTATTACGATCTTATCCCCTATGCTTTTTATGCCATGGACAGAACCCTCTTAAAGCATAAAAAAGTGCTGATCATCCTGGGGCGTCACGGGATGGAGGAAGATGTGGCTAAATGGTGCCAGGAAGGACTCCGGGCAGTGTCCAATGTCCAGGATATGTGGAGGATCGAGGAGCTTAAGGGAGAAGAGAGCAGCCCGGATGTGGGCATCATTACCAGATCCAACGTCCATAACCTGAAGCTGCACGAGGCAAATCATGAATTCTTTGAACAAGTGCATTTTGTAGTGCTGATCGAGCCCTCCCGTCTGATCACTACGGCGCAGGTGGGATTGAATTCCATTGTGCGCCACTGCCATGGAGGGAGCCGTCAGATCACTTATTGTTCCATGGATAAGAACTGTGACGGGCTGGTAGATGCCCTGTCCCATGTGCTGATGACAAGCCTTACGGAAGTATCCGCCATGAACAGGCACCGGGGGATCTGCTCCTATATGTGCTGGGCGCCGGATCAGGATTACCTGCAGCACAGAATGCTGCCTAACGTGGCGAGGTATCTGGGGGTGGGCACGGAGCTTTCCTTTGCAGCCCTGAAGAATCAGGTATCCGAGGCCACCTGGTACGGCGGCGATGCCTTCCCTGTGGTGGATATGCGATGGATCGTAAAACAGTATTATTATGATCTTCTGAATTATGCCGGACTTCCTGCAGACCAGGAAGAGATGGATAAGTATTTTAAGGTTTCTCCTAACATTTGTAATGAACGAAAGAAGAAACTGAGCTATCTGACTGTTGAAGATGAAGCCTGCAATATGTTTGAGGTGAAAAGATGTTTTTCTACCAGGGCTAAGGAACAGAGCTTCATCAACGTGATCTCCTCGGAGTACCTTCTGAGGGATTATATGGCGGAGAATGATAAAATATTTGACGCCGATCCCAAGGCGATCCCCTATATTGTGGCGGATTATGCCCGGACGCCCAGGAATGTGGCTCTCCGGCTTGCCCTCAGGATGAGCAGCGGATATCTGGAATCCGGGGAACTGCATAAGGAACTGATGCTGATCGATGCGGATACGGATACTCCGGTGGAGAGTCTGTGGCATGAGATCTGTATGTGCTGCCAGCCCATCGGCAAAATCTTAAAGGATGAGGCCGGAAACGAAATCCTTCGTCTTGTGGTGAAGGACAGAGAGTATGTATATGATAAGAAGACCATCGTTTCCAGGAGAAGATATTCCCTGAAAACCGGAAAGATGGAGGATCTGTATTCCATAGAGGATACTCATTTCAAACGCATTCTGCTGGATGATCTCCAGAATGCCCGGTATATTGCGGAGGAAGAGGACGGGGAAAGCAGTTATCTGGGAATGGAACTTAAAGGTCATATCTACCAGAAATATCTGCCCGGACAATTTTTCGTATTCAACGGGAAGTATTATGAGATGCTTTCCGTTACCTCTGACGGACAGGTGCTGGTGCGCCGCGCCGCGGATCATATTACGGGCAGGCCCTCCTACAGGCAGGTTCGGAAGTATTATATCAGCAACATTGTGGATTCCGAGGCCATGGGAGCAGTCAAAAACACAGGCGGCCTGCGGGTTGTCAGACAGTATGCGGATTTTTGCGTGAAAACCCCTGCCTATTGGAAAATGGACACCTATAATGATTTTGAGAGCGGTCAGTTGGTTACGGTCAGCGGAATCCCTGACAGGCGGTATTGCAATAAGCAGATCCTGAGAATTGATTTCCCTGAAATGGGCGAGAAATTTACCAAAGAAATCCGCTATACGCTGACCCTGCTGATCAATGAGGTCTTCCGGACGCTTTTTGCGGAGAACCAGAACTATATTGCGGCAGTGACTCTGGGAGAATGCCCGGAACCGCTTACCTATGAGCTTCAGGGGGAAAATGGTTTTCTGCTGAAAGAGGATGCTGTTTACATTATTGAAGACAGCCAGATGGATATCGGTCTGCTGGTGGCCGTTGAGCGCAACCTGAACCGTATTTTCGCGATCCTGTGCGATTACCTTGACTGGCATTTCGAGGCGCTGGACAAGAGCCTGAATCCGCCCCCTCAGCCGGAGCCCCCGGTCTTTACGGTACCGGAAGGAACGGAAGAGAAGCCGAAGGGTCTCTTTGGCAGGATCAAGAGAGCCATCGGGAATTTCTTCAAAAAGATCGGCGGATTCTTCAAGAAGCTGTTTAAGAAGAAGCCGAAGGCGGTGAAGCCGACGGAGCCGGAAACGCCTGCAGAGGATATCACAAAGGAGCCTGGGAAGTCGGAAGTTCCCGTGGAGGAGTCTGTAAAGGAGCCTGAAAAGGCAGAGGATGCGGCTAAGGCTGCTGTGGAGGATACCGCAAAAGAGCCCGAGAAGCCGGAAGCACCTGCTGAGGATGCCGCAAAGGAGTCTGAGAGCGATTTCCCTGCTTTGATGAATATCAGCAGGCTGTATGATGACAGCCCTCAGGATGTTACGTTTGAACCGGAAAAGGTGGTAAACCACGGGGAAGGTTCCTGTAAAGTGACGGAGCGGAAACCATATCATGAACGTTATTACCTGCTTTATGGGGGCAGGGAGGTTCCTGAGCAGCTTGACCTTTCCGGTACGTTGGCGTTCTTAAAGCAGTTCGGCTATGATAACGGCTTCCTGAAGCAGGCCCGCAGCGGGAAAGATATTGCGGAAATGATAGAAAAGGATTATGTGCCGAACAAATCCGGAAGCCATTACTGCGATTTCTGCGGCGTGGAGTTGACGGGGACGGAGTACGACGTCCTGGATGACGGCAGGGAAAGATGCCCGAACTGCAGCAGGACGGCGGTTAAGACTCTTGAGGAATTTGAAAAGATTTATAAGGACATCATCAAGAATATGGAAATATTCTACGGTGTCCGGATTACGGTTCCCGTTAAGGTAGAAGTCGTAAATGCCAAAAAGCTGCACAAGAGACTTGGCAAGTCCTTTGTGCCTACCGGAAAACCGGACGGAAGAGTGCTTGGAGTGGCGATCCGGGATAAGAAGAATCAATATTCCATTCTGGTGGAAAATGGGTCTCCGAGACTTGCTTCGACCATGACCATTGCTCATGAACTGACCCACATATGGCAGTATCTGAACTGGGACGCCGGCCTGATCCGCAGAAAATACGGATCCGCCCAGGAGCTGGAGATTTACGAGGGAATGGCAAAATGGAGTGAGATCCAGTATGCTTACCTGATAGGAGAACCGGCTACCGCAAAGAGAGAAGAAATCATCACCAGACTCAGGGATGATGAATATGGACGGGGATTCCGGAAGTATGTGGAAAGGTATCCTCTGACGCCCGCCACCTACCTGGAGGGTGAAACGCCCTTTGATGATCCCGGGGCGCCTTTATAGGAATCTTGTCTGTGGGGGTCTTGTCTGTGAACTTTTGGAGGAAGGAAAATGAAAAGAATAAGAACCAGAATTATTGCAGCAGTTTTAATCGTTTTAACCGCAGCCTTATGTCTTACGGGCTGCGGAGGAAGCGAGTCGGATATAAAGTCCATGCTCGGCAGATTTGAAAAAGCCTGCCAGGAAGTAGATGTGGAAGGCATGATGGATTGTATCGATCCTGATATTATCGCTCCTGTCCGCACCGTGCTGGGAATGCTGGGCGTCGATGAGCTGAACAAATATGCGGGACAGGTCATGGGCGTGCTGGGATTGGTAGATATTCAGGGAGAATCACCGGAGGATATCATAAAAACCATTAAGATCACCCCGAAGGAGTTTTCTTTCAATGAAGACAAGACGGGCTGCGATGTGGAAACCGAGGTGAGCTATCAATTTAACGGCGCGACAAGCGCTGCAACCATTACCGTAAAGTGTGTGCTGGACGACGGAGCCTGGTATATCAGGAGCGTCTCCTGAAAACTGCCGCTAAGGCCGCAGCTAAGACCGCACAGTTAAGTCTGCCGCTAGGGCCGCAGCTAAGGCCGCACAGTTAAGTCTGCATTTAAAGACTGCATTTAAAGGCCACTAAAAAAAGAGGGTGTCCGAAAGGACACCCTCAAATTGAATCTGCTTATAACTGAGGACCTGCTGCAACCAGAGCCTTGCCTGCTGCGTTGCCTTCGTACTTGGAGAAGTTCTTGATGAACCTCTGGGCCAGATCCTTTGCCTTGGCATCCCATTCGGAAGCATCCGCATAGGTATCCCGAGGATCCAGAATTTCAGTAGCAACGCCCTTCAGCTCGGTAGGAACCTCGAAGTTGAAGTAAGGGATCTTCTTGGTAGGAGCATTGGCAATGTCGCCGTTTAAGATGGCATCGATGATGCCCCTGGTATCCTTAATGGAGATACGCTTGCCGGTGCCGTTCCAGCCGGTGTTTACCAGATAAGCTTTGGCGCCGTTGGCTTCCATTCTCTTAACCAGCTCTTCTGCATACTTGGTAGGATGCAGCTCCAGGAAAGCCTGGCCGAAGCAGGCGGAGAAGGTAGGGGTGGGCTCGGTGATGCCGCGCTCTGTGCCTGCCAGCTTTGCTGTGAAGCCGGACAGGAAGTAGTACTGGGTCTGCTCCGGGGTCAGAACGGAAACAGGAGGAAGTACGCCGAAAGCATCCGCGGACAGGAAGATCACGTTCTTGGCTGCCGGTGCGGAAGAAACGGGACGCACTATGTTCTCAATGTGGTCGATGGGATAAGAAACACGGGTATTCTCGGTTACGCTCTTGTCAGCGAAGTCGATCTTGCCGTTCTCATCCAGGGTTACGTTCTCAAGCAGGGCGTTTTTCTTGATAGCGTTGTAAATATCGGGCTCGGAATCCTTGTCCAGGTTGATAACCTTGGCGTAGCAGCCGCCCTCGAAGTTAAACACGCCGTTGTCGTCCCAGCCGTGCTCGTCGTCGCCGATCAGCAGACGCTTGGGATCGGTGGAAAGGGTGGTCTTGCCGGTGCCGGACAGACCGAAGAAGATAGCGGTATTCTCGCCGTTCATATCAGTGTTGGCGGAGCAGTGCATGGAAGCGATGCCCTGCAGAGGCAGGTAGTAGTTCATCATGGAGAACATACCCTTCTTCATCTCGCCGCCGTACCAGGTGTTCAGGATCACCTGCTCGCGGCTGGTGATGTTGAATACCACTGCGGTCTCGGAATTCAGTCCCAGTTCCTTGTAATTCTCAACCTTTGCCTTGGAAGCGGTGTAAACGATGAAATCAGGCTGGAAATTCTCAGCCTCTTCTGCAGAGGGCTTGATGAACATATTTCTTACAAAGTGAGCCTGCCATGCTACTTCCATGATGAAACGGATCGCCATGCGGGTATCCTTGTTGGCGCCGCAGAAAGCATCCACTACATAAAGCTTCTTGTTGGAGAGCTCCTTGATGGCGATATCCTTTACAGCCGCCCAGGTCGCTTCGGAAGCCGGATGGTTGTCGTTCTTATACTCGTCGGAGGTCCACCATACGGTATCCTTGGAATTCTCATCCATTACGATGAACTTGTCCTTGGGGGAACGTCCGGTGTAAATACCGGTCATAACGTTAACTGCGCCGAGCTCACTTACCTGTCCTTTTTCATAGCCTTCCAGATCGGCTTTGGTCTCTTCCTCGAATAACAAATCGTAAGAAGGATTGTACACGATCTCTGTGGTTCCAGTGATACCATACTTGGTCAAATCAAGCTGTGCCATCTTACATCTACCTCTTTTCCTTAATATTATAGTGGTTGAATGAACCTTTTAAGCCCTGTGGACCAGGGGCTCATATACCTTTATAGAATATAAAAGCAAATTTGTTCACCTTTTTTTATTATACATGATAATGCAATAAAATCAACCAATTTTCTCTAAAAATTTGTAACAGTTCAGCCGCGCCATTCGCAAAGCCGCGCTTACGCGCTTTCCGTCGCTGCGCGACTACCTTTGCTCATTAAATGGCGCTCCCTCAGCCGCCAGACATGATGGAAAATTCGTGCGAGCACGATTTTCCATCAAATCAGGCGGCTGGCTGAACTGTTACAAAATAATAAGGATTTATCTGCTTCCTGCTCATTGCATTTTTGGGGCGGCTGCATTATACTAAGATTATGTCGCTGTACTTTCCTAAAGGGAAATGGCCGGCTTGCAGACTGGCAAAAGGAAAGGACAGTCCGGCTGAACAGAAGGTCTGACGGGCAGGACGAAGAGGGAGAAAGCGGTCATGAAAAACAGGAATTTTACGCTGGTGATACCGTCGCTTGATCCGGATGAAAAGCTGATATCTGTGGTGGATTCCGCCATCGAGGCGGGGGTCAGGGATATTTTGCTGGTAGACGATGGAAGCGCAGAGGAAAAGCGCCGCATTTTTACAGGGCTTGAGGAAGCTCATCCTGAGGTGACATTGTTGACCCACGGGAAGAATCAGGGTAAGGGCGCGGCCCTTAAGACGGCTTTCCGGTACTTCCTGGGACATCGGGGAGATTCTTTGGGGGTCGTGACTGCGGATGGCGACGGACAGCACAGGATAGAGGATATCGTTGCCTGCGGGGAGGCGATGGAAGCGGACGGAGGCGCTGTCGTCCTTGGCTGCAGAGATTTTGCTTCGGAAAATGTTCCGCCGAAGAGCCGTTTTGGCAATAAGATAACCTCCCTTGTTTTCCGGCTGTTTTTTGGGATGAAACTGTCGGATACCCAGACAGGTCTGCGGGCCATCCCGTCGCAATATATTCCGGCGCTGCTGGAAGCCGGGGGTTCCCGGTATGAATATGAGACCAATATGCTGCTTCTGATGGGAGAGCGGCATATTCCCTATAAAGAAATGAAGATCGAGACCCTCTATTATGATGAGAACAAAGCCTCCCATTTCCGGCCGGTCCGGGACTCTGTACGGGTTTATGGGCTGATCGTTAAATATGCCGCTGCCTCTCTTGCTTCGGCAGGGGTGGACCTGCTGGCGTTTTTACTGTTGGGAAGCTTTCTTTTTACAGGAGGGGATAAGCTGGCGGTATTGTTGTCCACGGTAACGGCCCGGGTGATCTCTTCTAGTGTGAATTTTGGGATCAACAAGCAGGTGGTCTTTGAGAACCGTTCCGGAGTGGGCCGTACCTTTGCGCGTTATCTTTGTCTGGCGGTGCCGGTCATGCTGGCGTCCTGGCTGACGGTATATGGGCTTTCCAGACTGGCGGGAGAAGGCGCAGGCCAATGGGTGCGGACCCTGATAAAGATACCTGTGGATACCCTGCTTTTCCTTGTCAGTTTTCGCGTGCAGCGCAGATGGGTATTTGCAAAAGAGGGGCAGTCAGGAGGAAATATCTGTGAAAATGAAAAGCAATAAGGAATATAAGGAAGCGTTATCTGACGAAGGGGCACAGAAGAAAGGCGCTTACGTTGAAAGCGACTTAAAGGCGGATGACTTTGAAGAAGAATTTGATTATATTGAGCTGGAGCGGGAGGAGGAGACGGCTCAGGGAGAAGATAGGGCTCAGGCGGAAGATAGGGCTTATGGAAAAAATAAGGCTTATGGAAAAGACAGGGCTGCCGATACAGATTCAGAAAGAGAAACCGGGTTAGAATATATCGATATTGACGGCGCTATAAAAGATGTTATAAAAGGGGAAAGAAAGAAGTCTCGTCTGTGGATGGTCGTCAGAAGGACTGCCCTTGTGATCGTTACGGTTTTTGTGTTATTGCTGTTTTCACTGGCAGCGCTTTTACATACCCTTCTGACAGGCCCCAGTGAGACCATGAGGGATCAGGTAGTGCTTTCCGCCATGCAGGCCAGCGCCACAAAATGGCTTCCGGGGCTGTTCCTGGAGGATGCCCTGGTAGAGGAGATCTGTCAGCGGAGCGCAGATGTGCAGGAGCAGATGATTTCTATGGAGGTGTTTGTCAGCGGAGCGGATCAGGAGGACAGCGCCCAGGAATCTGCTGATGACGGGAAGGAAGAGGCACAGACAGATGAGTGGGCGGATGCTGTTGACGGAATGATCTACAAAACCTACAGCGGCTCTACCTTTAAGGCGTACATATTATTGGTAAAAGATCCTTCCAGAGTTTACGTGGGAACCTCCAGCGATTATAAAAGCGGTAAGATCGGCATCCGGATCTTTGATATTGTGGAGCGGGAAAATGCGGTGGCCGCCATCAATGCAGGAGAATTTGCGGATACCAACGGACAGGGCACGGGAGATACCCCCATAGGGCTGACCTATTCCAGGGGGGACTGTGTGTGGGACGACGGAAACAAGCGTACCTTTATCGGCTTTGACGGGAATAATGTGCTTCATGCCTTTGAATCCATGACACGGGAAAAAGCGGATGAGATGGGAATCCGGGATGCGGTTTCCTTCCAGACAGGCAACGTCCTGATCACTAACGACCATGAAAATGTCACCCTGTATTATGCGGAGGGCAATATCGGAATGGCGCAGCGGACCGCCATCGGCCAGCGGGCAGACGGAGCGGTGATCCTGGTGGTGACGGACGGGCGCACCGCCAGCAGCCTTGGGGCTACCAGAAATGATGTGATAGATCTGCTGGTATCCGAAGGGGCAGTGGTGGCGGGCATGCTGGACGGAGGATCTTCCGCCATGATGTATTACCGGGATTATTATACCAAATATGATATTGATACTGCCGGACTGGACGAGTACCAGCGCCAGGGATTGACGAACCGATATAAAGCGTTTACGAGGCCCCGGCACATGCCCACATTTTTTCTGGTAGCGCCTGAGGAATGAAGCTTGTGAACGCAGGGATCTGTGCGGGCGGCGGGAAGACTTCGGGAGGCAGAAGACTTTGGGCCGCGGATTCCGAGAGGCAGAGGACTTTGGACTGCGAAAGACTGAAAATGGAACAGAAAGGCAGGAAGTATTGTGGCGGAAAAGAACAATACAGCAAAACAGAATCCTACAGGGAAGGGGAAGCGGGCCGGGTTCCCCAAATTTTACATCATATATTTTGCCAGCATCATCGTGGTGGTCCTGGCAGTTGCGGCAGCTCTGGGATATGTGCGCAGGCTCCTGACGGAATATGAAGCGGCCCAGCCTAAATATGTTGCAGCCCGGGTTTTTGAGGAGTACTTTGATCCCATCGATTATGACAGGGTTTTTGCGGGATATGACGCGGACGAAAAGATCCGCGGCAAGATCGTGGATTATCTGAAGGAGGAGATCGGGGATTCAAAGCTGACTTATTCCATAGGTTCTTCGAATGATGAAAGTGAAGTCCGATATAATGTTAAAGTAGGTCAGACGCAGCTGGCTTCCATTGTAT
The DNA here is from genome assembly GCA_947589075.1 of uncultured Acetatifactor sp. Taxonomy (GTDB): domain Bacteria; phylum Bacillota; class Clostridia; order Lachnospirales; family Lachnospiraceae; genus Acetatifactor. The sequence continues at coordinate 17,078 of CANQBS010000035.1, forward strand.
TGACGGCTTCTGAACAGAAAACAAAGCATGGATTTGATCTGTATGATTTTTCCGGGATAGATCTTGATCTGAATGTGGAATTGCTGGCGCCGGAATTCAATGTAACAATAAAGGTGCCCGCAGGATATTCCGTTTTTGTGGATGGGGAGGCTGTCCTGCCGGAAAATCGGGTTTCTGCTTATACAAGCACGGATTTTATGAAATTTTACCCTTCGGATGTGCCGGGAATCGCATACGAGGTATACTCCGCAGTTACGGTAGGAGAACTGCCCGGGTCCGTGACTGCTTTTGATCCCCAGGGAGCGGAAGCAGCCTTAATGGATTATGATGAGGATACTTATACTTATACATTTGGTCTGGCGTATAATGAGGATCTGGAAGAGGAATATTCAGAATTTGTCATCAAGGCGTTAGAGGAATACGCCGCTTATGTACAGGCAGAGGAAGATACCGGAATCGCCAGCGTAAAGGGGTACTTTGATGCGGATTCCGCCGCTTATGCGGACGTGGTAAAGGCCGGGGGCAACCGCTGGATGGTGGTGGACTGGTCCGGCATTGACTTTCAGAATGAAACTGCAGGGGAATTTTATGCCCATACGCCGGAGATTTTCTCCTGCCGGGTTTCCTTTACCCAGGTGCTTCACCGCACGGGCAGGGAGGATTATGTCGACGTGATCGATAAATACCTTTTCCTCCATCAGACGAAGAACGGATATAAAATATATGAGTGGTATAATGCGTCGTAAGCATGCCGAAGAAAAGGGTTCTGAAGAAAAACTTCAGAACCCTTTTAAAGACTGCTGGTGGCCGGACTTGAACCGGCACGGGGTTGCCCCCGAGGGATTTTAAGTCCCTTGCGTCTGCCTATTCCGCCACACCAGCGAAATGGATGGGGGTGGATTCGAACCACCGAAGCAATTTGCAGCAGATTTACAGTCTGTCCCCTTTGGCCACTCGGGAACCCATCCATGCAGAAGCTGTTATCCCTTGCTGAAGGAATGCACAACTCTGACAATGTGAAATTGTAGCATAGATTCATGTAAATTGCAAGCCATAATCAGAAATAATTTGACATTGGAAACCTTTATAAAAGTGTCTTAATAAAAATTTAATAATTTATTCGTTGAGAGTTTGATGCAGTTGTTGTATGTTATATAGTAGAATATCCGGAAATTTTATTTAAAAAAAGGAAAGAAAAGAGAAGGAGTGGATCATGAATAAAAAGATCATTGTGGGGGTATTGGCGGCAGTATGCGTGCTTGCCTGTATGCTGACAGGATGCGGCGGCGGAGAAGAGACGGTTCCTGCAATTGGTGAGGATCTGACAGAGCCTTTTGTCGTGCCTTCAGAGGAGACGCAGGAATCGGAAGAACCGGAAACTCAGGAGCCGGAAGCAGTAACGACGATTACAGACCGGGTCGTTGTGGATGGAAAGATGCAGAGCTATTTAACGGGAGAATGGAAGGACGAGGCCGTGGTCAAAAGGCGCAGCATGGCGGTTATGATGCCGAACAATAAGAAGGCGCTGCCCCAGTACGGCATTTCCCGGGCGAGCATTATTTATGAAGCCCCGGTGGAAGGACGCATGACGCGTCTGATGGCGTTTATTGAGGATTATGATGATCTTGAGATCGTAGGACCGGTGAGAAGCAGCCGGGATTACTTTGTTTATGAGGCGATGGCTTATGACGCGATCTATTGTAACTGGGGCCTGGCGGTGCCTTATGTAAAGGACCTGATCAATAGCGACAGGATCGATAATATCAGTCAGGCTGTTCTGGGGATAGACAAGCCTTACGCCAAGGCCTTTAAGTTCAGAAAGGACAGGCCCAAGAGAAGCGACGGGTCCAGTTACGCCCAGGAATATACGGGTTATCTTGTTGTGGACGGTTATGAAGACGGCGTTGAAGCGTTGGGGTATGAACCGGAGTACCGCGATTCCTTTGTGCAGGCGTTTACTTTTGCCGCGGACGGACATCCTGCTACATATGATGATCATGAAGATGCCGTCAAGATTTATCCGGGCGGAACACAGTCCAACAGGGGCGGTTACGGCGACGCCAAGCCCTATTTTGAATATCATGAGGAAGATGGTCTTTATTATCGCTATCAATTTGGCGGCAAGCAGATCGACGAGATGAACAATGAGCAGCTGGCAGTTTCCAATGTTGTATTTAAGGTATGCGACGGAGATGTCAGGGATCAAAATGACTATCTTGTGTTCGGCGTCCATGGAAGCGGTGATGCTTATGTTTTTACAGCGGGGAAGGTGATTAAAGGGACCTGGACCAGAACCGGTGCCCCGGATCCGGAAGTAAATATGTTTTATGATGAAAACGGCGATGAGATCATTTTCAATCAGGGAAAAACATGGATCTGTAATATTTGGGCCGATTATCTGGAGTACATGATGTATGAATAAACCGAAGATCCGGATCTGGCTGTATGCCGGTATCGGGCTCCTGACCCTGCTGCTGAATGTCATTGCCTGGAACAGTACGGCGTTCTGCGACAATTATATGAAATATATTTTTCCTGTTTGGGTAAATACTTACGGCAGGTTGACAGGGATGTTTCCCTTTTCAGTGGGGGAGATCATGCTGGGGCTGGCAGTGGTTCTGGCGGCACTGGCGGCGGTGCTTTGGGTTCCCTGGCTGGTAATGAGTTTAACCGCAGTACGGGAGAAGAAAAAAGGAGAGGCTGTCAGCAGAATGACAGCCTCTGTTCAAAGGCGGATAAAAAGATACTATCTTTTTTGCGCCTGGGTATTTAACATCGTATGCCTTGTAATGACATTGAACTGTTTTATACTCTACCATGCCTCGGCTTTTTCGGAGAAATACTTTGGGGAACAGAGAGAATACACCCTGGAAGAACTGCTGACGGTCCGGAATCTTGTTGTGGAAGAGTGCAATCGCCTTTCTCAGGAGATGGAGCGGAATGAAAAAGGTGAGATCCTTTATGATGCAGATATGGGGAAGGAAGCCATTGCCTGCATGCAGAGGCTGGGAAGGGCTTACGGACAGCTGGACGGTTATTACCCTCGTCCGAAGCCCCTTTATACTTCTGATTTCTTTTGCCAGCAGTATATGTCCGGTTATTATTTCCCCTTTTCCATGGAAGCAAATTATAATAATGTGATGTATATCATGAATAAGCCGGAAGCCATGTGCCATGAGCTGGCGCATCTGAGGGGGTACATATTTGAGGACGAGGCCAATTTTATCAGCTTCCTGGCCTGCGTGGGATCTGAGGATCCTGTTTTTATCTACAGCGGTTATCTGAGCGTGCTGAATTACCTGGATAATGATTTTTATAAGGCGATCGGACGGGATGACGAGGCATATTTCGCCCAGACCCATATCCTGCCCCAGGTATCCATGGATAATGTATTTGTAACAGAAGAGGATTGGGACAGGATCAATGAAAAGGCGCTGATCGATACCCAGGTGGTGGATAAGGTGTCCGACGCCTTTGTGGATACGACGCTTAAGGTCAACGGCGTAAAAGATGGAAAGATCAGCTATAGCCGGGTGGTAAGACTGCTTTTGCAGTACTATGAGGAAAAAGGATTGTTTTTTAAGGAATGATCAGGTTTGAAGGGAAACTATTCCTGAAACCGGGGTCTGCGCTTTTGCAAAAGTGCGGACCCTTTTTGAATGCGCGCCTGATGGAGCCCGGCGGGAGGATTTGGTTTGTCATTTCACAATTTGTTCACAACATCTACACTTAATTTTGACATTTGGGTCCTAACATGTCATTGACAAGGTCAGGATTGACCAAATACTGGATGCCTGTTGGCAGAAGGAGGTATTGGCTTGATAGAAGTTGAGAATCTGACAAAAAAATATGGCGACCATGTTGCCGTAGACCATCTGACCTTCCGTGTGGAAAAGGGTCAGATCTACGGATTCCTGGGGCCGAATGGCGCAGGGAAATCCACTACCATGAACATCATTACGGGTTATCTGGCTGCTACGGAGGGAACCGTTACCGTTAACGGAAAGGATATTCAGAAGGAGCCGGAAGAAGCCAAGCGCTGTATCGGTTATCTGCCGGAACAGCCGCCTGTATATATGGATATGACGGTTTATGAATACCTGAAGTTCGCGGCAGAGCTGAAGCGGATCCCGAAGACAGAGAGGGAAGAACAGATTAAAAAGGTTATGGAGATGACCCGGATCGAGGATATGAAGGATCGGCTGATCAAGAATCTGTCCAAGGGCTACAGGCAGAGGGTCGGTTTTGCACAGGCGATCCTGGGGGATCCGGAAGTGATCATTCTGGACGAACCTACTGTGGGACTGGATCCGAGACAGATCATTGAGATCCGGGATCTGATAAGGAGTCTGGGTCAGAAGCATACGGTGATCTTAAGCTCCCATATCCTTTCCGAAGTCAGCGCCGTATGCGATCAGATCATGATCATCTCTCACGGAAAGCTGGTTGCCAGCGATACTCCGGAAGGGCTGCAGAATCTGATGAAGGATTCGAAACAGCTTTATCTGGAAGTAAAAGGAAGCTGGGAGGAAGTATCCACTGCCTTATCCACCATATCCACTGTCGAGTCTGTGGAAAACTTGGAAAAAGATGTGGATAATTCCCAGGAAAACCTTGTAAAAGCAGCTGTTTTTGCCAGGGAAGATGTGGATATCCGGGAAGAGGTATTCTATTGTCTGGCGGAGCACAGGCTTCCTATTCTTTCCATGCAGCAGAAGGCAAAATCTCTGGAGGATATTTTCCTGGAGCTGACAGAGGCGGAGTCTCAGGGAGAAGAAACGTCCGTACAGGACGGATCTGAGGCGGCCGGGGAAAAGGATTCCGGCAGGCACGGTAAAAAACGGGGAATCTTTCAGGGCAGAAAAAAGAAGGATTCTGAGAAAGAGGAGGAAGAATAAATGTTTGCGATTTATAAAAGAGAATTAAAATCCTGTTTCTGCTCCTTTGTAGGATTTTTATTTATCGGGGTTACATTATTTTTCCCTGGACTCTATTTTACTGTATACGGATTGTTGTACGGAAGCCCGTATTATTCCAATGTGATAAACAGCGTAAGCTTTCTGTTCCTGATCTCCGTCCCGATCCTTACCATGAGGATCCTGGCGGAAGAAAAAAGGAATAAGACGGATCAGCTGATCTTAACGGCTCCGGTCTCGGTAGGAGCCATAGTGATGGGAAAATTTCTGGCGATGGTAACGGTATTGGCCATTCCGACGGCAATCACCTGTATCTACCCTCTGATCAGCACCAGGTACGGTTCGGTGCCCCTGGGAGAGAATTACCTTTGTATCCTGGGATTTTTCCTGTTTGGAGTGACCTGCATCGCCATAGGGATCTTTGTGTCCTCTCTGACGGAGAGCCAGGTGATCGCTGCGGTTCTGGGCTTCGCCGTCCTTTTCCTGGGTTATATGATGAAGGCGATCTGCAGCGTGATCTCACCCACGGGAAACCTTCTTACCAGGATCCTGGAGTGCTTTGATATTGCCACGCCCATAGATAATCTGCTGTCAGGAACCCTGCGGCTGGATTCCGTGATCTACTTTTTATCCCTGAGCGCTCTTATGCTTTTCCTGACAGTACAATCCATTCAGAAGAGGCGTTACAGCGTGTCGGTCAGACATTTCAGCATGGGAGCCTACAGCGGAGCCGCCATCGCCATAGCGATTGCCATTGTAGTGGCGGTGAATATGATATTGGGAGAGATGCCCAGCACCTGGACGACTGTGGATGTAACGGGGCAGAAGCTTTATTCCCTGACGGACCAGACGAAGGAATTCTTAAGTACCATGGACGAGGATGTGACGATCTATGTGATCGTCAATCAGGATAACGAGGATACCCTGGTGGGGGAGACTTTGAAGCGCTATGATGATCTTTCCGATCATATCACGGTGGAATATGTGGATCCCGCAGTGAACCCTCTTTTCTATACCCAATATACCTCCCAGAATATCAGTATCAACAGTCTGATCCTGGTGAGCGATAAGCGCAGCACGGTGGTGGACGCTTCCGATCTGTATGAAAGTACCATAGACTATAGTACCTACAGCAGCACGGTCACGGGTTATGACGGGGAAGGCAGGATCACCAGCGCCCTTGCTTATGTGACGGCGGATGATATGCCGAAGATGTATCTCACGGAAGGTCATGGGGAGCTTACCTTAAGCGACCGCTTCAATACCGCCCTGGAAAAGGAAAATGTGACCTATGAGACCATCAACCTGATGGAATATGAGGAAGTGCCGGAGGACGCCGCCTGCCTGCTGATCAATGCGCCTGAAAAGGATTTCAATCAGGACGACAGGGATAAGGTGATCCGGTATCTGGAAAAGGGAGGAAAGGTGATCGCTGTAACGTCCCTGACTGAGGAGGACTTCACGAATTATCATGGGATCCTGGAATACATGGGAATTCAGGTGGTGGACGGCATGGTGGCGGATCTTAATGCGGATTATTATTATCAGTCGCCCTATCTCCTTTTGCCCGAGATCCACAGCGGCAGCTATACCGCCGGGATCTATAACCAATATTATATCATGGCTCCTTATGCGAAGGGACTGACCATCCAGGACGAGAATGCGGAAGGAATGACCTATCAGGTACTTTTAAGCACCTCAGAGGATTCCTTCGCAAAGATGGATCTGACCCAGACCGACAATATTGAAAAGCAGGAAGGGGATATCTCAGGTCCCTTCGATATCGCAGTGGAAGCGGTGAAAACAATAGAAGCGGCGGAGGAAGGAGAGAACGATGGTTCAGAAGCTTCCGCAGCAGCCGAAACAAAGGAAGGAACTCTGGTTGCAGTCAGCTGTGACGAAATGTTTATCGATATTGCGGATCAGTATGTCAGCGGGGCGAACAGCCGCTTTTTCACAAATATCGTGGGCAGTTTCTGCAGGCATGAGGTGACGATCTCCATTCCAGTGAAGGATTATGAAGTATCTTCCCTGATCGTGCCCCAGACAGAAGTGATTCTGATCGGCGTGCTGGTGACAGTAGTGCTTCCGCTGCTGTTCCTGATAGCGGGTCTGGTGTTCTGGCTCAGAAGGAGGAAGCGCTGATGAAAAAACAACAAAAACAGCTGATCGCCCTGATTTTGGCTCTGGTCGTCCTGGCAGGGGGCTTTCTGGGACTGAGGTATTATAATAAACGCCAGGAGGAAAACTCTAAGGAGCCCCAGGGAGAAACGGTGCTGGATATAGAGGATCCCCTTGTCCGTATCTCTTACGATCTTGAGGGAAAGCAATTTGAATATGATAAGGTGGATGATACCTGGTATTATACTCCGGATCACAGTCTTACCCTGTTTCAGTACCGCCTGCAGCACATAGAGGAAAAGAGCAGGCTGCTTACAGCCAAGACGGTGATCCCTGATGTGACGGATATGGCCCAGTACGGTCTGGCAGAAGGATATCAGACGGTGACCCTGGAGACAGAGGCGGAAAGCTATACCATAAGGATCGGCAGCACCAACGATATTACCGGGGATTGTTACGTCTGCTTCCCTTCCGATACCACAGTCTATGCAGTGGATTATACCTTCGCGGCTGCCTTTGACCTGGATGTGGAAAACATCATTGATGAAAACGCGTCTGAAAGCACGGCGGAGGACACAGCGGAAAGTACGACAGAAAGCACGGCAGAAAACACAGCGGAAGATACGACGGAAAGCACTTCGGAAGGCGTGGCCGACTAGACAGGATTAAACAGGATGGAACGGAACAGAACAGAACGAAATAGGACATAACAACAGAAGAACAGTCTCTTGCCAGCCTTAGAGTGGTGAGAGACTGTTGCGTTTTTATGCCGAAATTTTCTCCTGGAGATTGCAAAAACCTGTTTATACTGGTAAAATAAAGAATAGTTTCAGAGTCCCGGCAGGAATGAAAATACAGGGCGGGATGAAAACGGGGAAAATCATGAGGAGAAGGCCGGAACCAGGGTTTGTCCGGCGAAGAGGATATGGGAAGCTTTTATGGAATTGAGGAAGAAATAATACGGGAATATGCGCGCCTGATCATGCGCACGGGCATCAATGTCCAGCCCGGACAGGAGATCGTCGTAAGCTGCGGCGTGGAACATTATGAATTCGCCAGACTTCTGATCGAGGAAGCGTACCTGGCGGGAGCCGGAGAAGTGATCATGCGCTGGGGAGATTCCTTTGAATCCAGGCAATATTTCCTGCATGTGTCCGATGAGGTGTTGTCTGCGGTTCCCCAGTGGCAGGTGGAGATGTACGATCATTATTCCAGGAGAGGAGCGGGTTTTGTTTCCATAGGAGGCAGCGATCCGGAGAACCTGAAGGGAATCGATCCCAAGCGGATGCATCTTAACAGCGCGGCGAGGGATAAGGCCTTTGAAGAGCATAATAAAAGGCTGATGGCCAGCGAGATTCCCTGGACGGTGGCGGCGGTTCCCCAGAAGAACTGGGCAGGGAAGATGTTTCCGCAGCTGGGGGAGGAAGAGGCGATGAACCGTCTCTGGAAAATGATCCTGATATCGGTCCGTATCCTGAAGCCGGAGGCTCTGGAGGATGCAGGCAGCGGTACGGCGGAGGGCGGAAAAGCAGTTGCTTTAAAGCCGGATTGTCTGGAGGCTGCAGGCGGAGATAAGGCGGCTGCGTTAAAGACGGATGCTGTGAGGGAATGGGAAGAGCACGACAGGTTTTTAAAGGAAAAGTGCCGCCTTCTCAATGATCACGCCTTTGAGAAGCTGCATTATAAAAATGCCCTGGGCACGGATTTTACCATTGGCCTGGTGAAAAACCATATTTGGGAAGGCGGCTCCGAGGCGGCGGGTACGGGCACTGTGTTTGAAGCCAACATGCCCACGGAGGAGATCTTTACCATGCCGGACAGAAACGTGGCGGAAGGCACTCTGGTGAGCGCTCTGCCTCTAAGCTACCGGGGCAATATGATCCGAAATTTCCGTCTGACCTTTCATGAGGGGCAGGTAGTAGATTATTCCGCGGAGGAAGGGCTGGAGACCCTGCGCTCTATCGTGGAAGGGGACGAGGGATCCAGGAGACTGGG
>CANQBS010000036.1 GCA_947589075.1 uncultured Acetatifactor sp.
AACTCCATATATATTTCTTGACGTGCCGCCGCCCGCCAGAAAGCTGTATTGTTCCTACTAATTGGGGATAACACAGGCTGAACCGGGTGAAGGATCCGAGGGATGCCCGGTATACGACTTACAGCAGTTCCACCATCCTGGGGATGGGGCTGGTAAAAAACATCTGCGGGATCCCGTCCATGCGGCAGATGACAGCCTGCCTGAACAGCGAAGGGCATATCCGGAACGTGTCGGAATGGGTATGGAACCGGACGGGGGAACTGCCGCATTATGTCACTGTAAATGAATACCTAAAAGGACTGGACCCATCTGAACTGCAAAAGGTAAGGAAAGACATCATATACCGCCTGATCCGGATGAAGAGCTTTGACGGGGCAAAGTTCCGGAAGAGATGGCTGGTCATCGTGGATGGCACCTGGCTGCAGACCTATAAGGAAAAACCGGACGAATACTGCATGTGCCGTGAATACCAGACGGGGGGACGGGTCCCCCAAACATGTCTGGTACCGGATGGCGCTGGAGGCAAAGATCGTGCTGGGGGACGGCCTGGTCCTAAGCCTGGACACGGAATTCATAGAGAATAACGGGGAGGACGCGGAGAGGCAGAAAGCCCTGGGGGCGGAAAAGGCCAGGCAGGATTGTGAATGGAAGGCATTCCTGAGGCTGTCGGAACGCCTGAAGAGGGATTTCCCCCGCCTGCCGGTGGTGCTGCTATGCGACAGCCTTTATGCGGGGGAACCGGTTTTCGACATCTGCAAGGAAAACGGGTGGAATTACATCATACGGTACAAGGAGGGGAGCATCCCCAGCATCATGGAGGAGTATGGGGCAATCCCGGAGAAAGGGCATGGGGCCAGTGGGGATACGGAGTATGTGAACGGGATCGGCTACAGGAAGCATGAAGTGAACGTGCTGAAGTATGAAGAAATTCAGGTAAGGAAGAAGGTATCGGTGACGGTAAGGTTCCAATGGATCACGGACATTTTGCTGACGAAAGGGAATGCTTATGGGGTGGCATGCGCGGGAAGGAAGCGCTGGAAGATAGAGAACGAGGGGTTCAACCAGCAGAAGAACCTGAGGTATAGCCTGGGGCATGGGAACAGCCAGGACCGGACGGCGCTGAAGAACCATTACCTGATCACGCAGATAGCGGACATCTTCCGGCAGCTGTACGTGTACAGGCATCTGAAGCGTCTCGGGATAGAAAGAAGTGAAAAAAATATATCTTCCGACTTGTTAACAAGCTTTGGCCAGCAAACAACAAGGAGGGAAGATATATTTACAGATGATAGGGCGCATGACGCACCAACCAACTGAGACCATTATAGCAAAGGAAGTGATGCCTGCCAAGAGGGGAAATAACTGAATTATCCACAAAAAAGCAAGAGAGAAAGCGAGGCATGTGCCGTGGATGTGGATAAAGCAGGGAAAACGGGACAGCTGCGTGGATAACCTATTGTTTCCCGTTTTGTGTCGGAATGGGGCAGGCGGAACAAGATTTACCTTTCGGCGCTGCAAGAATTAGTCCTTGCTTTGCAGAAACCTCTGCGATATAATAAACTTAGACCACATTTGACAGTTTTCTTTTGAAGGACTTTCCTCTTCTATCCATATAGGATTACAGATCGCGATTAGAATGATAGGAGAAATGGAAAAATGCAAAGGAACGCAGCAGAGAAAACTGACTCCTACAAAAGAAAAGAAACGATAGGCATAACTACAACAGAGAATAATCTAAGTATTTACTCCCCGGAGGAACATGCCCGGGATGCCAACAGCCATACTATACTATTTTCCGCAATAAGAAGTTAACCTGTCAGTTCCTGCGGGATTACACCGGCTTGTCTATCTTTAAAGACCTGCAGCCCGAGGATATAGAGGACGTAACGGAACGCTACAAGGCCTTCCTGGGGGTAGAGTTTGAGACAGATACCATCAAGAAGGTGAGGATCCGGGCCAGGGGAAAAGACGGGATCCCGGATAAGGGGCAGGAACAGGAGGTCTTCGTGCTTCCCCTGGTGGAGCACAAGACAAAAGTCGATTACGACGTGAGCATGCAGCTGCTCCGGTACATGGCGGTGATCTGGTACGATTACAAGAAACAGCAGGAAGGCTTAAGGAAAGGCTCCAGCAGCCGGAAGGGGTTCCGCTATCCGCCCATTATCCCCATCGTCCTAATGAGAAGCAAAGTGCGCTTCTCATTAACTCGCGGTCTGGTGCCCGCTCGTTGACTTATCGGGTGAAAATGAATGCTCCCTACGGTCGCGCTCATTTTCCTTCCGATAAGTCATACTTCGAAGGGCGGGAGGACTGGACTGCAGGCATGCACCTTGCGGACAGGATCGACAAGAGGATGGGTCTGGAGGATTTCACGGAGCTGGTGAACATATCCAAGGAATATGTGGATGAGATCTACAACGGATCGCCCGCGGACATCAAGGAGGTCTACCGGGATATTTTGTGGACCCTGTTTCAGAAAATGAATGTCCCTGTGGACGAAGCCCGGGACAAAATGACAAGATTGGAGGATGGCGGAATAGGAGATTTATTTGCAAGTATGGAGAAAATGGACATACAAGCAGAACGCCGAAACACACAGCTGGTCAGGCAGGAGTTGGAAGAAGCCAGGCAGGAGCTGAAGAAAGCATCCGACAGATTCGATATTTTTTTCAGTCATATGGTTTCTATTTGCCAAAGCCAGGGAATGTCAAGGGATGAGACCTTTAAATCTTTGCAGGAACAATATGGCTTAGAGGAAGAAGAAGCCCTTTCCGCTATCCAGCATTATTATGGTACGCAAAATTAACTTCAAACCATAACGGATAGAACCGGAATTTGGGAAAGAAACTGTCAATGTGGTAAAGTTCTTAAACACAGAAAAATCCTTTTGAGACTACTGAAAATTTCAAAAGGATTTTTTTACTGTAACGCAAGAACCCGGCTGCCCGCAGCCTTGCAGCTGCTTTCGCCGGGTTCTCAAGATAAGCGGGACTATAAGCCGGGTTATGTCGCGGACGATCATCTATCTAGGACGTCTGTCGCCAGACGCCTCAAGCGACCTACCTGAAGACAGGCCGGGCAAGCCTGTAGTCTTCTGCTTGGTCTTGCTTCGGATGGGGTTTACATGGCTCCGCCTGTTGCCAGACGGACGGTAGTCTCTTAAGCTGCCTTTCCACCCTTACCAGGATGGATGCCTGATCCTAACCTGATGGGCTGCATAACCTCATGGGCTGCGCCAATCGGGTTAAGATCAGGCATCCAACCGGCGGTATCTTTCTGTTGCACTGGCCTTGGAGTCGCCTCCACCGGACGTTATCCGGCATCCTGCCCTGTGAAGCCCGGACTTTCCTCACCTGCCGTTTCCGGCAGCCGCGATCATCCATCCCACTTACGGGAATGATTTTAACATAAGAAGTTTCTTCTGTCAAATGCTTCACAATTGCTATTCAGTATAGTAGAAGCAATACCCGTTCAAGGCATTGATGAAAATGTGGTATACCCGCCCGTCATTTTCATTCTCCGCAACAAACTCCCAGGAGGCCTCCGCATATTCCTCCTCATCACTTTCCTCGTTCACCTGGAAACGGGCATAGCAAAGCTGTGCCTCCCTGACTGTCAGGCGCATCGTCGGGGAAAAGGCTTCCGACATCAGCCGCACCCCTTCTGCAAAGGACAGGACAGAATCATATGCCTCCCGTTCCTTCACATCATACTCAAAGGAAAAGCATCCCGCCAGAACGTCCAGCTTCCCTTTCTCCAGCATGAAAGCGACTCCCGGAAAAAGGTCCATTTTACGGTCGTCGCTCATAGAGGACACACCGAACCCCCCACCGTATTCCCCGAGATTCGCGACCGCCAGATTGAGCCCCTTATAAGCACAGCTGAATTCCAAACGATAGCCATCCTCGCCTTCCTCCAGCTCCACTGGCCTGACCCTGACCACCTTCGGCTGGAAATCCCCGAAATCTCCGTAGATTCCTTGCCCGATCAGTTCCTCTGCCTCCCGGACGGCATCGCAGATCCTTACCTCCCCGCCCAGCAGCGGATAACTGTCCGTGGATGAGGTGTCCCTGTAATCGGCAAAATAACCTTTCGGCATATAGGGTCCTGCTAACGCTCCCTCCGCAGAGGCCTTATATCGTCTGGCAGTCTTATTGCCATTGAGATACTGTACATAGCCGGAACCATCGAGCGCCAAATATCCCTGTTCCGTATCCATGATCAGCAACGTCAACTTCGCTTCCCCATTTTTCAGCTTTTCAAAATTTTCCAAAAAGGAAGGATAATTATAAGGATATTTCAAAGAATCGTTCCTCCCAACTCCACCCAAAGGCCAATAACGGTAAAGCTCCTCCTTTTCCTCATCGGAATAAACATCCTCCCACTGGAAATCCACCAGGGCGTCAAATTTCTGCAGGAGCTCTTCCGCAGGCAGGGCAGGTTTTCTGGTCAATTCCAGGTCATATACCTTCTCCGCCTCCGGTGCGGTCACCAAAAATTCCTCTCCAAAGATCAAATTCTGGTATTCCGTCTCTTTTACAGTTCTCACCTGATTGGAAAAATCCTCCATAAGCTCGGTGAGCTTCTGCAGTTCAAGGCCGGAGGCAGGAAGCTGTCCGGAGGAACCCGCCTGACCTGACCCCTCCCCGTTCTCCATGCCTGTTCCCGAATCCTCCCCCGCAGTTCCTGTATTGCTCCCTGAATCTTCTGCAGCTCCTGTGCCATTCCCTGAATCCTCTGCAGTTCCTGTACTGCTTCCCGAATCCTCTCCTGCGGTTCCTACACTTGCGCCTGTCCCAGGATTCTCTTCACTGCCCGCCCCCGGCAGCGCATCCTGCTTCGAACAGCCTGTAAACAACAACAGCCCGCAGAGCCCGAGAATCCCCACACCTTTCCTCCATTTCCTTAAAAAACCTTCTTTCATTTTTCTCATCTTCCCTATCCTTCCCTTCTTTCAAATTCTTCTCTTATCTTTCCATAATCTCCTTTTCAGGCAATTACGAAACATCTGTCCCGAAAACACAGCTTCGCAATTACTCCCGCCTCCTCAAAACCCCCTTCTCCATCTCATTGACGGTATCGCACAGCACTTCGATATCCTCCGCGGAGTGGGAGGCCACCAGGATGGTCTTCCCTTTTTTCTTCATATCCAGAAGATACCCTCTCATATCCACAACCCCTTCCCGATCCAGGCCGTTCATGGGCTCATCCAGGATCAGCAGGGAGGGATCCTCCATAATGGCCTGGGCCAGTCCCAGGCGCTGGCGCATCCCCAGGGAATATTTCCTGACATGCCGTTTCAGGTCGGGGTCCAGCCCCACCTGCGCCATGGCGGCCCGAACCTGCTTTCCGTCGATCTTCCCCCGGATATCCGCCAGGAGCTTCAGGTTCCGATAACCGCTGTAATAGGGGATAAAGCCCGGAGTTTCGATGATGAACCCCATATCCCGGGGAAAATCACAGTCCTTTCCCACCCTTTTTCCCTCCACATAGATTTCCCCGGAGGTGGGTCTGACAAAGCCACAGATGCATTTCATCAGCATGGTCTTGCCGCTGCCGTTTCTCCCCACGATCCCATGGATCTTTCCCGCCTCAAAATGAACCGTCACACCCTTTAGGATCTCCGTTTTCTGCAGGGTGAGATTTAAGTCTTTGATCTGAATGGCATCCATTAGATTTCCTCCTCGTTGATATTCATTTTCCTGACAGCCATCACGTCCAGCAGAAGCTCCGCCGCGATCAGCCCTGCAAAATACAGATAGGAGGCCCACAGGGGCATCACAGGCTCCCGAAAGGCTTCCTGGTAATGGCGCCAGGTGACGGAATGAGCCATGGGAAACAGCCACATGGCGTCCGAATTCAAAAAACAGGTCACAACGCCGCAGCCCACCAGGGTAAAAGCGGATATGATCCCCGCCGTTTTCATCCCCATCGCCCGAAAAAAGATCAGAAGCAGGCTTAGGGCAAACAGGTATAAGAACAAAAGAAGCGTCGTATGGAGCAGGATGGAAGGAAATCTGAAATGGTTGTACAGGTTCGGCGGAAGGAACCTGACCATCAGGCAGCCCCTGTCTTCCGGATACCTTGAAAGGTATTTTGAGACCGTGTCGCTCCAGTCCAGTCCGAATTTTCCCCCGGGCAGCGCCGCAAGGCAGCCGAAAAGATACAGAAGACCCAGGAAGGCGCAAACGCCCAAAAGGGAGGAAAGAACCTTGCCCCAAAGCCAGGACAGGCGTCCGCTCCTGGGGAACAGGTACAGGGAATAAGCCCCCATATTGGGGAAGTCGGAATACAAAAGCAGGAAGACGGCAGGGAGGAACAGCATAAGGACGTCCGAATTGCCCAAAGCCACAAATACCTCGGACACATTAACGGGAATCCCCGTTTTCGCCGCCTTCCCCAACAACTCCACCACTACAAACTGATAAAGGAAGACAAAGAACATCCCCAGAGTCAACATCCTGGCGTTCAAAAAAATACAGCAAAATTCATGCCGGACAATACAGGCCACGGCGTTCCACTTTTCCTTCATTTCTACGCCTCCCTTCCCCTTTTCATGCGGATCAGGCAATACAGCAGAGAAGCCGCCGCCAGATAGCCCATATGCAAAAGCAGCACCCACTGAAAGTTGTTTCGGTATTCAAACAGGGTCAAAACTGCCTCCGGGCTCCAGATATTGGCGATCTCGTAAGGGTCTAAAGGCAGATTCAGATTCAGGGACCTTGCCAGCTGCGGGAAAAGGGTCGTGGTCTGACCCAGCATATAACGCAGGAAGAAAGGGGTACAGACCAGAATATATTTATTTCCGGTAAAGAGGGAAAGAAACATGGCGGCGGCAGACTGTTCCATGCCATAGAGGAAAATCTCCAGGAAAAATACCCCGATGACCAGGGGAAAGCCGCCGGTCCCAAACAGCCCGCCCAGGGCGCTTCCCTGTCCCTGAAGGGATTCAAGGTAGAGGGCGCTTTCCTCTACAGGAAACCTGCCAAGTCCCGGGAACATCCCCAGGACAGCCAGTCCGAAAATCCCATACCCCAGTACCAGGACCATTCCCCCGGAAATCAGGTAAAAAAGGCAGCTCCCCACATGGTAGGCAGGCTTCCCTGCCCGGAAAAGGAAATTCCTCCAGGAACCGCTGTTTTGTTCATCCGCCTTCAGGTTCACCGCTGCAAGGGAAACGATCACAGGCACGAACATCCGAAGCCAGGCTCCAAAGCCCCTTCGGAAAACCGCATAGGAACAGAACTGGGTATTGGTCAGGAGGGCCTTCTCCTGATATCCCAGGTACACCTCCAGGATACTCAGGTTGGATCCGTCCTGGCTGTTATAATAAAGGGGTGAAAAAAGACTTAAGGCCACGGTTCCCGCTGCCGCGACCCAAAGGACCGGCGACCGGAACAGCCTTTTCAAACAACTTCCAAAATAAGATACCATATCTTCTGCCTCTTTTTCCTTCCTCCGAAAAGATTCTGATTTCATTGTAGAGAAGAAAAGATTAAGATTCTAGTATCCAAACCATTAAGATTTGATGAAGATGAAAAAAGCAGCCTGCATTTCTGCCGGCCGCTCTCTTGATTTTTTTGATCTGCGTTTTTCTTCAATCTGTTAAAATGATCGCATGGCACTCGGTCACTTAAATTTCCAGATATCTTCACACAATAAACAATCCAGAGATTTAATATGCTCTTTTAAAAAAGCATCTATTTTCATAATAGGTCTTAAATCACAATAATATACACCATCCAAAGGATTCAAGCCCACTGTATATGCTTTAAAATGTCCCGTCAAAAAGGTTGTTCCCACTTTGTATTCCGGTTCCCTGCCCGCTCTTTGAACATCATGAAGAAATATTGCAAAATGAGGAGTTTCTGTCTGCGTTAAGCGATTGTACATCAATTTATCCAGAAAAATTTTATCAATTCGATCTTTACTCGATGTTTTTACTGACCCGATTGCAATAATTTCCCCATTTTTCTTTAATTCTATATCATTCTGGTATCTCATGCATTCCTTTGAATCCGGAATTTGAACATCCAGAGTCTCAGAATCAATCGCAAATCCCATTTTTTCAATAATTAGCTGTATCAACCTCTCAAACAGATCCCCGTTTACTTTCCGAGCAACATTTGCTCTTGTTGCAGGCAGGGCATCTAAAGCACATCCGATCGACTGCTGTGTCGTATAAATAAACTGGTTTAGATGATTCCTTTCCTGTTCGTTTCCTGATATAGATTTTAAATCCGATAAAACATTCTGAAACTGATCCGCAAAGATTTCATACTTTTCCTGCGTCAGAAACAAATTCATATTTACGGGTCGGGTGATATTATATTCTCCATCCCTCCTGTATTGGAAAAAGCGATAATTATTTTCATTCTGTGCAACAATCTGCGCCTGAAGCTCTTTTGCAATAAACTCAAGATAATATTTCGAAAAATCAATGTAATCATTTATATTATCAAATCTTTCCTTTTGCGTCACCCAGGACATAATCTCCCAAAGTGTTTTCATCGAATCGCATCCCTCCTCGCTGCCACTGTTTTATCATAATCAATCCACTGCTGGATCGTTTTTTCGCTGACATTTTGCAGACGTTTCTTCGCCCAGTCTAAGTATTCGCCTTCCTGATCGATCCCAATCCACTGTCTGTTCAGCTGCTTTGCACAAACCGCGGTTGTACCGCTGCCTACAAACGGATCTAATACAATATCTCCTTCATCAGAAGATGCCAGGATCAGCTTCCTAACCAACTCTTCCGGTTTCTGCGTGGGATGAGGAGTTTTTTCCCCCATTCCATTGCATGTAGTCGGTATATCAATCACATCCTTGGGCTTTGCTCCTAACGCATTGGGAACCCAATTGTCTCTGCCTTTTCCATTACCGTACTGACTCGTTTCCGCCTGTGGATGAGAAGGATATTTTAATGTATGAGCATTATAGGGAATTCTTATAAAATCAATATTCATGGTATGTTTTTTAGACTTTCTCAGACATAAAATGCTCTCGTGACTTCTCCCCCAGTCATTGCCGAGATTTGCCTTATTCTTATAGTGCCAGACCAGCCAGCGACAATTATAAAAATATTTCATGGATGGATGATGCAGGTCAGCCAATATCTCAGAATAACCACATAAATACAGAGTACCGGTATCCTTTAACACTCGGCTCGCTTCTTTTATCCATTTCATGGAAAACTTTATGTATTCTTCCTGGGAACCAAAGGTATCCCAGTCCGCCTTCTTCAAAGAATAAGGCGGATCTGCAAATATCATATCTACTGAAGCAGTACGGATTTTTTTCATTAACAGGATACTGTCTCCACAGATCAGATTTCCTCCCGCTTCTTCATAATAAGGCTCCGGCATTGTTTTCTTCAAAGCTGTACGATAGCCTGCAATATCACCATTAACATCCTTCATGCCACATATTCACCATTTCTCTTTTGATCTTTATTCTCATTCAAAACCTTTTATCAATTCTCCGTCCTACACGTGGAAGCAGCTGCCTCCCACGAATTCCCTGCAGATGGAGTTATTGGGCAGGCTTTCGCTGCCGACGCTTAAGAAATAGTCCAGGAATTTCAACAGTCTCTTCGCCTCATAGAACTCCGGGGCGTCTTCCGGGATCCCGAACAGCAGCGGCTCCGCATACTGTTTCAGCACAGCCAGCTCATAGATCAGTGCGGAATTGAACATGGCGTCCGCCTCTTCCTGATAGGGGAAAATATTTTCCTCTTCTCCCCTGCGGACGGAAGGCCACATTTCAATGGTCCTTCTGGCGCTGGTGCCCCGGGTGCGGGCGTCTCTGACCATCCTGCGCAGCAGTCTGCCGTCCGTGGTAGGGATCCGGTTGTGCTCGTCCACATTGATGCTGGTCAGGGCGCTGATATAAATTTTATATTTGCTCTCCTCCGGAAGGGAATAGGACATTTTCTCATTCAGGCCGTGAATCCCTTCGATCACCAGGATATCCTCCGGCTCCAGCTTCTTATAATTCCCATGGTACTCCCGCCTGCCGATCTTGAAGTTAAAGGAAGGCAGCTCCACCGTTTCTCCCTTAAGGAGCCGGCTCATGTCCTCGTTGAACTGCTTCACGTCGATGGCTTCCAGGCACTCAAAGTTATAGTCCCCGTTTTCATCCCGGGGGGTATCTTCACGGTTCACAAAATAATCGTCCAGGGCAATGGGATGAGGAACCATCCCAAGGGTCCTAAGCTGGATGGAAAGCCTGTGGGAAAAGGTGGTCTTGCCCGAGGAAGAAGGTCCTGCAATCATCACAAACTTCACGCCGCCCCGGCTCACGATCTCCTTGGCGATCTCCCCGATCCTTCTCTCCTGCTCCGCCTCCTGCACCAGGATCAGATCGTTCAGACCCTCCCTGCAGATCCGGTCGTTCAGCTCCCCTACCGTTTCCAGACCCACCCTGCGCCCCCAGAGTTCCGAATCCTTCATGGTCTGGAACAGCTTCTTCATCTCCTTGAAGGGCTCGATCACAGTCGGGTTCTTTTTAGTGGGAAGCAGGAGCATAAAGCCCTCTTCATAGGGGATCACGTCAAACCATTTTACATAACCGGCATTGGGCAGCATATAGCCATAATAGTAGTCAAAATACCCTTCCGCCTCATAGATGTTCACCGCGGAGCTTCTGCGATACCGGAACAGCCTCTCCTTATCCTCCATCCCCTGGTCTCTGAACAGCTCCATGGCCTCATGGAGGGGATAGCTTTTCTTCATAAAAGGTAGCTTCCGATCCGCCAGCTCTTTCATATGCTCCCTGATGGCCCGGGCAGCTTCAGGACTGGAAACAAGCCCCTTCCAGGGACGAATATAATTTCCATGCCCGATGGCAAATTCCACGCGGCAGTTCTGGACAGCCTCCCTTCCGTACAGATCGAACACCGCCTTTAAAAAAAGCATGTTCGCCGTCCTGACATAGGTTTTATAGCCGATATCGTCCCTTAAAGTAAAAAAGCCGATCTCACAGTTCCTGTCCAGCCTTTTGAACAGTTCCCTGATCCTGCCGTTTACCGTGACCAGGGCGATCAGTCCGCCGTACTGCTCCTGATAATCATTGGCGATGGTTTCATATGTGGTATTCAGAGGATATTCCTTTCTCTCCCCATGGATCGTCACTGTCAGCATTTCCTGTCCCCTCCTTTCTGCAGATAAAAAGCTGCAGAGTCTTCATCACGATTCTATAGCACCAGTTCAGCCGCATCCATGTCGAACAAAGTTTGACTTGCCGCCAGACATGATAGAAATTCGTGCAAGCACGATTTTCTATCAAATCAGGCAACTGGATGAACTGTTATATTCTATAAATAATAAGCCAGCCCTTTCTCGATCTCCGAAAGTTCCTCTTCCAGCTCCATCAGCCTGCCGTCTGTTTCAGGCCTTCCCTCCCTGCGCAGCTTCCGGCAGATGTCCTCCACCGCCCTTTTGCGGCGCTCCAAATACCGAAACAAAACCGGGTGCCTGCCCAGCAAAAGCTTCTCGCCGAACATATCCCCAAGTGGATTTTCCTCTTTGGGAAAATCCACTTGGGGGGACTCCGCTTTAGGGAAATCCACTTGTGAAAATTCCCTGAAGGGAATTTTCACTTGAGGAGTCTCCACTTGGGAGGTCTCCCCCCGGGGATTTTCCCCCGTCGGCACCGCCTTCATCAGGAAATAAAACTTCCCTTCTTCCTCGATCATATTCTCATCGACGATACGATAATGCTCCCGGCGCAGGAACTGCCGAAACTGCAGGATCTCCGACTGGGGCTGCAGGATCATCTCCCGGAAATCCCTGCATTTCTCCCTGCCGTCCGTCAAGATCTTCATCATCAGCCTTCCGCCCATGCCGGCGCAGATCAGGGTATCCGCCTCCCCGGAACGGTAGGCCTCCAGCCCGTCGGAAAGCCTGGTTTCTATGTAATCCTCAAGCCCATATTCCGCAATGTGCTCCTGCGCCCGGGACAGGGGTCCTTTTCTTAAGTCCATCGCCACCGCCCTGGGGCTGATCTTCTTCTGCACCAGATAGATGGACACAAAGCCATGGTCACAGCCCACATCACAGACTCTGTTCCCGCAACTGACCATCTGTGTCAGCCCTTTTAACCTGTCAGAAAGCGCCACTTCCCTGTCCATCAGTCCAGATAATCCTTTAACTTCCGGCTGCGGCTGGGATGGCGCAGCTTGCGAAGGGCCTTTGCCTCGATCTGACGGATGCGCTCCCGGGTGACCTTAAACTCCTTGCCAACCTCCTCCAGGGTTCTGGCCCTTCCGTCATCCAGCCCGAAGCGGAGACGCAGCACCTTCTGCTCCCGTTCCGTCAGGGTTCCCAAAACCTCTACCAGCTGCTCCTTGAGCAGGGTAAAGGCGGCGGCGTCCGAAGGCACCGGCACGTTGTCGTCCTGGATGAAATCTCCCAGATGGCTGTCCTCCTCCTCGCCGATGGGGGTCTCTAAGGAAACCGGCTCCTGGCTGATCTTCAGGATCTCCCGGACACGGTCCACCGGCATGTTCATCTCATCCGCGATCTCCTCAGGAGAAGGTTCCCTCCCCAGTTCCTGCAGAAGCTGCCTGCTGACACGGATCAGCTTGTTGATGGTTTCTACCATATGCACAGGGATACGGATGGTCCTGGCCTGGTCCGCGATGGCGCGGGTAATGGCCTGACGAATCCACCAGGTGGCGTAGGTGGAAAACTTATAGCCCTTCCGATAGTCAAATTTTTCCACAGCCTTGATCAGACCCAGATTGCCTTCCTGAATCAAATCCAGGAAAAGCATGCCCCGGCCCACATACCTTTTGGCGATGCTGACCACGAGACGTAAGTTCGCCTCCGCAAGGCGCTTCTTCGCGTCCTGGTCTCCCTGCTCCATCCGCTGTGCCAGTTCGATCTCTTCATCTGCGGATAAAAGGGGAACTTTGCCGATCTCTTTCAGATACATGCGGACAGGATCCTCTATGCTGATGCCGTCCGGGATCGTAAGATCCAGATTTTCCACATCCACATCTTCCTCGTCGGAAAGAAGGATCGGCTCCTCATCCACATCGTCGGTATCCGAGATCCGCAGAACATCCACGTTGCTTCTCTCAAGAGCGTCCAGGATCCGGTCATATTGATCTTCTTCCAGGGGCATATCCGCAAAGAAGTCCACGATCTCCTGATATTCCAGTACATTTTTCTTCTTCTTGGCCATTACCAACAGATCTTTTATTTTCTGTTCAAATTTTGCCTGTGTGTTTTCATCCATGTTCTGGTTCCATCCTTCCTGTTTACTTTATGCACTTTCCTGTGCCGCCGGGCAGGCGTTTTATTCAAAATTTCGTTTTGTATGATTCATTTTTACCCTTAATTCAGGGAAATATGCGTTTTGGCAAGCTCTTCCAGCGCTTTCTTTCCGTCTATGGCCTGTTTCAGGGCCTCGACGTCGCTTCCCAGCCTGGATGTGTAAAATTCGTAGCTGCTTTTCTTCACAGCCATCAGGATATCTTTAAATGCTTTTTCCTTTTCCGCCTCTGTATTCAGCTGCGGGAGACCCGCATGAAACAAAGAAGAAACCTCCCTTTGCTCCTCTTCCTCTTCAAACATACTGATGATCCCGGCAGGATTCACCTTCCCCTTCTCCAGTTCAGGGAAAAGACGTTCCGCCGCCTTCCGATACAGTTCCTCCGTAAAATCCCGGGGAGAAAGATATCTGGATACTTTGCCGTAAAGAGAGGGCATGTCCACCAGCCAGGTGATCAAAAGGCGCTGATTGCGCTTCTCGTTGTCCTGGGCAGAGCTTTTGGACTGAACCCCGGATTTGGGACGCACTACCGGACGGGCAAGCCCGGTCTGGGCCGCAGCGCTGTTCACCAGCCTGCGCAGATCTTCCGAAACAATATGGTATTTCTCTGCGATGGCCCTCAGATAATTCTCCCGTTCCACCGCTTCCGAAAAGCCGCACAGCTTCTTTGCGATCTCCCTGTGGAATCTGGTCTTGGAATCCGGATCCTTCAGGTCATAATCCCGCTCCAGCATACGGATCTCAAAGAAAAAGCTGTTTTCCGCCTCGTCGATCCGTTTCTGGAACGCCTCCCGGCCCAGGTTCTTGATGAACTCATCCGGGTCCTTATAGGGCTGCATATTGATCACCTTTCCGGTAAGCCCTGCTTCCCGCAGGATCCCGATGCCCCGCAGCGCAGCCTTTACCCCGGGTCCGTCGCTGTCGTAGGCCAAAAGCACATTGTCGGTATAGCGGTGCAGAATGTTGGCCTGTTCCGCCGTAAAGGCTGTCCCAAGGGAAGCCACCGCCTGGGTAAAGCCCGCCTGGTGCATGGCGATCACATCCATGTAGCCTTCGCAGAGGATCATGTTCCCCGCCCGGGCCGTCCTCGCAAAATTCAGCCCGTACAGATTGCGCCTTTTGTCGAAAACAGGGGTCTCCGGAGAATTCAGATACTTGGGCTCCCCGTCTCCCATCACACGGCCTCCGAAGCCGATGACCTTGTGGTTGATATCCTGGATGGGAAACATGACACGGTTCCAGAACTGACTGATAAGACCGCTTCTTTCCGTAAAATTGGCGACTCCGGCCTCCTTGATGAGGTCATCCTCAAAGCCCTTGCTGCGAAGATACCCAACCAGCTCCCCGCCGTTTTTGCCGGCGTAGCCCAGACCGAACTTCTTCATGGTCTCATCGGAAAGCTCCCGTTTTTTCAGATAGCGGTATCCGATTTCCCCATGGGGGGTGCGGAGCTGATAATAAAAAAACTTGGCAGCCTCCTTATTGACTTCCATAAGCCTGGCCCTGCGGTTCTCCCTGCGCCGCATTTCCTCGGAATATTCCACCTCCGGCAGGCTCACCCCGGCGCGGTCGGCCAGCACCTTGATGGCTTCCTGAAAGGAATAGTTCTCATAATTCATCAAAAAAGTAAACACGTTCCCGCCTGCGCCGCAGCCAAAGCAATGATACATCTGCCTGTCCCCTATCACATGAAAGGAAGGAGATTTTTCATTGTGAAAGGGACACAGTCCCCAATAGCTGCTGCCCTTTCGGGTGAGTTTCACATATCCGGATATCACTTCCACAATATCGTTTTTGGTACGGATCTCTTCTACCAGCTCCTCCGGATAATACATGCGTTACCATCTCCTTATGCGCGCTGTCCCGCTTTTTTCCCGGACATCCGCTCTGCACAACTGTACAGATATCCGCATCCGTTCCTGTATCCTTCATACAGCCCATGTCTCTATACCGGCCAGGATTTTGGAATGTAGATTTCCTCATAGGTCGCTATGGCAAAGCGGTCGCTCATGGCGCCCACATAATCACAGACCACCTTTTCCCTGGGTTCGCCTTCCGAAAGAAGCTTTAAGAATTCCTCCGGAAGATCGTCTATGTTCTTGAGATAATGCTGATAGAGGGTCTCCATCAGGATCTCCGCTTTTCCTTCCTCGCTCTTGGCTTCTGGATTCTCATAGACCCGCTCAAACATGAATCTGCGCAGACGCTTCATGGCGTCATCTACAGGCTCGGACATCAGGATATCATTTTTTCCCATGCTGGTGGTCACAATATCATGGATAAAATGATTGAGCCTCTGATTGGGCGTCGCTCCCAGTATCTCACTGATATCCTTCGGCACATCCTCCTCTGTCAGGATCCCGGCCCGCACCGCATCGTCCATATCATGATGGATATAAGCGATCTTATCCGACAGACGGACAATCTTTCCCTCCAGGGTGTGAGGCTTTCCTACAGTCTGATGGTTCAGGATGCCGTCCCGCACCTCATAGGTCAGATTCAGTCCCCTTCCCTCCTTTTCCAGAAGATCCACCGTGCGCACGCTCTGGGCGCTGTGTTCAAAACCATAAGGGCAGACACGGTTCAGGGCTCTCTCCCCTGCATGTCCAAAAGGCGTATGCCCCAGATCATGCCCCAGAGCAATGGCCTCCGCCAGCTCTTCATTCAGTTTCAGAGCCTTGGCAATGGTCCTGGCATTCTGGGATACTTCCAGCGTATGGGTCAGTCTGGTCCGGTAATGATCCCCTTCCGGAGTCAGAAAGACCTGGGTCTTATCCTTCAGCCTGCGGAAAGACTTGCAATGAATGATCCTGTCCCGGTCCCGCTGAAATACCGTGCGGATATCGCACTGCTCCTCCGGGCGAAGCCGCCCTTTGGAATCCGCACTGTGCATGGCATAAGGGCTCAGATACTCCTGTTCCCACTGCTCCGTTCTTTCTCGTATCGTCATTCTTACCTTACCTCCAGGAAAACTCCTTTTATAGAATCGTACCCTGCATATTTCTAGTAATTATATTCTGCGCTCCAATGTGAATTCCTTTTTTTCCGCGATAAAAAATGAAGAAAGACTGATTTAAAGAGCACAAAAAACGCGAAACCGAAACTTTCTGTTCGGCTTCGCGCCATTCGTGCAGAGAAAGGGACTTGAACCCTCATGGTATTGCTACCACACGGACCTGAACCGTGCGCGTCTGCCAATTCCGCCATCTCTGCAGGACATCATTTACTTTAACATAACCGTATCCGGTTGTCAAGAGAATATTTGGAATTTTAAAAAGTGCCTTCCTGATTCCAAAATGCGGAAGATGGGACTTGAACCCACACGGCCCGAAAGCCACAAGATCCTTAGTCTTGCTCGTCTGCCAATTCCGACACTTCCGCAGAGCGCTTTCTATTCTCCTGTATTCCATCGCGCAAAAATGATAGTATCATTATTTTTCCAGATTGTCAATTCCTTTTTTCAATTTTCCATTATTTTTTGCTACAGTTCACCGCGTCTGTCAAAGATTCTTTCTCTTTTTATGCCATCCGGATACTCCAACGCGAATATGCCTCTCCATCCCTGCAGGGAACTTTCCACTGGATCGAATATACTTTTTCCATATGACCCCTGTGATTGACATGAACGCTTTCCCTGATCCGAAACGACGGCTTCTCCTGCTCCAGCTCCAGGACACATGCTCCGGTGCCGCTTTGCAAAAAAACTTTCCCCTCCGCCGTCACCGGCCGGATCTGTGTAATAAGGTTTTCCTCTATTTCCCAGGGACTTCCCTTCTTTTGGGGAAATACAAAATGATCCTGCACAGTAAGGTTCCCCGAAACCCTGTCAAAAGAAAACTTCCTCCAAAGCTGATCCAGCAAACCCTTCTGATAAGCAGAATGCATTTCCAGAAACACATCCTCGGCTCCGCTTTCCCCGGGCAAACGATAGAATCTGTCACATTGAAACATGCTTCCCGTTTCCTGTTCCTGTCCGCTGACCACCGGGACGCTGTGTCCTAAGGAACGGTTACAGAATATTCCATACCGCCCTTCCCCAAAATACTCCTTCGTATATTCTCCCGCTCCCAGATCCGTAAAGTAATATGTCCCCTCCGCCTCATAAATAAAATGTCCGATATCGTTATGATTATGGGGTTCTCCGTTATTACCTCCCTTACAGGCAAAACCGACTCCCGCTTCCGCATTTGCTATATACCATTGGGCGGATGGTAAAAAAAAGCTTTTGAAAACGTTCTTTCCCGTATCTTCCGTCTTCTCCGGTTCCGGGAAGATATCCTTTCCGACGCCGGAAGCTTTTTTGAGAGCATCAAGAAGCTCTGCGGTATACAACAGATCCATTTTCAGAGCGGCAAAGCGGTAGCAGGTATCCGTATGCAATCCTGCCGCCCTTTGAAAGCTGGGAAATAAGGCCCTGCAATCCATAAAGCCCGATCCGGATGATACGGAGGTTCCTCTGACAGACCCATAATGCAGGGCAAGCACGCTGCAGATGCCTGCACGGAAGCTTTCATGGGTGCTTCCATCTGAAAAGCTGATGCAGTTACCGTCCTTCCAGAAGCATTTGACCGGGAACTGGGCGATCTGAAGCAGCTTATCCGTCGGCTTCTTTCTTTTTACGGCTGCCTGAGTTCTGTTTTTTTTGCCGTTTGGGGAATTTTTTCCCCCGCCGGTTTTCTCCCGGCGATCCCGCTCATTGCAGGGCAAATCTTTCCCGCCCCACTCTCCACAGAATAAATCCTTTCCGCCCCCGGTATACTCATAAAGCTCCTGCGCGAAATTGACAAAATAGGTCATGCCATAGGTATAATATCCCAGACCTTCCTGACAGACTCCGTCCTCGGAGAACCCATCCATATAATAACCCAGGGCACGGCAGATCCGGTCCAGGCAGTCCTCCGGAGTCAATGCCACGGTTTTTGCATCCTGTAAGGTTTCTGCACCCTGTAAGATTCCCTCCCTTTCCCGGGATATTTCCCCCAACATCTGCCGAAATCTTTCCGGGCAGCAATTCAGCAGATGAATACAGGCGCTGCCTATGGCTCCGCTGCAGACCGCATTCCAGTTATTCTCTGCCCTTTCCCATCCGCTGTATGGCTCCTGAGATGAGAAGAAAGGGATAAGCACCCTTTGTTCGATCTGACAAATCATCTGTTCAAACACTTCCCGGGGAAGAAAGCTTCCTGCCCGATCTGCCAGCTCCGCCAGGGTTTGGGCGGTTTCAGAGGCAAAAAGATCCACCGTGTTCCTCCAGTCCGGATTTTTGCTGCGGTCCACATGGGCGGGCAGCGCCCAGCACTCTTCTTCACAGACGCTAAGGATCACCTCTGCCAGCTTTTTAAAATAGATTTTCTTCTCTTCCGGAAGATCCGAAATCCCGTTCCCTGCTTTTTGGACCCGCAGTTCTTCTGCAAGGCAGATCCCTTTCAGTCCCAGCACAGCAAGGAATTTCCTTCTTGTGAAGTAAACCTCCTCATACTGCAGCCGACTGCCGGTCCGTTCAAAAAGCGCAAACAGTTCTTCCGTTAAAAAAGGCATTTCTTCCGACAGCAATCCTTTTGCCGCCCGGCCGATCTCTTCTCTGTATTCCTTCAGGAACTTTTCCAGACTCATTTTCAGCACAGCCAAAAACTCCCTCCCATAGATTTCCTTTACAGGAAATGCGCGCCTCCAGGCGCACAACGGAAAACAAGCCCGGGAAAGGATCGCTCCCCTTCCCAGGCCTGTTAATATGCTCAGGCATTCAGCCCCTTTTCTTACCTCTGCACACGTCCGGAAGCATCTCCGCCTGCCAGGGTCTCAACCTCTTTCCTGCTGACAAGATTGAAGTCGCCGGGAATGGTATGCTTTAACGCGGAAGCCGCCACGCCGAATTCCAGGGCAGCCTTGAAATCCTTGCCGTCCAGCAGCCCGCAGATCACGCCGCCTGCGAAGGAATCTCCGCCGCCTACCCGGTCCACGATGGGATGGATGCTGTATTCCTTGGAATGGTAGAACTCCTTGGTATCCCTCTTATAGATGCATGCGGACCAGCCGTTATCAGAAGCGGAATGGCTCACCCGAAGGGAGGATACGCAATATTCAAAATTGAATTTCTCCACCATCTGTTCAAAAATGGACTTGTAGCCGGCTAACTCCAGCTCGCCGCTGGTTACGTCCGTGGCTCCTGGCTTAAAGCCCAGCACCAGCTCCGCATCCTCTTCGTTTCCGATGCAGACATCTACATACTTCATCAGGTTGGTCATAACCCTCTGAGCCTTCTCAGAGGTCCACAGCTTCTTGCGGAAGTTCAGGTCCACGGATACCTTTACGCCGTGGTTCTTGGCGGCGATCAGGGCTTTTTCTGTCAACAGCGCGGCCGCGTCGGATACCGCAGGGGTGATCCCAGTGAAATGGAACCAGTCCGCGCCCTCGAAAACAGCGTCGAAATCGAAATCTGCCTCTGTTGCGGTGGAAATAGAGGAATGAGCCCTGTCATATACCACCTTGGAGGGACGCATGGAGGAGCCGGACTCTAAGTAGTAGATTCCCAGTCTCTCTCCGCATCTGGCAATATGCTGCGTGCCCACGTTATACTTTCTCAGTGCGGCGATGGCGCATTCCCCGATCTCATTGTCAGGAACCGCCGTCACAAACTGCACATCATGACCATAATTTGCAAGGGATACGGCCACGTTCGCTTCCCCACCGCCATAATTGACATCAAATTCATCTGCCTGAATAAACTTTTCAAAATTGGGGGTGGACAATCTCAACATGATCTCACCCATTGTAACTATTTTTGCCATTCTAATAATATATCCTTTCCTAATTTACTTCTGCACAAGATGCACTGCGAAACCGCCGATCTCTTCCTCAAGATAGATAGCCTTCAGCTTGCCCTTGTCGTCCCTCTTGGCAGTCTCTTCCTTGAAGGTAAAGCCCAGAACGCTCTCCAGGTAATTCACAGCCCTGTCGATATAATTGGTTCTGATGGCGATATGCCCCTTTGCCCCAAGATAGACGGACTTCATCACTTCCACAGCGCCGCCTGCGAAAACGGAGCTGTTGCCGTTCTTCACCGGCAGACCCAACAGGAAAGCGAAACGGTTGGCAACCTTAAGGGCCTCTTCTTCACTCTCCGTATTGATGCCGATATGAGCCAGCTCAAAGCCCAGCATGGTCTGAACCGCTTCCCTGGTCAGCTGCTCGATCTTATCCCACTCCCCTGCGTTGATCAGATCTCCGGGAACCATCCAGGAGCCGCCGCAGGCGATGATCTTGTTAAAATCAAGATAAGAGGTCAGATTCTTCGCGTTGATGCCGCCGGTGGGCATGAACTTCATATTCACATAGGGAGCCGCCATGGCCTTGATCTTGGCAAGACCGCCGGACTGCTCTGCAGGGAAGAACTTCACCACATCCAGACCCAGCTCAATAGCCTGCTCGATATCGCTGGGGCTTGAGGTGCCGGGGGTGATGGGAACGCCCTTTTCCAGACAATACTTCACGGTTCTGGGATTTAAACCCGGGCTTACGATAAACTGTGCTCCGGCCTCCACCGCAGCATCCACCTGGGCTGCATTCAGGACTGTGCCTGCGCCCACACACATCTGAGGGAAGTTCTCCGTCATGGCTTTGATGGCCTCTGCCGCCGCATCCGTGCGGAAGGTCACCTCTGCGCAGGGAAGACCGCCTGCACAAAGAGCCCTGGCAAGGGGAACCGCATCCTCCGCCCTGTCGATCTTTACCACAGGGACGATCCCTATCTTGCTTAATTTCTCCAATACTGCGTTCATACGTTACCTCGCTTCTGCGCCGCTTTCTGTAAGGGTCTGCGGAAGCGGCGCGGACACAGAACCCCATAGCTCCTTATTCAATTTTCAATCTGATCCTTCGGTATCGGCCCGTCGGTTCTCTTCGATCCTGGTTCTCCGTATCGGTCCGCCGATTCCTTTCAGGGATTCAGTCGCCGTCCAGCGATCTACGCCAGGATCTCCTTCACGCATTCCGCCAGCTTCTCACATTTACAGTTGGCAAAGAAATATTCCTGGAACTTTGAGCCGGACAGGGCTCCCTTTACCAGATCCTGATCCAGCTTCTTCAGGATGACGGCAAGGTCCGTGTGGGTCACTTCCTTCACCTGATCCAGGATCTTCTTGTTGCGCTGTTCAGGAACCACTCTCTCCGGAGGATATCCGCCGCCACCAGGAGCTGCAAACAGTTTTTCAAAAATATACTGCAGGTTCAGCTCCCCGCCCCAGCCGAAGCCTTCGGCAAAGGGGATCGCCGCACAGTTGCCGTCATTGACCTGGGAGAACAGGTATGCGTCCAGAGGGGATTCAATATGGCCGCAAAGCACCTTCGGGAAAGAATTGCATGCCAGCATGGCGCCTTCCCCCGTGCCGCAGCCAGTGATCACGTAATCCGCCGCGCCTGAATTTAAAAGCACTGCAGCCAGGATGCCGTTCTGCACATAGGTCAGGGAGTTGGGATCCTCCGCCCCGTACATGCCGTAATTGAACACCTCATGTCCCATGGGCTCAACCACCGTTTTCAGAGTGGCGCAGATCATCTCATTCTTCGCCGCCTGGCTGTTTTCATTGATCAAAGCAATCTTCATTCTCTTCTCCATTCCGGAGCGCCATGAGAGCGCCCCGGCATATTTTATTCCGAAATCTTATTCCGCGATTCTGATTTCGCGGTTCTTCCGCAGCTCTTATTCCGCGATTCTAATTTCGCGGTTCTTCCGCAGTCTTATTCCGCAGTTCTTATTTCCTCATTTTCCAGGATTTTCCATAACCCTGAAGTTCCTGAGGACAATGTCCGCCATCATCCGGGCTGCTTGCCGATGTAAGCCAGGATACCGCCGTCCACGTACAGGATCAGGCCGTTGACGAAATCAGAAGCCTCGGAAGCCAGGAATACTGCGGGCCCCTGAAGATCCTCCGCATTGCCCCAGCGGGCCGCAGGGGTCTTGGCAACGATGAACTGGTCGAAGGGATGTCTGCTTCCGTCAGGCTGGATCTCACGAAGGGGAGCCGTCTGGGGAGTCGCGATATAGCCGGGTCCAATGCCGTTGCACTGGATATTGTACTCGCCGTATTCGGAGGCGATGTTCTTGGTCAGCATCTTCAGGCCGCCCTTGGCTGCGGCGTAAGCGGATACTGTCTCACGTCCAAGCTCGGACATCATGGAGCAGATGTTGATGATCTTGCCCTTTCTGCGCTCCATCATGGAAGGAAGCACTGCCTTGGAAACGATGAAGGGACCGTTTAAGTCGATATCCACCACCTGTCTGAAATCCTTTGCGGACATCTCTACCATGGGGATACGCTTGATGATGCCGGCGTTGTTCACCAGGATATCGATGGGACCCACTTCTTCGGTGATCTGGGCTACCATGGCTGCCACAGCATTTTCGTCGGTCACATCGCACACATAGCCATGGGCTTTGATGCCTTTCTCCGCATAGGAAGCCAGACCCTTGTCCACCAGCTCCTGCTTGATATCATTGAAAACGATGGTGGCGCCTGCTTCCGCATAAGCGGTTGCGATGGCGAAACCGATGCCATAAGAAGCCCCTGTTACCAGAGCGACTTTGCCTTCCAGTGAAAACTTCTCAATAAAATTGCCCATAATGAATCTCTCCTTTTCTATTTACTTTTTTTCACGGCCGCTGCCCATAGACCCAAATTCCCATTACGCCTTTTCACAGGCTGCCGCATTTTTCCTTTCAATCCTTACAGCAGATCTTTGTTGTCCACGCCGTCCATATCGTCGAAGTCCTGATTTTCCCCTACCATGCCCCAGATAAAGGTATATGCCCGGGAACCGCAGCCGGAATGGATGGACCAGCTGGGGGAGATCACAGCCTCCTCGTTCCTCATAACGATATGGCGGGTCTCGGTAGGCTCTCCCATATAATGCATGACAAAGGCGTCCTCCGGCATCTCAAAATAGAGATAAACCTCCATGCGTCTGTCATGGGTGTGGCAGGGCATGGTGTTCCATACGCTTCCGGGAGCCAGCTTCGTCATGCCCATCTCCAGCTGGCAGCTCTCCACCTGGCCGGGAAGGATATATTTGCAGATCACTCTGTGGTTGGCGTCTTCTAAGGAACCCAATTCCACTTTATTTTCATCCTTTACGATGACAACGCCTTCCTCCGGCACGCCCTCCGGCTTGATGAGAACCGTAGGACAGGTCCTGTGCGCCGGGGCAGAATTCAGATAAAACTTTGCCGGGGCCTTAGGATCGCTGCTGGCAAAGGTAATGTCCTTTGAACCCATTCCGATGTACATGGCTTCCTTGAAGCCCACCTCATACACCCTTCCGTCCACCGTAATGGTGCCGGGACCGCCGATATTGATGACGCCCAGCTCTCTTCTCTGGCAGAAATACTCTGCCCTGAGCTCCTCTCCTGCTGTCAGGACAATGGGCTCCACCGGTACTGCCCCACCGGTGATGATTCTGTCGATGTGGCTGTATACCAGCTTGATCTCGCCCGGCACGAAAAGATCCTGGATCAGGAACTCCTCACGCAGGCGCTGCGTGGTATAGTGCTTCACATCCTTGGGGGATACTGCTGTTCTTAATTCCACCTTGCGCCTCTCTTTCTGCATCTCCGCTTCTGCGGCATGCCTTTTCATAAAAATGCACTGCATTTTCTGTGATATGTAACCCGATATGGTTATAATAACATATTTTTGCAGGCATTTCCACCATTTCTTTGTGCTGATTGATAAAGAACTTTGCTTTTCTTCCGCTTTTATCTCACATTTTGTATTATAATAGAAAAATATTCCCATGTCTTTTCAAATAACGGTCAAAAGCTTGCAAATTTTGAACGAATCCTGTATACTGTGATTCGGAAACCTGCAAAATGTCCGAAAACCAATCCACAGTACCTTAAACAATATAGCACACAGACCTTGGAGAGGGTCTATAAACACTACTACTTTATAATACGAGGAAGAAATAACGAACCATGGAAGAGCTCACTTCCTGCAAGCTGGCGGTAGAAAATTGTCTGAAAACCCACACCTTTTCCGTCGCCCATCTTTACAACGAAGAAAAAACCATGGACATGCACATCCATGATTGTTATGAACTGTATTATTCCATTTCCGGGGGAAAACAATTTCTGATCGACAATAAATTTTATGATATCCAGCCCGGGGATCTGTTCATCATCAACCAGTACGAAAGCCACAAGCTGACGGAGGTGGATACTCATTTCCATGAGCGCATTGTCATAAGCATTGATCCGGATTATGTAAAGCGGCTTTCCACAGCGGAGACGGATCTGGACCATTGCTTTTCCCATCGTCCCGCTGGTTTTACCCACCGGATCTCCTTAAACAAGGAACAGCAGAACCGCTTCCTTTACTATATCGACAAGATCACCTCCGCGGAAGGCTACGCCCATGACGTGCTGGAACAGGCGGCCTTTCTGCAGCTTCTGGTGCTGATCAATTCGGTGTCCTCCGCAAACGGCCCGGAAGGGGGGCTGTCCTCCTACAGGTACAGCAGACAGGTGGAAGAGATCCTGGCATACATCAACCAGAATATTTCCCAGCCCATCACCACTGCCCGGCTGGCGGAGCATTTTTACTTAAGCCAGTCCTACATCTGCAGGATCTTCAAATCCGCCACCAGCACCACCATCAGCAAATATATCACCGCCAGAAGGATCAGCATCGCGAAGGCCCTGCTGGACGAAGGGGTGAGCATCGCCGAAGCCTATGAACGCAGCGGTTTTACGGACTACAGCAATTTTTTTAAAGCCTTTACCAGGGCGGTGGGGGTCTCCCCCAAAAAATACGCCAGTCTAACCGTAAGCTGACAAAACATGTGAAACCGACAGACTGAATAAAATAAGAAGCTAAAATTTATAAAAATCAGGAGAAAGGATTCCTCTAAATTATGAACAAAAATACTTTTGCCCCTCTTCCGCCCAGGGGCTGGAACAGCTACGACTACTATGATACCACGGTGACGGAACAGGAGGCAAAAGCCAATGCGGACGCCATGGCGGCCCGGCTGAAAAGCCACGGCTGGGAATACATCGTGGTGGATATTCAGTGGTACGCCCACGGCGCAGGCTCTCAGCGCAGTCAGTATCAATATATCCCCTTTTCCGAACTGGAAATGGACGAGTATTCCAGACTGCTCCCGGACCCGGCGCGCTTTCCT
Organism: uncultured Acetatifactor sp.; assembly: GCA_947589075.1. Lineage (GTDB taxonomy): Bacteria > Bacillota > Clostridia > Lachnospirales > Lachnospiraceae > Acetatifactor. Next base: position 25,456 of record CANQBS010000036.1, read on the forward strand.
TCCTCCAAAGGCGGCGCAGGCTTTAAACCTCTGGCAGATTATATCCATTCCCTGGGACTGAAATTCGGCATCCATATCATGAGAGGCATCCCCAGGATCGCCGCCCATCTCCACGGCAGGATCAAAGGCTGCAGTCTGACTGCGGACCGGATCGCGGATCCCAGCTCCATCTGCGGCTGGAACCCGGATATGTACGGCGTCCGCAATTGTCCGGAAGGGCAGGCTTATTATGATTCCCTGCTGGAGCTTTACGCCTCTTGGGGAGTGGATTATATCAAATGCGACGATATCTGCAATACCAATCTGTATAGGGACAACCAGTATTCCGCCAGGCACGAGGTGGAGATGCTTTCAAAGGCCATCGCCCGCTGCGGCAGGCCTGTGGTGCTCTCCCTTTCTCCCGGTCCCGCCCTCGTTGAACAGGCCTGGCACTATGAGACCCATGCCAATATGTGGCGCATCACCGACGACTTCTGGGACGACTGGCGCCTGTTAAAGGCTATGTTTGGCCGCTGCGAGCTGTGGCAGGATCACGTATCCGCCGGATGCTTCCCGGACTGCGACATGCTGCCCCTGGGATATCTGGGCAAAGGCTTCGGCAGGGAACGTCAGACCTCCTTCACCCGCGAGGAGCAGCGCACCATGATGA
>CANQBS010000037.1 GCA_947589075.1 uncultured Acetatifactor sp.
AGAAATTCTTCATCCCGATACGTCAGCTTGAAGGCCTCCGCCTTACGTTCCTCGATGACCGCCGCCAGCTCCTGCGGGATCTTTTCCTCGCTCAGCACCGTAAAATCCAGATCACGAAGCTTTACCTGCTCATTGCTGGCAATGGAACAGGCGCTCAGTATCAAAATAACCGCAGCCATGCACAAAAAAGGCAAGATCCTTTTCCAGGCCAAAATCCTTTTCGGACAAAAGATTTTTTTCATCCGTCACACTTCTCCCCTATAGGGCTTTGTTCCATTTTATGTGAGAGAAGTTTCTTTTATGAATTCCCCCGCCCGTCTTTTTTGGTCGCAGAGAATCCATTCGTCCAGGGAAAGGGGCTCATAATCCGAATACATACAGAAGCAGTTGATCATATGACAGGGGATTCTCTGCTCCCCTCCCCGGGCATTCACCGTCACCGTATTTTCCGTGATCCTTTGAAACTGCTCTAACAGCCTCTGATCCATGGTGTCATGGACATGTCCGTACAGCATATAGGTTCTTGGGCTTCCGTCCTCGTTCACCCGATATTGTCCATTATAGCACATGATGGGATAATGACAGAGGATCACCTTCCTCTTATTGTCATACAGCTCTTCATAGGGCTTGATCCACTGAAAACGGCTTTCATCCAGCTTTCTGTACCCCACAAATTTATCATGGTTTCCCTGGATCAGATACAGTCTTCCCTTGAGACGCCTCAAAATCTCATTGGTCTCTTCCGCTTTTCCCAGGGACAGATCCCCCAGGATCACCACATCATCCCCGCTCTGGACTTTTCTGTTCCACTTGTCTATCATATATTCATGCATTTCTTCCAGGCTTCCAAAGCCCCGGCGATCCATTTTATCATTCAGGGCTTCGTGAAAAAAATGCAGATCCGCAATATAATAACGCATTTCCCTATTCCTTATTCAGACGCTTCTTCACAGCGATTCCGGCATTGCAGCGTCGTCCCGGTACCAGCAGGCACAGACAGAATATCCGGGCAGGCCGTCATAGTAAGAAAATTCGGCTCCCCGCCCCCTCATTTTTTGCTCCGAACCCACTGACAGACCAGCCTTAAGCCCCTCTCCGGTAAGCTTTCCAAAGCTTTCCTTCTGCGTCCAGAACCGATAGAACAGGGCCTGCCTTCTTCCTTCTTCCATACAGTCCCAAAGCTGCCGCCATTCCTCTGCGGCAAAGAAACGCTCTGCAAGACGAAGATCCGAAACGCGGCCCACTTCGTCGCTGCAGTCCGGATTGCGGTGCTCCTGATCGCAGCTTTCCGGAACGCGGCGCATTCTGCCCAAGCCGCGATATTCCTGGATATCCACGCCGATCTCAAAGTCAGATATGCCGCAGGCTGCATAATCCCCGGAATGGGACAGACTGAAAAACAGGGGAAACTGATCCAGATAGGGCTTTCCCCCCGCCCCGTAATGAAATGTCAATTCTTTTTCAAAAGGAAGTTTTTCCCGAAGCTGCTTTAAGGAAACCATCTGCCAGGCACATTGCGGGGAATCGTCCCGGGGTAGGACCTTATCTTTGACAGGGACTTCACCTTGAACAGGAACCTCTTCTCCGGGCAGGACGCCATCCCTGACAGAAACTTCGCCCCAGACCCCGAGTCCGTACTGCAGAAGCAGTCCGGCTCCCAGGCTGCGCACCTGGTCCTCTCTTCTGGCACAGCGAAGCGTTTTTTCCCTCCGGGCCGGGCACGCCTGCCCGAGCAGTTCTTCAAAAGTTTCCGGTTCCTTTAATTCTTCAACAGACAGCAGATAGATCCGTCTCATACCGTCTTTCCTCCCGGTCCAGGCAGGCATTTTCGCACAACGGGACAGCTTTTATGCGCCCTCCCGTCAAAGCTTCAGGGGATCTCTGTAAAACTCCACAAACTCCCGATAGCCTTCCTTCTCCAGCTGTTCCTTCTGAAATTTCTTATTCTTATTCATGCGCACGACCAACACCTGGGCGCCCTCTTTGCGGGCTTCCTGCGCCTTCGCGATCACCTGGCAGAGAGCCTCGCCTTCCACGCCCTTTTCCACCAGATACGCCGCCTTAACAGGCTGGTCAGGAACCTGGAAGCCGCTTTCCAAAAGCAGCATGACAATGCGTTCAAAACCGATGGAAAATCCACAGGCCGGAACATCCTTACCGGTAAACCGCCCCACCATCTTGTCATATCTGCCGCCCCCGGCGCAGCTGGCGCCGAATTCCGGCATGATGATCTCAAAGATCGTGCCCGTATAATAGGACATTCCCCTCACCAGGGTAGCGTCGAATACGATATCAAAATCCGAAGATTTCGTGGCGCGGACGCTGGAAATGATCTCCCGAAGCCCCTGCTCCACCTCAGGCGCAAGAAAGCCCTTAAGCTTTTCCGCCAGGTAAGCTACGCCGTCAGAAGCCCCGGAAAGGCCTTTGAAAAGTTCAAGGTATTTGTCCACCGCCTCTTTGTCAAAACCGTTCCCAAGAAGCTCCGCCTCAACGCCCTCCAAGCCGATCTTGTCCATCTTATCCAGGGTGATGAAAACATTGTCATAGCTTTCTTCTGTAAAACCGCTGTAAGCAGCCATGGCCTTTAAAATCTGCCTGTCGTTGATCCGGATCTGGAAATTCCGAAAGCCCAGCTTTCCCAGCGTTGTGGATGTCGCCAGGATCAGCTCGATCTCCGCCAGATTGGATGGCTCCCCGAGGATATCGATATCACACTGCATGAACTGGCGGTAACGTCCTCTCTGGGGTCTGTCCGCCCTCCACACGTTGCCCATCTGCAGCGCCTTAAAGGGAGAAGGGAGCTGGGCCGCATTATTGGAATAAAACCTCACAAGGGGAACTGTCAGATCGTAGCGCAGACCGCTGTCCACCACTTCCTCTTCCGCGGACGCCTCCGCCACATTGAGCTTCTCCCCCCTTTTCAGGATCTTGAAGATCAGCTTCTCATTGTCGCCTCCCTGCTTGTTGGTCAGATTGGCAATATTCTCCACACAGGGAGTCTCTATGGCCGTAAATCCGAATTGACCATAGGTCTCCCGGATCACGCCCATCACATAATTCCGGATCTTCATTTCCTCCGGCAGGATATCCTTCATGCCGGTGGTAGGTTTTTTGCTGAGTGCCATCATAAAACTGCCTTTCTTTACCGCTTATTTTTTCTGTTCATCCTTCTGCTCATTCTTTCCAAACAGTATAATTTTTTTTCTATTTCCTGTCAATCATTAATTTCGAAGGCGCCTTTCCCGGATTTTCAGACCTGGATTTTCAATCTCGGCTTTTCAGATGCAATACAACGATACGCTCTTTCCCTGGTAATTCATGCTTCCCTGGTATTTTTCCCCTTCAGCCGTCCAAAGGCAGACTGACCACTCCTCAGGATAAGGATAAACTCCTTCCACATCGGAAAGGGTGAGCTTTTTCTCCTCCTCTGACCAGGAAACCGTAACCGCGGCGAACTCTCCGCTCTGATACTCATAACCGTTTCCGCTGTCAAAATAACAGAGGAACTGCCCGTCTTTTCCTCCATAAATTTCCAGAGACAGCTTTTCTGTCTTCTGGGTCCGGTATAAATCCAACCTGCCTTCCGGATTGACTGACATGACCGACAGAATGCTGCCTCCCCGCACATAAAGAGGCATCCTGTCCACAGGGGCAGCGGCCATGATCTCCTGACCTCCCGGGTATCCTTCTTTGGTCTCGTAATCATACCACAGATCCTCTTCCGGAAGGTATACCTTTCTATAGGGCTCGCCATCTATCGGCTCGCTGCCCGGACCAAACTCTACCGGCTCCGTCACAGGACACACCAAGAAGTCCCCGAACAGGAACTGATCTGCGGTCTCCAAAGCCTTTTCATCCTCAGGATAATCGAAGAAAAGACTGCGCATCATCAGGCCGTCCTCCCGGTATACCTGATAAGCCAGGCTGTAGATATAGGGGATCAGGCGATATCTTAAGCGGATATATTTTACGATGGTATCGTAATACAGGTCCCCGGGCTCTCCAAAATACCAGGGTTCCCTGGGAGTATCCGTGCCGTGGGAACGCATGATGGGAAGAAAGGTTCCATACTGCAGCCACCTGACATAAAGCTCCCGATATCCCTTGTCCTCCACGCCCTTCTCATAATTTCCGCTCCAGAACCAGGGCCGCGCCAGCTCATCCCCATTTCCCGCCAGGGATTTCTGAGGCTTTGTAAAGAAAGCCCCGATATCCAGGGTCCAGTAGGGGATCCCGCTGCTGCATACCTGCAGCCCCTCCACGATCTGTTTTTTCAGGACATCCCAGGAAGCGCAGATATCCCCGGACCAGAGAATCGCGCCGTATTTCTGGATGGAGAGAGAACCGGACCTGGACAGAACCATCACCCTTTTTGAGGGATCAGCCTTTCTCTGATTGTCGTGCATCCCTTTTACATGGTGCAAAGCATAAGTATTTGCCTTGCGGGCATCCATGAACTTGGTCATGGCTTCCTTTGCCGCAAAATACCGTTCCTCCGCCCCCAGTTTCTCCGTCCCGCTCCAGTCAAGAGTGAAGGGCTCCGTGGAATCACACCACCAGGCGTCCACACCTTCCGCAAAGAGTTCCCGTTCACACTGCTTCCAATAAAGCTCTCTCGCTTCCTCCCGAAAGGCATCATAGGTGAAAGAATCCGCAAGCAGAAGCCCGGCAGCCTGCATCTCTTCATTGTCAGGGCAGCCCTGGGCCATATTGGGCCATATGGAAAGCAGGAGGCCGATGCCCTTTTCATGCAGCTGATCCGTGGCCTGTTTCAGATCCGGATAACGGCTTCTGTCGAGACGCTTGTTCCCCCATTTTCCGTACTCCCAGGTCTGCCAGTCCTGGACCAGACAGGAAACAGGGATATTCCTTCTTTCAAATTCTTCCGCCGTTTCCAGCAGCTCTTTCTGGGAACAATACCGCTCCCTGGACTGGACATAGCCATAGGCCCACAGAGGAAGCAGCGGCGCTTTCCCGGTAATTTTCCGGATCCCTCTCATCAATTCTCCGGGCGTATCCCCTTCAATGAGGAAATAGGAGATCTGGTCCACCGCGTCGAAAGAAATGGTGATCCGGTTCCCGTGCTCTTCATAGATCATCAGGCAATCTGCATCCAGCAGGACCGCATAGCCTTCCGTGGACAGAAAAACCGGCATGGGGATCTTCATATTATTCTGATACAAATACTGGGCGCAGTTACGGTAACTGGATATGCCTTCCTCATGCTGCCCCAGTCCAAAGATCCTCTCTGAGGGCTTTATGGCAAAACATAATTTTCCCTGATAGGCGCGGGCGATACAGGTTTCCTGAGCGTTCTCCACAAAAGTCCGTTCCCCGTCCGCCGTCTGCCTGGTCTCGATCTGGGTGTCCTCGCTTATGATGTATTTCCTGACCTCTACGGGGGACAGCTCCCAGCCCTCCTGGATCAACAGGATATGATCGGATGACCCATCCGCATTTTCTCCGGAAGCTGCATTTCCCCTGGAAAAAACGATGGGACCGCTTTTCTCCTGCAGGATCACCTCATCAGGAATATAATCCCTTTCCATCTCGCAGCCATAGCCGCAATCCTTTTTTCCCGCCGTTCCAATTACTCTTGTAATTTTCATTTTATCTTCGATCGCCTCCTGAAAGCTTTTTGCACCTTGTTTACATCTTGTTTTTTGCGGACTTGTTTTTTGCACCTTGTTTTTTTGCACCTTGCGCTTTCACTATCTCCCGGTTGGCACTTCCACATCAAAACAGGATCTCACCGCCACATTGGGACGCACCTTTCCGTTAGCCACCGCCACATGTTCCGGGTGTACGGAATAAGCCTTCAGAGCCTCCACGCTCTCGAACTCGGAATCCAGCATCAAATCCGATGTAGAGCTGGGCAGCCCCTGGGTATATACATGGATCCTGAGCAAGCCCGGGATTCTGCCCGCCAGCGCTTCCAGCCCTGCCTTGATTTCCGCCTTGATCTTTTCCTTTTCCTCCGGGGAAAATTCTTCCTTCAATTTCCATACGATAACATGTCTGACCATTTTTTTCTCTCCTTTTCAATTTAAAAGTCTTGCGAACTTCATCATGGGAATCTTCATCATACAAATCCCCGTCAAGTAAATCTTAATCGTGCGAATCTTCATTCAATACAAAATCCCTTTCCTCCCCATGAATGCGGAAAACTGTAAGGGACTTTCCCGGGTAACAATAGCGAAAGGTATCTCCCTCAATGGAAAAACTGGTTTCCCTGGGATAAATCTGTTCCGGTTTTCCCAGCTCATTTTTACATTCCATCTCCCAGCCTCCCATATAATATACCCTGCAGCTTCCCCCTGCCAGTCCCTCCACCTGGATAAGAACCTCCCTGTCCGTGTCCGTCATGTTCACCGCCTTCATCAGGAGATCCCCTGTCTCCTCTTCCACCGATGCCGAATAATACAGGGGTTCTGCCGCCACAGGCTTTGCCTCCACGTCATGATACTTCTTCCCGTCCACAAAGGTGCTGATATGACGTCCCCTCACTTGAAGCTCCAGGGCATATTCCCGTCCTTTTTCCACGGAAAACTGATACTGACTCAAGTCGGAGCCCCGGCCGTGAATTTTTTCTCCGAGGATATTATCCTGGTTCTGCCAGCCCCCCAGGAGCCAATAAAACTGGTTTTCCCGGTCCCGACAGCCGAAACCGATCCGGAATCCCTTAAATCCCCTAAGTTCCCTCGCCTTCAGGCGCACTGTATAATTCACGCAGTCCAGATCCTGCAGCACAAGCTCCTGTCCCCTGTCCAGGATACAGTCCTGATAACGCTTTACCTCTCCCGTATCCTCACAAGTGACGGAAATCTCCGTGTAGGCAGAGGCTGAGTCATCCGTTGACAAAATGAGCTTCCCGGGCAGGTTCTCAGGATTCCCGGTCCACATCTCGTTTTCCGGCACATCCTCCGCCCGGATCTGGACCAGCCGGCTTCCCTGATGCTCCATAAACAGCTTCTGCACATAATAATTGGCGGTTCTCATGATCTGATGATTGTCAAACCAGATCAGATCCGGCTGCCAGTTGACGTAGCCCGCATTGCACAGCAGAGGGGCGTAGCAGACAAGCCCCACCTTTCCCGCGCTGCGCTCCAGCCCGATCATATAAGAGGCCTCTGCCAGGGCGTTAAACCAGGTATTCCCCCAGGAAGCATATTCTCCCAAAAACACCTTTGTTCCATCCTTCGGATAGCTGTCGTAGCGGTGATGATTGGCTAAAAACCATTCCGGCGCCTGGTAATAATGTTCGTCCACCAGGGCGATTCCGTTCCTGCGCGCATTGGCCCATCCTCTGTCAAATTCCCCGCCTGCGGCAAAAGGGCCGCTGGTGCCCACCACTTTTATCCCGGGATACTTCTTATGGACGGCCTCATAGATCACATCAAAGCGCTCAAAGAATTCCTCCCCCACCTCCTCGTTTCCGATTCCCAGATATTCCAGTCCAAAGGGGGCAGGATGACCAAGCTCCGCCCTTATTTTCCCCCATGGGGTATCCTCCGCGCCGTTGGCGAATTCGATCAGGTCAAGGGCATCCTCGATCCAGGGTCCCAGCTGGTCAAGGGGAGCCGCCCTGTGATAATGGGGATTGTACCCTGCCGGAAGCACGGGAAGGGGCTTGGCTTTGATATCCTCGCAGAACTGAAAATACTCAAAATATCCGAGACCGAGGGTCTGGTTATAGCCCCAGTTGCTCCTTCTGGCCGGCCGCTCCTCCAGGGGGCCGATGGTATTCTTCCAGCGATACTGGGAATCCCTGGCCTGAGCATCCAGCGAGCCGTCATGCACAAGGCAGCCCCCGGGAAATCTCATGAACTTCGGATGCATGACTTCCAGGGCTTCCGCCAGGTCCCTTCTCAGCCCATTAGGCCTGCCCTTATAGGTATCCGCCGGAAACAGGGAGACAAAATCCAGATAGACTTTTCCCCGTCCCCCGCAGGTGATCCCGAGCCTGCCCTCATAGTCCGTCGTCCCGGCAGTCAGCTCCAGCTCATATTTTTGCCAATCCGTCGTAAGGAAAATCTCCTTTGAAGCATAAACCTGCCCATCCCTGCCCCGCAAAGAAACCTTTACAGGCTCCTCAAGGGACTGCTCCCTCTTAGCGTAACAGGTGAAATCATATGTCGCGCCTTCCCGAAGGGGGATCCCGCTGTTAAAACCGGTGTTGCAGACCCCCGCCTCTTCGTCCTCCCCTCTGGCTGGCTGGATCACATCGATCCCCAGATAATGCGGGTTCCTGGGGCTGACAGCGCCTCCCGTCTCTATCAAAAGCCTGACCTGACCCCCATTTTCAATCTTCTCCCAGGCCGTCAGATGATGATAGCTTTCATTGTCTATGGGATCAAATTCAAAGGAGCGGTTCTGCACCAGTTCTCCATACAGTCCCCCGTCGGCTCCATGGTTTATATCCTCAAAAAAGATGCCGAACAGATCCCCCAGAGCTTCTTTCTTATTGAACGGATCGATGAATAGTTTCATAAGCCCTCCAACTGTATTTATAGTCAATATTAAAAAATATCTTTCATTTCCACACCAAGTGCCTTGGTTATCTTCTCCAGGCTGACTATCGTTGCGTTTCTTTTTCCAGATTCAATACCCGCAAGGTATGTCCTGTCAATTCCTGCATTTAACGCCAGTTTTTCCTGAGACATGCCTTTGCTTTTTCTTATGTTTTGAATATGCTTTCCAACTTCTTCGGTGATCATAGTCATACCTCCTTGATACCATTATATTTTTAGTTACTTATAAGTCAACGGATTATAAGTAACATCGCAAAAGCATTGGACATAAAAACACACAGGATTGGCACAGTTTTCTTAAAATCCTCTGACTATAACAAAAAGGGCAGTCCCATTCTTTCAAATGAGATCGCCCTTTGAGGCACAATATTCAAAGTCCGTTCTTATTTCCAGCTGTCCAATTTCAGGCTGTCCATTTTTCTGCTGTCCAATTCCGGCTGCCCACAGATCATTCCGCATCTGTCAGCAATCTTCTCTTCCGCTCGATCATCTCGTCGATTTTTTCCAGGTACAGGGCCACTTCCTTGATATTCTCGCTCCGCTCAATGCGGCCGTCCGGATATACCCTCTTGCTGATGCTCCCTGCCCCGCAGGCGATAATGGACTGCACCTCCTCAATGATCAGAATGTTATACAGCCCGAACTTCCCCGGACGGGCATAGCCCACATTTTCAAAATTTCCGGACATATTTTTTTGCCGATAAAGGTAATAAGGCAAAAGTCCCATGCGGGCCGCCCCAGCGGCGGCGATCTCCATGGTCTCATCCGTATTGTTCATGGATGATACCCCGTTTTCCTGGATCCACTGGCTTAAGCGGGAAGCTCTCTTGACGGCAAGAGAATGGACTGTTAAGCTGTCGGGAGAAAGGGCTTCAATCCGCTCTATGGTATGTCTTACATCCTCTGCATTCTCTCCCGGGAGACCAAGAATGATGTCCATATTGATATTGTCAAAACCAAGTCCTCTGGCCATGTAAAAAGCCTGCTCCACCTGTTCCACAGTATGCCTGCGGCCAATAAGATCCAGGGTTTCCTGTTTCATGGTCTGAGGATTGATGGAAATTCTGGTGACTCCGTGGCGCTGCAGCACCTTAAGCTTGTCCTCCGTGATACTGTCCGCCCTGCCGGCTTCCACCGTAAATTCCTGCGCCGTGGAGAAATCAAAGAAACCGCGCAGACTTCCAAGCAGCCTGTCCAGCTGTTCCGGCTCCAGGGTTGTGGGAGTACCTCCTCCTATGTACACACTGTCCAGGATCTTATGACGACACTGGTTTGAAACGAACTCCAGCTCCCGGATCAGACAGTCTATATACTCCTCCACCCGTTTCCGATATACCCCGATAGCAAAAGAAGTAAAAGAACAGTACAAGCAGGTGGTGGGACAGAAGGGAATACCGATGTACAGGCTGTAGCCCCCTTCATAATGAATCTTCGACAGGATCTCCCGTTCTCTTCTGGCAATGTCGATGCTTAGCTGCGCCTTCTCAGGACTTGCAAAATATCTCCTCCTGTAGAAATCAAGGATTTCCTCATCGCTTTTCCCCTCTTCCAGCAGTCCATAGGAAAGCTTGGTGGGCCGGATCCCCGTCAGAGCCCCCCAGGGAAGCTCCTTTCCCGTCACATCAGAAAGGCTGCGGTAAAGGAAACGCTTAAACCCGTTCTTGTAAGTATCCCCTTCTTCAGCAGCCTTATCATATGTCCAGTCCCATATCTGCATGTCCGGTTCCAGCCAGCTGTTCACTCTGGCGCCATCCTCCCGGAACAAGATTTCCAGCTTCAGATCCTTCTCCCAGGAATCCCTTTTTTCCTGCCCCGTCTCCGGCGTGATCACCTTCACCGACTCCTCCGGGAAAAAAGCCTTTACAATGGAATTCACATCATATTCAAAATTCACCCGATCGATCTTAACTGTAAACATCCTTCTATTTCCGTCCCCGCTCTTTGCCTATTCGCCTGTCTGATATAATCTTACCGCTAAAATCCCCTGTCGGCAAAATTCCTACTGACAGAAGGGATTATACCTCTTTTCAAATCCGATGGTGGTGCTTTCCCCGTGTCCAGGGTACACCTTCGTCTCCTCCGGCAGAGGGAACAGCTTCTCCCTCACGGAACGGATCAGCATGGAGGCGCTTCCCGTCGGCAGATCCGTCCTTCCCACCGACTCCTGAAACAAAGTATCCCCGCTGACCAGGAAACCGGCTTCCGGGAAATAAAAGCAGCAGCTTCCCCTGGTATGACCTGGAGTTGCGATGACCCGGAAATGAAGCCCTGCCAGGGTCAGTTCCTCTCCGTCTTTTACATACTCGTCCGCCTCTACGGTGTATGGCCTTCCGGTCTGGGCGGACACATTCCTGCGGGCATCTCCCAGAAGCTCCTTTTCTTCCTCCAGTGCGTAAAGCTTTGCGCCGGACAGATCCCGCAGCTCCTTGGTTCCCCAGATATGGTCGAAATGCCCGTGGGTCAGAAGGATCGCCTTTACCTGAAATCCGTTGCGCTCCAGGGCCTTATAAATATTGCCCCCCTGATCCGCGGGATCCACTACGATGCAGTCTCTGCTGCCCTCCAGATACAGGAAATAGCAGTTTGTCTGAGCCACCCCCAATACGATTCGTCCGATCTTCGTCTCCGCCATCAGCCCGTCGTCCTTTCTATATCTATTACGCTGTCGATCGTCATGATCTTCTCGATCACCCGGTTCAGCTCTTCCCGGCTGGAGATCTCAAAGGTGGTCTGCAGCGTGGCCTGATCCTGCTTATTGGTTCTGGTATTCATGGACAGGATATTGATATTTTTCTCCGTCAGCGCCCTGGAAATATCTGCCAGCAGGCCATTCCTGTTATTGGCATAGATCTTGATCTCCGCCACATATTTCTCTTTTGTTTCCCGATCCGGGTTCTGCCACTCTGCATCGATCAGTCTGGAGCGCTCGATCTCGGGAAGGTTCAATATATTGATACAGTCCGTCCGGTGAATGGAGATTCCTCTTCCCCTGGTAACAAAGCCCACGATCTCGTCCCCGGGCACCGGAGAACAGCACTTGGAAAACCGTACCGACAGATCCGCAATACCCTTTACCACGATACCGCTCTTGGACTTCATGGGCATGGGCCTGCCGCCGTTTTGGGGATTGGACTGGGCGATGTTCGCCAGCACCTCCTCATTGGTCAGCTCCCTCTTGTGGTCCCGCTCGTACAGCTCCTGCATCTTATTGATGATCTGGCCTTCCTTCACGCCCCCGTGTCCGATGGCGGCCAGCACGGAATCCCAGTCCCGGAAGCCGTATTTCCTCATGACTCCGGACATATACTCCGGCTTCATCAGCTCTGTCAGCACATAGCCCTTGCTCTTGCAGTAGCCTGCCAGCAGTTCCTTTCCTTTCAGGATATTGTCTTCCTTTAATTCATTCTTGAACCATTGATTGATCTTATTCTTGGCCTGGGTGCTTTTCACCAGATTAAGCCAGTCCCTGCTGGGTCCCTTGGAATTCTGGGAAGTGATGATCTCTATCCGGTCGCCGTTGCTGATCTGATAATCGATGGTCACTAATTTTCCGTTCACCCGGGCTCCCACCATCTTATTGCCCACGGCGGAATGGATGCTGTATGCGAAATCAATGGTCGTGGAGCCTGCAGGCAGGGTTTTCACGTCCCCTGTAGGGGTAAAGCAGTATACGCTGTCGGAAAACAGGTCCAGATCGCTCTTTAACAGATTCATGAACTCCTTGTTGTCCGACATATCCTGCTGCCACTCCAGGATCTGGCGCAGCCATACCAGCTTTTCCTCTTCCTGGGTCTCCACCTTTTTGCCGTCGGAAGCTTCCTTATACTTCCAGTGGGCGGCGATGCCGTATTCCGCCGCCTTGTGCATCTCAAAGGTACGGATCTGGACCTCGAAGGGCTGCCCGGTGCTGCCGATGACCGTGGTATGGAGGGACTGGTACATATTGGGCTTAGGCATGGCGATATAGTCCTTAAACCGTCCCGGGATCGGCTTATACATCTCATGGATCACCCCCAGGGCGGCATAGCAGTCCTTTACCGTATCCACGATGATCCGCACGGCGAACAGATCGTAGATCTGGTCCAGGGTCTTATCCTGATTCTTCATCTTCTTATAAATACTGAAGAAATGCTTGACCCTGCCGTCCACCTTGGCCTCGATGCCTGCGTTTACGATATGCTCCCGCACCTCGTCCACAATGCTCTGGATATATTTTTCCCGGACGCTCTTGCGCACGGCGATCTTATCCACCAGATCGTAGTACACATCCGGCTCCAGGTATTTTAAGGACAGATCGTCCAGCTCCACCTTGATCTTGCTGATGCCGAGACGCTGGGCGATGGGACAATAGATCTCCAGGGTCTCCTTTGCGATGCGCTGCTGGCTCTCCTCCTTCTGATATTTCAGGGTACGCATGTTATGGAGTCTGTCCGCCAGCTTGATCAGGATCACCCGGATATCCTTGGCCATGGCTAAGAACATCTTCCGTAAGTTCTCCGCCTGCATCTCCAGCTTCACATCCGACTGGTCTCCGCCGCTGGATAAGGGGATCTTCTCCAGCTTGGTGACCCCGTCCACCAGCTGCGCCACGTCTTTTCCGAATTCCCGGACCAGATCTTCCTCCGTCATCCTGGTGTCTTCCACCACGTCATGCAGGATGCCCGCCACGATGGTTTCCTTATCCAGCTCCAGCTCCGCCAGGATGATCGCCACATTTAACGGATGGACAATGTAGGGTTCCCCGGATTTGCGCCGCTGGTCCTTATGGGCTTCGCTTGCCAGTTTATAAGCCTTCTCGATCATGGAAATATCGTCGCTGGGATGATATTTCCGGACACGGGAAACAAGCTCCTGATACAATTCCTCAGGAGCCTGAAACTCAGGCAGCTTGCTGATTCCTCCATCCTCAAAGATAACGTCCTGTTTTTCTTCTGTCATAGGTCAACTCCACGCCTTTCAAAAACCGTGTTGTACGCCCATACCCCAAATACAGTACCTTCCCTTACTTTCCTTCATAGCAGATGGCGGACTCCAGGCGGTAACCCTGAATCTTCTCGCGCCCCTTAAGCCCGGCCAGCTCGATCAGCACTACGACTCCCACCACAACTCCGCCAAGGGATTCTATAAGCTTGATCATGGCTTCCGTGGTGCCACCTGTAGCGATGAGATCGTCCACGATCAGAACCTTTTGTCCCGGCAGGATGCTGTCCTTATGCATTTCTATGGTTGCCTTGCCATATTCCAGATCATAAGTCATTTCCACCGTTTCCCGGGGAAGCTTTCCCTTCTTGCGGATCAGTACAAAAGGCTTGTGGTTATTATATGCGATGGGAGTTCCAAAAATAAATCCCCTGGATTCCGGTCCCACCACCACATCATAATCCAGATCCTTTACCTTATCCTGCATCGTATCGATGGCAAGATGGAGCCCCTCCGCCGACTGCAGCACGCTTGTCACATCACGGAAAATGACTCCCTCCTCCGGAAAATCCGGAATACTTTTTACATACTCTTCCAATTTCTTCATGTTCTGTAACCTCTCTCCCTGTTCGCAGAAAACTGGGGTTTCCGCTTCGCCAGACGGCGCCGCCGTCTTCCGATTTGATTCCCGGAGATTTTCCTCCGGTCAGACTCATGTGCCTCGCGCTGCGCGCTCCCAGACGCTTTCGCGTCTGCGGTGCTTCGCGGCCGCTTGTCCTCTGCCGATTTGATTCCCGGAGATTTTCTCCGGTCAGACTCATGTGCCTCGCGCTGCGCGCTCCCAGACGCTTTCGCGTCTGCGGTGCTTCGCACCGGGCACATTCGCTAGCATATCGGGTGAAATCAAATGTCCGCTTCGCGGCCGCTTGATTTCCTTCCGATATGCTACATTATATATTTTTTCGGGAAGAAAGTCAAAGAGTATTGAGTAAAAAAGTGTTCTTAAAAACGGTTTTTGTATATATTTTTTTCGAAAAACAGGCGTTTATTCCATTTTTTTTGAAAAAGAGCCTTTATTTCCAGTCCAATCAGTTCTGGGATACCGGCTTCATAATAATCCGCCAGCAGGAAATACAGGGTCCTCACATCAGGAATGCGCTCTTTCGGCTCCTGCCGGATACAACGTTCCAGGATCAGCTTAATTCCAAAAGGCACATCCCATCTGCGGATCCTTATCTTATATAAGGCTTTTAAGTTTCCAGGTTCTGCCGGAGGCATCTCATCCATCAGCATCTGATACATCAAAACTCCCAGAGAATAAACATCGCTGGAACAGGTTGCAGCGTCCTTTCTGCTCAAAAGCTCCGGGGCAGAATATCCGGGAGTTCCTACACGCCAGCCTTTTTTGATCCCGGCTGCCCCCAGATCCAAAAGCCGGACTTCTTCTTTCCTTCCTATCATAATATTAGCCGGTTTTAAATCCTTATATATCACCCAGGAATCCAGATCCTGCAGATAAGCAATTCCTTCCGTCAGTTCCAGCATGATCCTCAGGGTCTCCCGAAGGGAGAGTCTGCCTCCCCTTTCCAGATATTCTTTCAGATTTTTGCCTTCAATATACTCCATTACAAGAAAAGCCCATCCCTGTCCCGTCCAGAACTCCTTCCACTGAGGATAAAGAGGGTGCCTTATACGGCGCAACAGCTCTGCTTCCAGTTCCAGCCATTCCGTCTGACTGCTGATTTTGCACGCATAACAAAGTCCCGTTTCCCGTTTGCGGACACAAAATACCTCCGAAGTAGCCCCTGCCCCCAGAAATTCCAGCACGTCATATCCTTTATGAGACAGCTGCATTGTCCGGAAATCCTCCATACATCTTTCCCGCATCACATTCCTCCATATGATCTTTAGGCCGCCGTATTTCCCTTACTCGATCTTTTCCGAACTGCGTTTTTCCTACACTGTTTTAACATATATAGCGCAGCCCCTTGTTCCACAGCGCCCATACCCCTCCTGCTCCAATTCTTTCAGCCTGTTATCGACCTGTATCTCCCGGCTGATTTCATGAACCGCAAGACATTGCTCCAGCCATTCCGAAGAAAGCCCTTCAAAAAAGCCTCTGGATCCCATTAAAATTCCAATTCCTTTTTCCATGCCGCCGCTGATGACTCCGGATACGGGCAGGGGTCTGACATGCGCCTTCAGGATTCTGCGGTTAAACAGGTAAAAAATGCCGTACTGTCCCTTTCCCTGGATCAGCCAAAAACGATCCCCCGCCATCAGGATACCGGTCAGATCTATTCCGTCTGAAACAAAGGCCTTCAAAGCCTCTGTAATTCTTACTTCCGCCTTTTTCTCATCTGCACCCCTGCACAACAGGATCCCTTCTCTCTGGAACCAGTCCTTCATCTCCCTCACTGTGCTTTTTTCCTCTGTTTCCTTTCCGATGACAGCCAACACCATGGACTGTCTGCCGCACCTGACCTGCTGCAGCAACAGACTTTCCCCATGGAAATCTTCTGCCTCCGGCCAGACAAAACCTGTCCAAAATTTTATCACACGAAGCCTCCTGTCTATTCTGTTTTATATACTAACAATAGGAAAATTTCCCTGAACCGGGAAGAGAGCAGACAACAGAAGGCTTTTCTGCAGCCTTCCGTGTCTGTGTGATGATAAATACCGCAAATAATACCGCAGGCATATACCGCAGGTAAAAACGCCTTAGACCACGCTGCGATCCATTCTGCTCTAAAATTACCTAACCGAATATATTGACCAGATCGTTGAAGAACACAAACACCATCAGCGCCATAAAAAATACCAGTCCGGCCAGATGAACCATGCCTTCCTTTTCCGGCGGAACGGGCTTGCCCCGCACCACCTCTAAGAGCAGGAACACCAGCCGTCCACCGTCCAGGGCGGGCAGGGGCAGCAGGTTTAAGATGCCCAGGTTTACGGTCAGCATCAGGGTAATGTTCAGCATATTCAGCAGCACCGTGAGCCATCCGTATTCCTTTGTGGCCTCGTAGGTCTTGCCCACCACATTGACCGCGATTCCCACAGGTCCCGCTACGTCTTTCCGCCCCACTCTTCCGCCGATCAGCATACCGAGGCTTTTAAAGGTCGCTTTGGTAAAATAGCGCATTTCGTACCAGGCGTATCTCAGATTGTCAAATCCGCGCACGTCCACCTGCTCCCCCAGGGCGACTCCCATAAGATACCGTCCCTCCTGCTCGTCGTATAGGGGCGTCAGTTCCGTAGTATACTTTTGTCCGTCCCTTTCATACTTCACTTCCACCATTCCGCCCTTAGTGGTGACAGTGAAAAGCGTAATATCCGAACCGATGCACATTTTTTCCCCATCGATGGACAAAATCCTGTCGCCTGCCTGCAGACCCGCCTCTTTTGCGGGACTGCCCTCGCTGACTTCGCTGAGGGTTGTATCGTTGATGCTCATGAACTGTACCATGATAAGGGCTATGATAATGGCCAGAAAGAAATTAAAGATCGGACCTGCCGCCACCGTGGAGATCCTTCCCCAGACAGGGGCGTTGGGAAAAGCTCCGGGGCTCAGTTCCCCTTCTTTTGTATTCACCCCGTCCTCGCCCTCAAACATGCAGGCGCCGCCAATGGGAAGCAGCCTGAGGGAATATTTGGTTTCCTTTCTCTGATATGAAAAAAGGGTAGGTCCCATTCCCACGGAAAACTCCACCACGTGGATCCCATTTGCCTTTGCCAGCAGAAAATGTCCGAATTCGTGGGATATCACCACCACGCTGAATATCAGGATGAAAAAAACAATCGTTACTACCATGTTCACTATTGATGCACCTCTTTATCAATCATTTCGTCTGTCCAGGCCTGCGCCTCCAGGATTTCCTCCACAGAGGGATTCTCTATTCTCTGATGCAGGTTCATGACATCCTCTATCAGTTCCGGAATCTGCAGGAAACCGATTTTTCCATCCAGGAACAAAGCCACCGCCCGTTCGTTCGCCGCATTATACACTGTCGGCATGCTGCCGCCTGTGTCTATGGCACGGTACGCCAGGGCAAGCCCCGGGAAAGCCTCCAGATCCGGCTTCTCAAAAGTAATCTGTCCCAGTTCAAAGAAATCCACCCTTTTTCCTGCAAGAGGTCTCCTGTCCGGATAAAAGAGGGCATATTGGATAGGCAGCTTCATATCCGGCGCCCCCAGCTGGGCGATGATCGCTCCGTCCACGTACTCCACCATGGAATGAATGATGCTCTGGGGATGCACCACCACCTGGATCCGGGAACGCTCTACCCCGAACAGCCACTTTGCCTCCATGACCTCAAGCCCTTTGTTTACCATAGTGGCGGAGTCAATGGTGATCTTCCTTCCCATGGACCAGTTTGGATGCTTTAATGCATCCTCCGCCCGCACGTTCTGAAGTTCCCTGCGGGAACGCCCCCGAAAGGGACCGCCGGAGGCTGTCAGGAGGATCTTGGATATCCGCTCTGCAGGCTCCCCCTGTAATGACTGAAATATGGCGCTGTGCTCGCTGTCCACAGGCAGGATCGGCACTCCCCGCTTCTTTGCGAGGGGAATGATCAGATGACCTGCCGTCACCAAGGTCTCCTTATTGGCAAGGGCAATGGTCTTGCCCGCTTCTATGGCAGCGATGGTAGGTCTGATTCCGATCATTCCCACAATCGCCGTAACCAATACCTCAGACTGCGGAAAAACTGCAATTTCCAGCAGTCCCTCCATGCCAAAGACCACCTTCACATCCAGATCCGCCAGGCGCAGGCGCAGCTCCTTTGCCGCCTCTTCTTCCCACATAGCCGCCATCAGGGGGCGGAATTCCCTGACCTGAGCCTCCATTTTTTCAACGCTGCTGCCCGCGGCAAGGGCAACTACCCGCAAATCAGGATTGGCACGCACAATATCCAGCGTCTGCGTGCCAATGGAACCGGTGGAACCCAATATTGCTATTTTTTTCATCTGTTATAACAATTCCTTTCCTGCTCCTGAAGTACAATATTGTCAGAATCTTATGTCCTTATCAAAATGCATGATCATAAACGAATGTTAAAACCACATCTTACGTTGTCAGAAGCGTATCATAAGGATCGTCAGAAAATAGATCATCGGAGCAGTCACGATCATGCTGTCAAACCGATCCATGATGCCGCCATGTCCGGGGATCAGCTTTCCGTAATCCTTAATGTTGTGGTTGCGCTTGATCGCCGAAGCGGCCAGATCCCCTACCTGGCTCATCACCGCTCCCACGCCGCAGATAAAGGCAATGATCCACTTCACTGTCTGATCCGGAAACGCGACCTCCACAAAGAAATGTCCATACAGCACCCCGATCAGGACGGCGCCCAGCACACCGCCGATACAGCCCTCCAGGGATTTCTTGGGGCTCAGGACCGGAAAAATTTTCTTTTTTCCAAACAGCATTCCCACAACATAGGCGCAGGTATCACAGCCCCAGGAGCTGATCAGGATCATCCAGACAATGTAGATGCCCTGAGGACACATTCTTGTCAGATATACAAAGGAGAGCATGACCGGAGCGTACACGAAGGAAAAAAAGGCTCCCATCACCTGTGCGGCGGTAAACCTGGGAAAAGCAGCCACATAAAGGAACATCTCAGCCATAAATACTCCCACGATACACATCAGCAGAAGGGTCTCGCTTCCCGAAAAATAAACTGCCCCGTAATAGGCTGTGATCCCCAGGAATCCGGCTGCCTCCAGGAGATTGAAGGGAAGTTTTTTCCCCTCCTCCGGCGTCGCTTTCTTTACGGTTTCCGGTGCCGTTCCCCGCAATGGTTCCTGTGCTGCCGCAGCTTCCTGCACTACTCCCTGTGCGGCTGTGGCAACGTTTAAAGCCTTGGTCAGTTCCCGGAAGGCGATCAAAGATATGACATAGAGGATAACTGCCAGAACAGGGCCGCCCAGGATCAGGGCCGCCAGGGCAATGATGATCAAAACAATACCACTCACCAATCGTGTTCCGAACATGAAGCTATTCCTCCTTCAATGCGCCGTATCTTCTGTCTCTACGATTATATGCCTCCACGGCTTTTATCAATTCCTCTTTCGTAAAATCGGGCCATGCCACCGGCGTGAAATAAAATTCTGTATAAGCCAGCTGCCACAAAAGGAAATTGGAAATCCTCTGCTCATTACAGGTACGGATCAGCAGATCAGGTTCCGGAAGTCCTGCAGTATCCAGATGCCTGGCAATACAGTCCTCATCGATCTGCTCCCTTGAGAGCTTTCCTTCCCGTACTTCATCAGCGATCCGGCGCACCGCCCGCACCATCTCATCCCTGCCGCCGTAGTTAATGGCAATCGTAAAATGGAGGCCATCATTATTCCTGGTAGCCTCCTCCAGTTCCGCGATCCTTGTCCTGATGTCCTCATCCAACCTGGACATCTCACCGATAACCCGGACGCACATCCTGTTTTTCTCCGCAGTCTTCAGGCAGGTCTTCATGTAGTTGCGCAGCAGCTTCATCAAAGCGTCCACTTCATCCTGGGGTCTGTTCCAGTTTTCAGTGGAAAAGGCATACACAGTCAGATATTGGATCCCCATCCGGTATGCCTCTTCGCAGATAACCTCCACCGTCTTAGCGCCCTGCACATGTCCATAATTGCGGGGCATTCCCTTCGCCTTGGCCCAGCGGCCGTTTCCATCCAGAATAATGGCCACATGCCTTGGCATTTTTAACTCTTCATCCATACTATACCGTCATGATCTCCTTTGACTTGCTCTCGATCAAAGCGTCCACGTCCTTAATATACTTGTCCGTATGCTTCTGCAGATCATCGCACAGCTGCTTCACTTCATCCTCCGATACATCCTGCTTTGTCAGCTTCTTAAAAGCATCGTTGCCGTCCCTTCTGATGTTGCGGATAGCCACCTTGGCTTCCTCTCCCTTTTTCCTGACATCCTTCACAAGGGATTTTCTGCGCTCCTCGGTCAGCTCCGGGAACACCAGACGGATAGTGCTGCCATCGTTGGACGGATTCAAGCCCAGGTCGGAGGTCAGGATCGCTCTTTCGATCGCCTTGATCAGGGATCTGTCCCAGGGAACGATCTGAATAATCCTCGCTTCCGGAACATTGATATTGCCCACCTGCTGAATCGGAGTAGGAACCCCGTAATAATCCACCCTCAGCTTGTCCAATACATGGGGATTCGCACGTCCTGCGCGGATCGTAGCATAATCTGCTGCCAGATAATCAATCGTTTTCTTCATTTTGTCTTCATACTGCTGTAATCTTGCATCCATTGTAAGCCCTCCATTTTTTCAGATTTATTCTTTCCTGCTGACCTGTTTCAGCTTTTTAACGTTTCTGTTATCCGATGCTCCCGTTATCTGACGTCCAGCTATATAACGTCCCTGTTATATAACATTTTATAATACGATACTTATAATACGATATGAGCTCCAGCATTTATACGGTAACCTTGGTTCCATGAAAGTTCCCCTTTACAGCGTTGACTATACTGTTCTCCTCATTCAGTCCAAATACCCACATGGGCATTTTGTTTTCCCTGGCAAGGATGGAAGCCGTCATATCCACTACCTGAAGATTCTGGGCTACAACATCGTCGATACTGATCTCATCATACTTCTTTGCCTCAGGATTCACCGCAGGATCGCTGTCATATACGCCGTCGATAGATTTTGCCAGAAGGATTACCTCCGCCTCCACCTCTACCGCCCGCAGCACCACACCTGTATCCGTGGAAAAATAAGGGTGTCCTGTGCCGCCGGCAAAAAATACCACTTTTCCTTCCTCAAAGCATTCATTCGCCCGATCCTTGGAAAACAGCTCCGTAAACGCTCCGCATATAAACGGCGTCAATACGGAGGTTTTCATCCCCACAGAGCGAAAGATCTCCGAAACGTAGATACAATTCATGACCGTCGCCAGCATACCGATCTGATCCGCTTTCGTGCGGTCGATATTTTCACTGGTGCGTCCGCGCCAGAAATTGCCGCCCCCCGTCACGATCCCGACCTGAATTCCATCCTCCACAAGCTCTCTCACCTGGAGGGCTACCTTCCTGACTGTCTCCTCGTCAAATCCCATCTTTTTATGGCCTGCCAGGGCTTCCCCGCTCAGTTTCAACAAAATCCTCTTCATCGCTGCCTCATCTCCGCATCCGTTTCCGTATTCATTTATATATCTAAAATTTCATCAAAAGAAATTCTGTCATTACTTTGTCTTTTATCATACCATGAAATAGATGAATTGACAACAATTCAATTTTGATTCATAAATAATTTTCTTGCTGCAGCAGCTTTTTCCGAATAAGTTTGGAAATTCCTTTTTATGTCTTCATCGACATGCAGATCACGTTCTCCACTGTCACGATCCCAAGCGCGCCCGGGTCCGATCGTTGGTTCCTGCGGGCATTGATTGCCACGGCTTCTCCAATCATTGGTTTCCCAATCTCCTGCGGTTTTTTTTCTCCACGGATACCTGCTGTTAAATTTCCTTCTCTTCTGAGAATCCATGGCGGAACCGCCGAAAATGCATAAGCGCAAGTTTCACATCTTGGGCACTTAATACAGTTTTTCTTCTATCACAACAGCAAAAGGCCTGAAGACGGCAGCCCAAGCCGCCGCATCAGACCTTTCACCTGCACAGAATTCTGCGCCTGCGCAACCAGGCAATCCTGTACTCCCGCTCCTCGGCAGTATGTATTTCAAACATGTTGCCATGCCGAAACCTTCCGCTCTACTGCCTACATCTATATCCGCCGGAAGAATCCCCATTCTTTTTTCGGTATAGTAAAAAGGTGTCCCACCCGCCCATAGGGGTACAGTAAATCTGGCTGCAAATATTTTGCATTTATTTCGTTTTTTCGATTATATATGCCCTCTGGAACAGAATTGTTACAATAAATTTTAAAAAAAGACAATTTTTTTGTTTTGAAAAAAAGGGGTCCTAACTCTTTTTCAGCATAAATAAAAAGAGTCCAGATGCAAAACACCAGCATCCAGACTCTTTTCCTGCAGATCCCCTGCCTGCAGATTTATTCTCAGCACAGCCTTCATTCCCCGGAATGATATATTTAAATCATATTAACCCCGGGTTACTAACGTCATATCCCCTTTTACACCTTTCGAAGGGTCTGTGCTGGAAGCCCAATATTCAGTTTTTCTGTTTAGAATTTGATCCTGCCGTTTTTGAAATATGGCGGCACTTCTGGTTAGCTTAGAAGTTATAAATAAAACCTGATGTTTCACTTTCTAATTCATGATATCCATCGACATCTGCATAATGAACACAGGAAACCTTATAGGTATCACCTTGGATGGCACCTGCGTAATGAAGAGTACAACTCATTCCACCTGAATTATTAACATAACCTCCATCAGAGGTTGCAACAGTTTCCCACCCCCACCATACCTTATGTTTAACTTTGATATCTTTAACACCGATAATTGAGGCAACTCCATCAGTCATGGTTGTAATACATATTAGCATCCCCTGACTGTCACGAGATACAGAAATAGTGGCATCTCCAAATCTTGTAATAGGCATAATACCCGGCTCAGGTTCATAAACCTTTATTTCGGCCTCTAAAAACTCTACCATTTCTTCATCCTTTGCAGCATTTCCGGCAGCCAAGACCTCCAAATTCATAGAACCAAGCAACATTACAAGCATCAACATCCATAACAAGAGATTTTTAATTTTTTTAAGCATAAGCTCCTCCTTTATTTTTTTTAAATATGTTTATAATCTATAAAATGTTACAATAATAAATACATAACTTCATAAATCCGCTTTTTATTCATTTTGTTGTAAAATAACCCTTACAGATTCTTCTATTATTCTTATATTCAAGTTACTTTCAATGCCAAATAATATATTTTCAATATAAAAAATTGCAATATTCATATCCTTGTCTTTATCTTCACCTTCATAAAAATTAACTTTTGTTCCTTCGATTATTTTTTCGCTCGTTAATGTATAACCATCATATGATTGATAAAAATATGTGTCATTTTCTTTAAAACACCTTTGAAAACAGAACATATATCTATCAAACTCATCATTGTAGCACACTTTAAATGCAATATTTAAAGCAGTTTCAACTACAGTAATATATTCCATATGATATTTTCCGTAAAAATCTAACGGAAGCATAAATATTTTTCGATATTCTTCAGGCATTTCTTCAATTGTAGAAAACCTTTGTTCATTATTTAAATTTTCCTCTATAATGTCTCCTCCCGGATTTACAACTGCCTCCATTCTCTTTTCATCCTTCTGGAAGAAACTAAAGATTCCCGCCTGACTTTCTGCATACGCACCCACCGTTCCTCCAACAGCCAGCACCACCACTACCATCAGCGCCACTGCTGCAACTGCAAAACGTTTATGCCGCGCCAGATACCAGAAGAACCCCTTTTCTGCATTTTCAGAAATTTCTTTCCTTTCGGCATCCGGCTTTTCCATAACCAATCTATCCGTATCCGGCTTTTCTGCACCCAGCTTCCCGGCCTTCACTTTTCTTATCTCCGAGCCGATACCTTCCATCTCCGCGCCCGCGGTCTCCGGCACGTTTTCGCTGAGCAGTTCTCCAGTCAATATTTTCTGTCTTTCGTGATCGATCTCCATCCGCGTTTCATAGGTATCCCAGAATCGCTTCATGGCTTTCTGGGGAGAAAAATATTCCTCATCCAGGTTCAGCCTGGGAGATTCCAGCCTTTTCAGGAATTGGCGGATTGCTTCCGCTTCACTGGCACAGTCGTCTTTTTCCGAGGCATTTTGCTCCAGCCATTCCAGCCTTTCCTTCAATTCCAGAACCATCTGTTCACGCTCTATCATTCCGATTACACTCTGATCCTTTCATATCCACATTATACCTACATGATCCATTTCCCCCAGACAACGAATTTCCCTTTTACACTCTTTCACTTTTTACAGCAAAAACCTCTTTCACAAATACAGCATCTCGGAATACGCCATGATAAACGGGCCGCTGCCTTTTCCCTCATCAGGCAGATAATATCCCGGGATCTCATAATTATTGGTATTATTGGCGCTGGCCTTCAGATAAATATCCTGCAAGCCGCCATTTTTCAGCTTCTGCTCCACCATGCCCACAAAGCCCTTTATTGCGGCATCCCGATAAGATTCCTTAAGCCACCCTTTTCTGATCCCCTTTAATATGGTGTATACGAACATGGCAGTTCCGCTGGTTTCCAGCCGATTGGTGTCCGTGACAGGCTGATCCGCCAGGTTCGCCCAGAGCCCGCTTTCATCCTGATATTTCAGGATTCCGTCCACAAACAGTTCCAGCGCCTTTTTCCTGGCAGGCATATCCTCCTCAGGCAGCACCTCCATCACATCCACCATCGCCATGCCGTACCATCCCATGGCCCGGGACCAGTGATAAGGGCACACATCTTCCCTGCCGTTGCAGGCATGATAATACAGTCCGTCCGGAGCCAGCATATTTTCCGCCACCCAGTCAAGGCGCTTCTGCACCCTGGACAGCTGCTCCCCGTCCCCGATTCTTGCGGCATAATGCGCCAGAAATGGCTGCAGCATATAGATTCCGTCCAGCCATACCTTATACTTGGGTGCGGTGCCTCCCGCCCAGGAATGCCAGTAATTGCCTCCCAGGGCTTCCTCCGTGAATTCCAGCGGCACAATATTTCCCTTTGAATTCCGGTATGTTTCATCCGTCAGATCCCGGTACAGCGCCGAAGCGATCCTAAAATAGGCGTCATCTCCTTTGCTCATGCGTATAAGCAGGGCGGCGGTTTTATAACAATCCGCTCCGTGATGATCCACATACCCCGCAAGATTCTGGCTCAGCCTTTCATTTTCCTCTCCGTCTGACACGATCATGCTGTCCAGATATTCCTTCACATAGGAAAAATGCTTTTCCCCATGCTCCGGGTCCGCCTCATATACATCCAGAAGCCCTTCCATCACGACCCCGTTATAATAGCTCCAGTCAAACAGATAGGGCTTGGCGGAGGGAGTTCTTTTCTCATTATCCCAGGTAAAAAACTTGTGTTCATCCGACACTACCTCCCGGGGGATATTCACCCCGGAACAGACCGTCAGTCCATCCACATAGTCTTTCGCCTTCTGTAACGCATCAGCGATTCTCATACTTTCCATATAAAATACCTTCTTCTGTAATCCCCTGCGACTTTTCCGTCCCTGTTACAGCAACAAAAATAAAATTTTTGTTTACTTTCTTAAATAGTATCATAAAACAAGGCTTCACGCAAGTACTCCTTTTCCAGCCCTTACTTCTGCTCCTCCCAAAACTTCCTCATAAATTTCAATCCTTCCTCTTCGCTCAGTTCATACAAGGACACGATTTTCCGCAAGGTCTGGTCGTACGACAAATTCAAGGATCGACAGAGCTTTATGGACTTCTCTAGCCCCTGTTCAAGCCCCCGCTCATGCCCCTCCTGCCACAGATTCTCCCTGTCCTTTTTCTCATAAAATTCACAAAGCAGCATCCCAAGCACCTCCATCCGGCTGGCGGTCAGGATATCCTCCAGGATCCCTTCCTCCAGACACACTTCTATCGCTTCTTCCGCAGCCTCCCGGGCTTTCTTTCCAGCCCTCAGTCCCGCGTTCACCTGCTCCACAAAATACGAATACTCCCACAGCCTGT
>CANQBS010000038.1 GCA_947589075.1 uncultured Acetatifactor sp.
GTTCCAGATAATCCCTATGAATGAGCCCATTTACAAGTGCCTCGAAATATCCGCGTTCCATATAATCAGGCATATTTTCTCTCGAATCCGGTAGTTTGCGCCATGCCATGCGCATATTTCTTCTGACAAATGCCGCGCTCTCATTCAACAGAGAAATAAGACTGCCAGAATATTCTGCGCTGTCATAAGCTTCCCCCTTCCCATTAGACTTATTTACTCCATTCCAACGCACACAGAACACTCGGGAATGCTTGATAGGACACTCATCCGCCAAAAGTGCTCCCGCATTTGTTAATATCCCATTAGCATCCACAAGCTCAAATGATTCAAAATCCTTATCCTCAAAACTTTTCCCTGTCACTTTTTTATAGCGCTCTCTCAGTTTTGTAAACGCATAATCCGCAATCTGGTAACCTGAACTTTGCGAATCGTAAGTTTCATTTACTCCACGCAGAACAAGTCTTCTCAGTTCCGCTGCATTCGCTACTACACTTTCATTTCCTACTCGGATATATGCTTCTGTCATTCCATCTCCAACATAATAATATGGCGTATCTTTGCCTGCTGCAACATCTACTATGATTAGTTTCTTTTCATTGATCGCTTCAAATCGCAAATTAAATACCGGTATTGGGCTTATTCTCTCTTTGATTTTCTGACTGACAAACTCAGAATCACTCTTAATATTGTCAACACCTACAATTTCATCATTGTCTGAAATACCAAATATCAAAGAACCGCCCATTGTATTTGCAAATGCACTGACACTCTTGCACCAATTCTTAATTTTTTTCTTTTCAACTGCTCTTTTTTTATCATATTCGGTAGTTTCACCAATTAGTTTCTTAATGTCCATGTGTTAATCCCCTTTAACTCAGCAGAAAATATAACCGTGTCACAATCAATACTTTCTTTTCAAAACGTTTTCTATGTTGCGCAAAATACATTTTTAATGATTGTCTTCACAGGTAATCCTCCCAGTTTTCTTCATACTATACATAGTACTGCGCCTGAGCATTCCAAAGTTCATAATACTTTCCGCTTATATTCTGCAGTAATTCTTCGTGCTTTCCGCTTTGGACGATTCTTCCCTGATCAAAAACCAAGATCCTTTCGCAAAATCTGCATGAAGATAAGCGATGTGAGATAAACATGGCAGTCCTGTCACCAACGATATGATTAAATCTGGCATATACTTCCGCTTCCGCCATTGGATCAAGAGCCGCCGTCGGTTCATCAAAAATATAGATAGGTGCGTTCTTATAGAATGCCCTGGCGATTGCGAGTTTCTGTTCCTCGCCGCCCGAAAGTTCAGTTCCATCGACGTCAACATTCTTATATACATACTGATTCAATTGTTTGGGAATGCCGCGTATCTTCTCATCAAGTCCTGCCAGGTTCAAAGCTCATGGTCTGAGATAACTAAAACATTTCTGTTATCGGAACCCATGGGGCCCCTGCCCCAATTTTCCCGGCATTTTCTCCCGTACCGCCCTACTTCCTCCGCCGAATGACTTCATCGTATCTTCTTTCTGCTTTTTTCCAGTTGATCAGGTCGAACCAGCCTTCCACATAAGCTCCCCTGCGGTTCTGATACTGCAGATAATAAGCATGCTCCCACACATCCACTAAAAACAGAGGCGTATACAGCTCCAGATCCGGAACATCCTGGTTTGCGGTCTGCTGAATGGACAGAACCCCGTCCTCATCCGCCACAAGCCACGCCCAGCCGGAACCGAACAGGGAAGCAGCCGCCTGCTGCATCTGCTCCTTCCATTGAAGATAAGAGCCAAAGTCCTGTTCCATGGCATCCATCAGGGCGCCTGAGGGCATCTGGCCCGCCGGACTTCTCATCCCGTCAAAATAAAGCTCGTGATTATACACTCCGCCGCCGTTGTTGCGGACAGGGATCCGGGCTGCGGCGGGCAGCCGATTCAGCCCCGTCAGAAGCTCCTTCAGGCTCTTCTGCTGCAGCTCCGGATAATCCGCGAGAATACTGTTCAGATTATCCACATAGGTCTTATAGTGCCTGTCGTGATGAAAGGATAGTACCTCCGCATCCAAGACCGGCATCAGGGCGTCATACTCATAAGGCAGGGGGCGTACTACAAATGGATAGGTTTCGTCTTTCATTCTGATCTCCTTTTTCAATTCATAATGCAAAGCAAGGAAGCCGTTCTGACTTCCTTACCTATTTCCATTCATAGTATATGTCAAAATATGGGATTCATACATATGGTTCTCCAGAATGCCGTACCCTGGATTCCTTTTCCTTTCTCCACAATATCCCGGTCAGTCTTCTGCCAGAAAAGAGGTCTCCGGCTCGGATTCCTTTGCCTGCTTCTCCCTGGCTTCCGCCATTTCGGGCAGGATCTCCACAATGCCCTCCACGAACTTCTCCGCAAGCAGCTGCTGATACTCATCATCCAGAAGCTTTTCCCGCTCTTCATCATTTGTGATAAAACCCATTTCGATCAGCACGGCAGGCCTGTCATTTTCACGCAGCACCTCGTAATTGTTGCTCTTATGGTTGCTCTCACGGACGCCCCGGACCCGCAGTCCCTCGATTTCCTTCACCGCTTTCTGGATACTGGAAGCGTAATCCAGCCCTTCGTCGTCATTCTCCCAATAATAGCATTCCAGACCAGATACGGAAGTGTCGCCATCAAAGGAATTGCAATGTATGCTTAAGAACAGGTCAGCCTCGCTTTCCCGGGAAATCTGGGTGCGTTCATCCAGGCTGACGTACTCGTCCCTCTCTCTGGTCATAAAAACATCGATATCCATGTCCTGTTCTTCCAGCAGATCCTTTACCTTTTTCGCCACATCCAGGGTAATATGTTTTTCTTCGATCAGTTCTCCGTCGATCGTAACGTTAGTTCCGCTGTCGTTGCCTCCATGTCCTGCGTCCACCACCACTGTAAAATGATACTCCGGCTCCTCGGTATTCTGGGTTTCTTCGAAAGAAGAGGTTTCCTCCTGTGAGGGCTCCATAGTCTCTACGTTCTTGCCGCTGGCTTCCTGAATCTCTTTCCTCGCTCTGGCCAGATCCCTTAAATACAGGGCGCCGCACACCATCAGGAAAACCACGCCTACCAGGGCGAGTCCAGCTAAAACTTTAATGACATATGTGATCAGGCGCTGCTGCCTGTACCTTCTGTCGCCTCTTCTCATCTTTCGTTACCATATCCTTCCATGTTGCTTCCGGCTGCCGGATGAAATCAAATGTCCGCTTCCCAGACGGCGCAGCCGTCTTCCGCTTTGATTTCATTCCGCGCAAGACTCAAGAGCCTCGCGCTTGCGCGCTCCCAGACGCTTCCGCGTCTGCGGTGCTCCGCACCGGGCTCTTTCGTTAACTCATGACCTGTCGGTCATGAGTTAGCATATCGGATGAAATCAAATGTCCGCTCTGCGGCCGCTTGATTTCATTCCGATATGCTACATTATAAAAGAATATGTTAGCTTTTTCTATAGTTTTAATAATTTATTAAGAAATTATTTCTTTTTTACAGAGAGGCGATGTCTACGAGAGACAGTTTTTCTTCGGCATTTTCAAGGCTGGTGGCAAGGGCTCTGGCGGTGTCCAGGCTGGTAAGGCAATTGACGCCGGTCTCGATAGCGGTTCTTCTGATCAGGAAGCCGTCCCGGGACTTGTCCCTGCCCTGGGTGGGGGTGTCAATCACAAGGTCGATCTTATGACCCAGGATCAGGTCCATAACGGTAGGGGATTCCTGGGAAATCTTATTGACCTTTCTGGCCTTTACCCCTGCCTCGTTCAAGGCGGCGGCAGTGCTTCGGGTAGCGTAAATGGTGTAGCCCAGCTTTTCAAAGCGTTTGCCGATCTGGATGGCCTCTCCCTTGTCCGCGTCCTTCACGGTTATGATCATCTGTTTATATTTGGGAAGATCCACCCCCGCTCCCAGGAAAGCCTTGTACAGGGCTTCATGGAAGGTTTTGGCGATCCCCAGGCACTCTCCCGTGGATTTCATCTCAGGACCCAGGCTGATTTCCGCGCCCCTTATTTTTTCAAAGGAAAATACAGGCATCTTGATGGCGTAGTATCCCGCCTCCGGCTGCAGGCCCGGCTTATAGCCCAGCTCTTTGATTGTCTTCCCCAGGATCACCTCCGTCGCAAGGTCCACAATGGGAATGCCCGTCACCTTGCTGATGTAGGGCACGGTACGGGAGGAACGGGGATTCACCTCGATCACATACACGTCCTCGTCGATGGCGATGAACTGGATATTGATGAGACCCTTTACATGCAGGGCTGTGGCAAGGCGCTTGGTATAATCCGCGATCTTATCTTTAATGAGCTTGCCGATGGTGGGGGCGGGATAAACGGAGATACTGTCCCCGGAATGGACGCCGGTCCGCTCGATATGCTCCATAATGCCGGGGATCAGGATGTCCGTGCCGTCGCAGACCGCATCCACCTCGATCTCCTTGCCCATCAGGTACTTGTCCACCAGAATGGGGTGATCCTGGGCGATCCGGTTGATAATGGCCATGAATTCCTCGATCTCCTGGTCGGAAATGGCGATCTGCATCCCCTGTCCTCCCAGCACATAAGAAGGTCTTACCAGCACAGGGTAGCCCAGACGGTTTGCCACCTCCTTGGCTTCCTCCGCGGTATAGACCGTTCCTCCCGCCGCCCTGGGAATATGGGTCTTTTCCAGGATGCGGTCGAAAAGCTCTCTGTCCTCCGCGGCGTCCACATCCTCCGCTTTGGTGCCCAGGATGGGAACCCCCATTTTCATGAGATGCTCCGTCAGCTTAATGGCGGTCTGTCCGCCGAACTGCACCACAGCCCCGTCCGGCTTTTCGATATCCACCACGGCTTCCACGTCCTCCGGAGTCAGGGGCTCAAAATACAGCTTATCCGCAATGTCAAAATCCGTGCTCACGGTCTCCGGGTTATTGTTGATGATGATGGTTTCATAACCCGCCCTGGCAAAAGCCCAGGTGGCGTGAACGGAGCAGTAATCGAACTCGATTCCCTGTCCGATACGGATGGGGCCGGAACCCAGCACCAGCACCTTTTTGCGCCCCCTCGTGCGCCTGGCTTCGCATTCTCCGCCGAAGACAGAGTAATAATAGGGGGTGGAGGCCGCGAACTCTGCGGCGCAGGTGTCCACCATTTTATAGACCGCAGTGATGCCGTTGTCATAGCGCAGCTTTTTTATTTCCTCCTGGGAAATCCCGGAAAGCCTGCTGATGACGTTGTCCGGAAACTCCAGCCGCTTCGCCTCCCGCAGAAGCTCCAGGGTCAGGGGACCTTTCTCCAGGGCGGCCTCCATTTCCGTCAGAATGGCGATCTTATCAATAAACCAGGAATCAATCTCCGTGATCCTGTGGATCTCTTCTATGCTGATCCCCTTCCTGAGGGCTTCCGCAATGACCCAGATCCTCTGATCATCTATTTTTTCCAGTCGTTTCAGCAGCTCCTCCCTGTCCAGAGCGCTGAAATCATAGCTTCTTAAGCAGTCCACATGCTGCTCCAGGGAACGGATGGCCTTCATCAGGGCGCCTTCAAAATTATTGCAGATGCTCATGACCTCCCCAGTGGCCTTCATCTGGGTGGTAAGGGTCCGCTTGGCGGTGATAAATTTATCAAAAGGAAGCCTGGGGATCTTCACCACGCAGTAGTCAAGGGCCGGCTCAAAGCTGGCGTAGGTCTTGCCGGTAATGGCGTTTTTGATCTCGTCCAGGGTAAAACCCAGGGCAATCTTGGCCGCCACCTTGGCGATGGGATAGCCCGTGGCTTTGGATGCCAGGGCGGAGGAACGGCTCACCCTGGGATTCACTTCAATGACACAATATTCAAAGCTGGTGGGATGCAGGGCGAACTGCACATTGCAGCCCCCCGTGATCTTCAGCTCGTTGATGATCTTTAAGGCGGAGGTCCGCAGCATCTGATATTCCTTGTCGCTTAAGGTCTGAGACGGGGCCACCACGATGCTGTCTCCGGTATGTACTCCCACCGGGTCGATGTTTTCCATGTTACAGACCGTGATGCAGTTGCCCGCGCTGTCCCGCATCACCTCGTATTCGATTTCCTTCCAGCCTGCAATGCAGCGCTCCACCAGCACCTGCCCCACCCGGGACAGTCGCAGACCGTTTTCCAGGATTTCCCGAAGCTCTGCCTGATTATGGGCGATGCCGCCGCCGCTTCCCCCCAGGGTATAGGCGGGACGCAGCACCACGGGATAACCGATGGTATTGGTAAAGGCGATGCCGTCCTCCACATTTTCCACCACCTTGCTGGCAGCGCAGGGCTCGCCGATACGCTCCATCAGATCCTTAAATTCCTGACGCCCCTCCGCGTTGCGGATGGTAGCCGCCGTAGTTCCCAGCAGGGTGACGTTGTGGCTTTTTAAGAAACCGGACTCCTCCAGCTCCATGCCAAGGTTTAAACCCGCCTGACCTCCCAGGGTAGGCAGGATGCTGTCCGGCTTCTCCTTTTCGATAATGCTCTCCAAAACCTTCGCGGTCAGGGGCTCGATATAAACCTTGTCCGCAATGTCCTTATCGGTCATAATGGTGGCGGGGTTGGAATTCACCAGGATCACCTCCACCCCTTCTTCCTTTAAGGAGCGGCAGGCCTGAGTGCCCGCATAGTCGAATTCCGCCGCCTGGCCGATGACGATGGGACCGGAACCGATGACCATAACTCTCTTTACATCAGGATTCTTAGGCATTTTCGATCCCTCCCTTCTGAGAAGCCGCGGCGCTTCCATCTCCTGCGCCTTCAGGGCCTTCTGCGACAGGCGCCTTTGTGGCATCCTGACGCATCATATCGATAAATCTGTCAAATAAATATCCGGAATCCTGGGGGCCGGGACAGGCCTCCGGGTGGAACTGTACGGTGAAAATATTCTTCCCGGTATAGCGCAGTCCCTCGTTGGTCCCGTCGTTGACGTTCACAAAGGCAGGCACCGCAACGCTTTCGTCCATATGCTCCGCATCCACCACATATCCGTGGTTCTGGGAGGAAATATACACCCTTCCAGTGGCAAGATCCTTCACAGGATGGTTGCCGCCCCTGTGGCCGTACTTCATTTTATAGGTGTCCGCCCCGTTTGCCAGAGCCATGAGCTGGTGCCCCAGACATATGGCAAAAATAGGGATATCCGTCTGATAAAGCTTCTTGATCTCTTCTATGATCCCGGTGCATTCCTTGGGATCCCCGGGTCCGTTGCTCAGCATGATCCCGTCCGGCGCGTCTGCGATGATCTCCTCCGCCGGGGTCCAGGCAGGGTACACCGTTACTTCACAGCCCCTTGCCCCCAGGGAGGCGGCGATATTGCGCTTTGCGCCGAAATCCATCAGGGCCACCCGCAGCCCCGCGCCGTTCAGTTCCTTGACCAGGGATGGCTTCTTCTCCCGGATTCCCCGGGCATAAGCCTCTTTATCAAACCGGGCAGCGCCGGAAAGAGGACCGTTGTCCGAAAGGTTTTCAGAGGCTCTCACCACATATTTTTCCCGGCAGGAAACCTTCTCCACCACCTTGCCCGTAGTGTATGCGGACAGCTTCGGCAGGATCTCCTCCAGACGAAAGTCCTCATTGGTGGTGATCATACCGTTCATGGTTCCCTTTTCGCGCAAAATCTTCGTAAGCGCCCGGGTGTCGATACCGGCGATGCCAGGAACATTATTCTCTTCTAAAAATTGTTGGATTGTGTAATCAGATCGGAAATTACTGGGAATTCGGGAAAGTTCTCTTACGATGAAGCCGTCGGGCCAGGACTTTAAAGATTCCATATCGTCTTTGCAGATACCATAATTGCCAATAAGGGGATAAGTCATACAGACGGCCTGTCCTGCATAGGATGGATCCGTCAATACTTCGAGGTACCCCGCCATTGAGGTATTAAATACGATCTCACTGATGACTTCCCGGCAGGCGCCGATGTGAATGCCCTCGAACACCGTACCGTCTTCCAAAATCAAATATGCCTTCATAAATGACCTCTTTTCTGCGATACCAACATCTACCTTGGGTAATCGGCTTATTATAGCACAATTCTTTCCAAAGGGCAAGCACGCAGAAAATTTTTTTGTAAGAGCAATGTTCAGGCATTATTCATTCTTTCTTTGCAGTGTTCACCTTTCCGTCATCCACTGTTTTACCAGATCTATATCGATCTCCAGAATCTCTGCAATGGTTTCCACAGCATTTCCGTATCTGGCCAGTTTTAATGCGGCTTCTCGGATGCCTTCCATATGACCTTCTGCACGGCCTTCTTCCAGACCTTCTGCACGGCCTTCCTCCAGACCTTTTGCACGACCTTCTTCCAGACCTCTTGCACGACCTTCTGCACGGCCTTCTTCCCGGCCTTCTTCCCGGCCTTCTTCCAGTCCAAGTTCCCTTGCCTCCTGCCGCAAATATTTCCATACCTTCTTTTCGTTGCATTCATGCAGCAGCATACCTAATACCTCCTTCCGGCTTTCACTCAGGATATCCGCCAGGATCCCCTTCCTGAGACATTTTTCCACAGCTTCCTCTCCAGAAACCCGTATCCCTTTTCCTTCCCGCAGCCCGGCATTGACCAACTCCACAAAATATGAATATTCCCACAGTCTATGACACTTATCCATAAGACTCTGGTTGTACCCATAATTAATGTTCAGCATCCGTACCCTCAGCTCTACAGCAGGATCCGCCTCCGGCTGTTCATAAGCTTCCGACAGGTATAGAAAGCTTTCCTCCGGCTCATTTCTATTTCCATTGTAGAAAACCACACACCGGGGCGTCGGCAGCTTCAGCAATTTTGTGCCATAGAGTTTTTCATCTCCGTACTCCCCTATGATCTTCTGATATTCCTCTCCCAGATAGATCAAAAACCGTACCGGAATATTCGGGCATACCGTGCTCTGCTGTTCATACAGGTTTAACACCCCGGAAATAGTAAATGCCAGGTCATTCTTCATCGACAGGTAGATCACATTCTCCACTGTTACGATCCTTAGGGCGTCCGGATTCATGTAATCCGTCCCATTCAAGGCGTTATAGAGCTCCAGAAGCGCCGACCTGTCCTTCTCAAATATGTAGCAGAACAGCCTGTCCTTCACGTTCCTCCGTACAAATGTCCTCTCCTTCAGTACCCGATACAGCCACAGGGGAGCCCGGGATTTTACTGATATTTTCTTTTTCCTTTCCTTCACATGTTCTTTCAGCTTTACATGTTCTTTCAGCTTTTCCTGCTCTTTCAGCTTTCCCTGCTCTTTTGCTTCTTCCCATTCTTTCAATTCTTCCTTCACGAATCATAACCCTCCTTTTGTCTCTGTTTCCGTGAAGGGTTCCTTGGAAAATCGAAAAACCAGATGCAGATACCGTCCAGGCCTGCGTCTCCATCAGGTCAATCTGTCTGTCCTCCTGCAATTCTTCCCTCTCCCGCCACGGATACCTGTTGTTAAACTGCTTTTCCTTTTTCTGAGAATCCATGGCGGAACCGCCGGAAATGCATAAATGCATTGCAGAAGCCCAGAATTGTTGATCTTGTCTTTTGTACGGCAGGCAGATACCTATATGGGAACAACTGCCTGGATATCGTAGGAGTGAACCAAGTTCTCTCCTGCATATTGTATCATATTCAATATGATATTTTAAATATATCATTTAATTTGTTAATTGTCAAGTATTTTCATGATGTGTTTCAACAATATCTCGACAAATATTTTTCATTGATTTTACTTTCGCTGATTTTTCAAATTCTCACATGATTGATAAGTATAAACATTGGGGACTATCCTCCCTGTTCCATTCCTGACACAATAACCAGTAGATTTCTTATAGCTTCCATGGTATAATGTTGTTGGAGTCAAATGATGCATACGGATTGTTCCGCACTGCATACTCCCACAACCCTGGCGTCATATAATAATGCTGCCTGGAAAACATCTACGAGGACAACTATGCGAAATGAGGATCTGCTGATGGAGAAATTGTTTTATCAAGATACGCATATGATAGATTTTGAAGCCAAAGTAACAGAATGCGTTCAGGAAAAAGAGGGGCGCTTTCGCGTTCTCCTGGACCGGACCGCCTTTTTCCCGGAAGAAGGGGGGCAGGGACCAGACGCCGGCACTTTAGGCGGTCTGAAGGTACTGGACGTCCAGATCAGGAAAGGACGGACCGCTCAGAAGGATCCCGCAGGAAAGGAAGATACGGCGCCCAGGGAAGACCTGATCTACCATTATCTGGAGGCTCCCCTTAAGGAGGGCAGCCTGGTAAAGGGTCATGTGGACTGGCCCCAGCGTTTCGACTATATGCAGCAGCATACCGGGGAGCATATCCTTTCCGGTCTGGTTCACGCAAAATACGGCTATGACAACGTAGGGTTCCATCTGGGGAAAGAAGAGGTGACTCTGGACTTCAACGGTTCCCTCACTCTGAAAGACATGAGAGAGATAGAACTGGAAGCCAACCGCATTGTCTGGAGAAATCTTCCGGTGCTGGTTTTCTTTCCGGCTCCGGAGATTCTGGCCGGCCTGGAATACCGCAGCAAGCTTACTCTTACGGAAAATGTGCGCATCGTAGAAATCCCGGGGGTGGATGTGTGCGCCTGCTGCGCCCCTCATGTGGAGCACACCGGGGAGATCGGACTGATCAAGGTCACCAATGTTCAGAGCCACCGGGGAGGCGTCCGGGTCAATATTCTCTGCGGGGAACGGGCACTCGGGGATTACACCCTGCGCCAGGACAGCGTAGGGGCGGTTTCCGTGCTCCTCTCCGCCAGGCAGGACAGGATCCCGGAGGCCGTAACCCGGCTGAAAGAGGAAGCTCTCCGGGAAAAGCAGCGAGCCAACGGCCTGCAGGCCAGACTTCTGGAATTTCAGATAGCAGCTCTTCCATCCCCCGAGGCTTCACCCAACGCCATTCTGTTTACCGGAGAACTGGATGCCATAGCCCTGCGCAATGCGGTAAACGCCCTTTGTGAGCGTTATTCCGGATACTGCGGGATCTTTTCAGGCGACGACAGCGCCGGGTACCGCTATATCATCGGAAGCTCCGCTTTGGACTGCAGGGAAGCCGCAAAACTTCTGCGGGAGCGTTTCGGGGCAAAGGGAGGCGGCACTGCGCCCATGGTGCAGGGGAGCATCGCTGCCCCAGAGAACGAGATCCTTTCTTTCTTTTCCACACGATTTTCCTCATGACACATATTTTCCTTAGAATACAAATCCGCATTAAAAACAAATCGGGCAGCCCTCCATGTAAAGATCCACATCGGGGGCTGCCCTTTTGAATAATTCTACAGGAAACACACGTCTGTTTTATTTAAAATAAGCTACGCCGGATTCAAAAATCTTCAGATCCTGTTCACCGTAGATATTGACGGCCACAGAAGCGTCCCGCCTCTCGGCGTGAGCCATCTTGCCAAAGCACCTGCCGTCCGGAGAGGTGATCCCCTCGATGGCGCAGTAGGAGCCGTTGATATTGTAGGTCTCGTCCATGGACACATTGCCTTCCATATCGGCGTACTGGGTCGCCACCTGTCCGTTGGCAAACAGCTTTTCCAGCCATTGTGCAGAGGCCACAAACCTGCCCTCCCCATGGGACGCGGGGCTGCAGTAGGTCGCCCCCAGGACTGCGCCTGCCAGCCAGGGAGAC
The DNA here is from genome assembly GCA_947589075.1 of uncultured Acetatifactor sp. Classification (GTDB taxonomy): domain Bacteria; phylum Bacillota; class Clostridia; order Lachnospirales; family Lachnospiraceae; genus Acetatifactor. The sequence continues at coordinate 11,615 of CANQBS010000038.1, forward strand.
TTATTGGAAACCACCTTCGTATACACCATCTTGGAAATATGGCGGTTGATGGTGTTAAAGGTCAGGGTAGGGGAATCCTCCTTCTGTCCCAGGATCTCCCCGTAAGGTACCAGCCCCAGCTTGATGAGAGCCTGGAAGCCGTTGCAGATTCCCAGGGCAAGCCCGTCCCTCTCGTTCAACAGCTTCATCACCGCTTCCTTCATCTTCTCGTTCTGGAAGGCGGTTGCGAAGAATTTGGCGCTTCCGTCCGGCTCGTCCCCTGCGGAGAACCCGCCGGGGAACATGATGATCTGCGCCTGACCGATGGCTTTCTCAAATTCCTCCACGGAGGTTCTGATATCCTCCGGGCTCAGATTCTTAAACACCTTCGTCACCACATCAGCCCCCGCCCGTTCAAAGGCCCTGGCGGAATCATATTCGCAGTTGGTGCCGGGGAATACCGGGATAAATACCGTAGGTCTCGCCACCTTGTGTCTGCAAACATAGACGCTGTCCGCCCGGTAAACGCAGTCTGTCACAGGATCCTTCCCCGTATACGCCCTGGTGGGGAATACCTTTTCCAGGGTACCCGTCCATGCGGCCAGGGCTTCTTCCATGGAAATCTTCACGCCCCCATAGGTAAACGCCGGCTCCTCCGTCACAACGCCGATCACAGTATAGTCCAGCTCCAGCTCCTCCAGTACGGAAAGCCTTCCTGCCGGCACTTCTGCCAGAATATTGCCAAGACCGTTGGCAAACAGATCATCTGTGGTCACTTCATCATCCACCTGAACTCCCAGCTTGTTTCCAAAAGCCATTTTGGAAACCGCAGCCGCGGCGCCCCTGGCGTCCAAGGCATAGGCGGACACAATAGTCTTCTCCTGGATCAGCTGATGCAGCTTAGCATACAACTCCAGCACATTCTCATACTTGGGAACGTCAAAATCATCCTTCTCTATTTCAAAGCACACCAGCACATCCCCGGCTTTTTTCAGTTCAGGGGTAATGATGTCATCTGACTTTGCAATGTCCACGGCAAAGGAAACCAGGGTCGGAGGCACATCGATCTGGTTGAAGGTTCCGGACATGCTGTCCTTCCCGCCGATAGAGGGAAGTCCGAAACCGATCTGGGCGTCATAGGCTCCCAAAAGGGCTGCAAAAGGCTGGCTCCAGCGCTCCGGATCCGAGGTCATCCTGCGGAAATACTCCTGGAAGGTGAAGCGGATCCTGCTGCAGTCGCCGCCGGAGGCCACGATCTTGGCCATGGATTCCACCACCGCGTAAATAGCGCCGTGATATGGGCTCCAGGAGGACAGATAGGGATCAAAACCGTAACTCATCATGGTCACGGTATCGGTCTTACCCTTAAGCACCGGCAGCTTCGCCACCATGGACTGGGTCTCCGTAAGCTGATATTTTCCGCCGTAAGGCATATATACGCTCCCCGCCCCGATGGAGGAGTCAAACATCTCCACGAGTCCCTTCTGGGAGCATACGTTCAGGTCGGACAAAAGCGCCAGCCAGGCAGCCTTCACGTCTCCCTGCTCCAGGCATTCTCCCACCTTCTCCACTGCCCACCTGTCAAAATAATTCGCCTCTTCCGAAGGAATATCCACCTTGACCGACGTCTCCTGATGGGCGCCGTTGGTATCCAGGAAGGATCTTTTCAGGCTCACGATGGTGCGTCCTCTCCAGTTTAACACCAGCCTTGGCTCTTCCGTAACCTTCGCCACAGGCACTGCCTCCAGATTTTCTTCCGCCGCGTAGGCAAGGAACTGCTCCACATCCTCCGGGGACACCACTACCGCCATTCTCTCCTGGGATTCGGAGATGGCAAGCTCCGTACCGTCCAGACCCGCATACTTCTTCGGCACCTTATCCAGATCCACGGTGAGCCCGTCCGCCAGCTCGCCGATGGCCACGGAAACGCCCCCCGCCCCGAAATCATTGCATTTCTTAATGAGCCTGCTCACCTCCGCCCTGCGGAACAGTCTCTGGATCTTGCGCTCCGTGGGCGCGTTGCCCTTCTGAACCTCGGCGCCGCAGGTCTCGATGGAGCTTTCGGTATGTACCTTGGAGGATCCGGTGGCGCCGCCGCAGCCGTCCCGTCCGGTCCTGCCTCCCAAAAGAATGATGATATCCCCCGGATCAGAGGTGCCCCGGACCACGTTTTTCCTGGGAGCAGCCCCCATGACCGCACCGATCTCCATTCTCTTTGCCACATAATCGGGATGATAGATTTCCTTTACAAGGCCGGTGGCAAGACCGATCTGGTTGCCATAGGAGGAATACCCGCTGGCAGCGCCCCGGACCAGCTTCTTCTGGGACAGCTTGCCTTTCAGGGTATCGGACACCGGCACGGTGGGATCCGCGGCCCCGGTAACCCGCATGGCCTGATAGACATATCCCCGGCCGGACAGCGGGTCTCTGATGGCTCCTCCCAGACAGGTCGCAGCGCCGCCGAAGGGCTCTATTTCCGTAGGGTGATTATGGGTTTCGTTTTTAAAGAATACCAGCCATTCCTCGGTCTCCACCCTGTCCCCGTAATCCATTTCTACGGGAACCACCACGGAGCAGGCGTTGATCTCATCGGATTCTTCCATATCCGTAAGCTTTCCGTCCGCTTTCAGCTTGCGCATGGCCATCAGCGCCAGATCCATCAGGCAGACGAACTTGTCCGTTCTTCCCGCAAAAATCTCTTCCCTGGTATCCAGATAGCTCTGGTAGGTGGTCTCAATGGGAGTACGGTAGTAGCCTTCCCCGAATTCCACATCCGTCAATTCCGTGGAAAAGGTGGTGTGACGGCAGTGATCCGACCAATAGGTATCCAGCACCCGGATCTCCGTCATGGAAGGATCCCTTTTTTCCTCATCATGAAAGTACTTCTGGATATGCAGGAAGTCCTTAAAGGTCATGGCCAGTCCCAGGGAATCGTACAAAGCCTTAAGCTCCGCCTCCGGCATATCCTGAAAGCCGTCAAATATGGAAACATCCTCAGGTTCCTCGAAAACGGTGATCAGGGTATCCGGCTTCACCATATCCGTCTCCCTGGAATCCACCGGGTTGATACAATAAGACTTGATCCTGTCAAACTCCTCCTCTGAGATGTCTCCGATGATCAGATAAGTAACGGCGGTACGGATCACAGGCTCCTCATTCTCATTTAAAAATTTCACGCACTGCTCTGCGGAATCCGCCCTCTGGTCAAACTGTCCGGGCAGATATTCCACGGAAAATACTCTTCCCTTTTCCGGGATCTCTATCTCCTCCTCGTACAGGTCATCCACCGGGGGCTCCGAAAATACGGTTCTGCAGGCTCTTCCAAAGGTTTCCTCCGAAAGATTCTCCACATCATAGCGGATGAAAACACGAACCGCCTCCACATCATCGATACCCAGATAGTTTTTCAGTTCCTCCTGCAATTCGTGCGCCTTCACCGCAAAGGGTGCCTTCTTCTCCACATAAATTCGCTTAACGTTGCCCATGCCTTTCCTCCGATTTATTTTGACATTACACCATATCCGTGCGCCGACAGGCGCACATTTCATTCAGAAGTCGGCAGATGCTCTTTCTGCCGACATTGCACCATATCCGTGCGCCTGCGAAGCAGGCGGATTCTGGAGTTAATTGTACCATATTTTCCTGAAAAGTACAGTAAAAAATCAGAATTTGGAATTTCGACTTTTCCGTCAATATTTTTTTATTTTTCATCAATATAGTATGTAGACTTTTGTAAAAAAATAATATATACTGTAGGTGTTCGGTTGAGATACCGAACTGCTATATAGCAAAATTCCGGAAGAATTCCCCTTTTACACAATCGAAGCGTCTGCAGGTTTCCCCCTGCGGGCGCTTCGATTTTACAGGGATTTTTCCCCGTCATGTTCCTTTAATACTTTCCCACATAATCCGTGCCGGTCTCCTGGCGCATCTTTTCCACATATTTTGCGGGATCCTGTTCCATCCTGAGCATGATGTCCACGGAATCCAGAAACAATCTCTCCTGATGGTAACGGTTTACCTCCAGATGACGGTCCAGATACGCCTTGAAATGGTCCACCTGCCACACCAGAATGTCCGCCAGGGTATAGCCCGCCACCTGATATTCACAAAGGAAATTCCCATAATCATGATAGTAGGCGAATTCCCGCAGCACGCCGGGAGAATTCTTAAGGCGTTCCCACAACTCCCGGGCATACGCTTCATCCTTTCCCGCCCTGCAGGCCAGCTCCTTCAGCCAGTCCTCCAACGTTTTCATAGCCAGGGCAATCCTTTCCTCCTGTGTCATAGTCTCCTCCTTCTTCCCTTGCAAAAAACATTACAGTTCAGCCGCGCCATTCGCAAAGTCGCGCTAACGCGCTTTCCGTCGCTGTGCGACTCCCTTTGCTCATAAAATGGCGCTCCCATGTCGAACTTTGTTCGACTTGCCGCCAGACATGATGGAAAATTCGTGCAAGCACGATTTTCCATCAAATCAGGCGGCTGGCTGAACTGTTACGCCATTTTGTAAAATCTTTAAAATTTTGCTTGCTAAATCCGATACACAGTGTTATAATACAATTCGTCAGCAAAAATGCCCCAAAAAGGGTCATAAAGGGGAATAGTACAGCGGTAGTGCGGCGGTCTCCAAAACCGTTAACGGGGGTTCGATCCCCTCTTCCCCTGCTTCTAAAAAGGTTCCAGGATACGGATGATCTCGGTATCCTGGATTTTTATTTTTTCCTCCGCAATGCCCTCACTCTGCAGTACTTTTTGCTCCAGCGCGCCCTGCGCCTGCCCGCCATACCCTAGCGAAACAGCGCGGCAATGGCGTCCTGCACGTTTTTCACGCCGATGATCCTCATTTTTCCATCCCGTTTCAGGCTGTCCGCACAGACTGCCGGCATGATACAGGTGTCAAAGCCCAGCTTTTCCGCCTCCGCCACCCGCAGGGAAGCCTGGCTCACAGACCGGACCTCTCCGCTTAAGCCCACTTCTCCGAAGGCCGCCAGCCTGGGGCTGAGAGGACAATTCCGGAAGCTGGAAAGGATGGCCAATACGATCCCAAGATCAATGGCAGGCTCCATCACCCGCAGGCCCCCGGCGATATTCACATAAGCGTCACAGCCGGACAGCTGAATGCCGGAACGCTTCTCCAGCACAGCCATGAGCAGGTTGACCCGGTTGAAATCCGTTCCGGTGGTCTGCCTTCTGGGAATCCCGAAATTGCTGTGACAGACCAGCGCCTGGATCTCGATAAGAAGAGGCCTGGTGCCCTCCAGGGAACAGACCACCACGGAGCCGCTGGCGCCTTCCGGCCGTCCCTCCAGCATATATTCAGAAGGATTGGCCACCTCTGCCAGCCCATCCTCCCTCATTTCAAATACGCCGATCTCATTGGTGGAGCCGAAACGGTTCTTCACGCTCCGCAGGATACGGTAGGAAGCGTGTCTGTCGCCTTCAAAATACAGCACCGTATCCACCATATGCTCCAGAACCTTGGGCCCGGCCACCGTCCCTTCCTTCGTCACATGTCCCACAATAAACACAGACACCCCCAGACCCTTGGCAAGCTGGAGAAGAATGCCCGTGGATTCCCGCACCTGGGACACGCTTCCCGGAGCGGAAGACACATTGTCGCTGTACATGGTCTGGATGGAATCGATCACCACCACCTGGGGCTTCTGTTCCCGGATGGTCTCCGCAATGGTATCCAGGTTGGTCTCGCAGAACAAAAGCATATTTTTTTCAAAGGCTCCGATCCGGTCCGCCCGCATTTTAATCTGCACCGCCGACTCTTCCCCTGAAATATAAAGAACCCTTTTTCCGTCCTGAGCCAGCTTTCGGCACATCTGCAGAAGAATGGTGGACTTCCCGATCCCCGGATCTCCCCCCACAAGGGTAAGAGATCCCTCCACGATCCCGCCGCCCAGAACCCGGTCCAATTCCCGGATATGAGTCTTTGTTCTTGTTTCCTGCGCCACCGCGATATCTGCCAGCACTGTGGGAGAGGTACGGGGCAGCATCCGCTGGGATTTTCCGCCGGCGGCTTTTACGGAAGTATCCACCGTTTCTTCCACCAGAGTATTCCACTGTCTGCAGCCTGGGCACTGTCCCAGCCATTTGCTGGACTCGTAACCGCAGTTCTGACAAAAATATACTGTTGTCAGCTTTCCCTTAGCCATGTACCTGTACCACCTTTACGGGCACTTCCCCCGCGTTTTCCAGCTCTACACTTAGGGACAGCTTTCCGCTCATGCCTGTCTTCATGACGCCGATCCTCTCTTCCGCCACAAAAACCTCGTACTCCGTGTCTTCTTTCAGTCCCACGGTGATCTGGGCGTCTTCGCTGCCTTCCACGATAAATTCCACTCCGGTATCTGCCTCCCGAAAATGCAGTACGCTGGTCCCCGGCACGGACTCGTACAGGAACATCCCGTTTTTCTCCAGCTTTGTCATCTCGTGAAAGGTCTTCACCTTCAGCAGATCGCCCTCATGCCTGAAATCCTCCAGCTTGGCTTTCTTTTCCAGGGTATGGTTGCCAAAGCTGATGCCCCCTTTTTCTTCACTTCGGATTAATTCTTCTACTGCCGCCATTTGTACGTCCTCCTGGGTCTTTTCTGTTTTCTTTTTTCTGGAATCCTTCCTAACAGGATCCTCTCAGGTTTTCCCCGAATCCTTCCTGCAGGATCCTTTCCGATTTTTCCCGGGATCCTTCTTTACAGGATCCTTTTTCCGCTTCCCCGCTTTGAAAGCTTATGCTTCCTTCACGGTAAAAGTCACTTTTCCGCCTTTGAATCCAGCCGTCACATGATCTCCCGGCTGCACCTTTTTCATCAGGATCTCCTCTGCGAGACTGTCCTCAATGGCGGACTGAATCCCACGCTTCAGGGGCCGCGCCCCCATCTTGTTATCCGAATATTTTTCGATGAGATGCTCCCGCAGCGCATTGGTGACCGTCATATGAATATCCAGCTGTGACTCACATCTTTTGCAGAGACCGGATACCAGAAGATTCACGATCTCTTTCAGATTCTCCTTATCCAGCTGATGGAACACGATAATATCGTCAATACGATTGAGAAACTCCGGCTTAAAGATCCGCTTTACCTCCTCCATCACCCCGGACTTCATTCTTTCATAATCCTTTCTTGTATCGCTCTGGGCCGCGAATCCCAGATTCTTCGGATCTACGATCCTCTGGGCTCCCGCGTTGGAGGTCATGATCAGGATCGTGTTTTTGAAGTTCACCTTTCTGCCCTTGGAATCCGTGATATGCCCGTCATCCAGCACCTGCAGCAGAATATTGAAAACGTCAGGATGAGCCTTCTCCACTTCGTCAAAAAGCACCACCGAATAAGGGTTCCGGCGCACCTTTTCACTGAGCTGTCCCCCGTCGTCAAAGCCCACGTAGCCGGGCGGCGAACCGATCATCTTGGAAACGGAATGTCCTTCCATATACTCCGACATATCCACGCGGATCATCGCGTCCTCTGAGCCGAACATAGCCTCCGCCAGAGCCTTGCTGAGCTCCGTTTTTCCCACGCCGGTAGGCCCGAGGAAAAGGAAGGAGCCGATAGGACGGTTGGGATCCTGAAGGCCAACCCTTCCCCTGCGCATAGCCCTGGCCACGGCGGCGACGGCTTCCTCCTGTCCGATCACCCGTTTATGAAGGATGCCCTCCAGCTTAAGCAGCCTGTCGCTTTCCTTCTCCGCCAGCTTCTGGAGAGGGATCTTGGTCCACATGGAAACCACCGCGGCGATCTCATTTTCTCCGATCTGATACTGCAGATCTTCTTCCTGCCGCTCTCTGCGCCTCTGCATCCGCTCATATTTTTTCACCAGTTCATCCTGACTGTGCCTGATCTCACTGGCCTGTTCAAAAGCCTCCATCCGAATGGAACGCTCGATCTGCAGATCCATCTTCTGGATCTGCTCCAATAATTCCTTCTGCTTCTCCGGCATATCCCCTACAGAAAGCCTTGCGCTTGCAGCGGCTTCATCGATCAGGTCAATGGCCTTATCCGGCAGGTTCCTGTCGTTGATATAGCGGCTGGAAAGCCTTACCGCTGCCTCTACGGCCTCTGCAGTGATCTTCACCTTATGATGCTCTTCATATTTGCCCTTGATCCCCTCCAGGATACGGATCGCCTCTTCTTCTGTAGGCTCCTCCACGTTCACCGGCTGAAAACGCCTTTCCAGGGCGGCGTCCTTTTCCACATACTTACGGTACTCCACAATGGTAGTCGCCCCGATAAGCTGGATCTCTCCCCGGGCAAGGGAGGGCTTCAGGATATTGGAAGCGTCTATGGCGCCCTCCGCGCCCCCTGCCCCGATCAGGGTATGGAGCTCATCCAGAAACAGGATGATGTTTCCATCCTCTATTACTTCATGGATCACTCTTTTGATCCTCTCTTCAAATTCACCGCGATACTTGCTGCCTGCCACCATACCGGCCAGATCCAGGGTCAGCACCCGCTTGTCCCGGACAGTAAAAGGAACATCCCCGGAAACGATCCTGGACGCCAGCCCTTCTACCACAGCGGTCTTCCCCACCCCGGGCTCCCCGATGAGGCAGGGGTTGTTCTTGGTCCGTCTGCTTAAGATCTGTATCACCCGCTGGATCTCCTGGGTCCTTCCGATCACAGGATCCAGTTTTCCTTCTCTGGCCAGCGCCGTCAGATCCCTGCTGTATTGCCCCAATATGGAAGCTTTATTTCTCCCGTTTCCTTTTCTTCCCAGATCCTCTTTATACAGATTGCTGTCCTGACCCATGGCCGCCAGAGTCTCCGCATAAAGCTTGGTAGGAACCGCCCCCATGGTATTTAAAAGCCTGACCGCCACATTTTCCCCTTCCCGGATCAGGGCAAGAAGAATATGCTCCGTTCCGGTAGACGTCTGGCCAAAACGCGCCGCCTGCCGATGGGCTTCCTCCAGAACCTTCTTTGCGCGGGGAGAATACCCTTCTCTCTCCTTAACCACAGTATCCCCCTCGAAAGCGATCAGCTCCTTTATCATTTCCATTACCTGATCCAAGGAGATCCCATTTTCTCCCAGTACCCGGGCGGCGACTCCTGTGCCTTCCTTCAAAAGACCTGCCAGGATATGCTCCGTTCCCACATACCCCTGCTTAAGCTGTCTGGCGCATTTTTCCGCATGGGAAAGCGCCGTCCTGGCCTTATCTGTAAACTGCGACTGCATTATTCCAGCCCTCCATATTCTTCATATATCTCATCGATCAATTCGTGGATCTCCTCTTTACTGATGTTTTTGCAGCTGCTCTTCGCCAGGATCACCTGCAGATCCTTCCTGATCTCTTCCAGTGTCCGGAGTTTGTCCACATCTATGGCTATCACGGCCCCTTTTCTGCGGTCTACCTTAACAAAGCCTTCCTGCTTGAGGACCGTATAAGCTTTATTTACTGTATGCATATTGATCCCGATCAATTCAGCCAGCTGACGCACGCTGGGCAGGGAGTCGCCCTCATGGAACTGGGAGGTGGCGATGCCCAGGATGATCTGGTTGCGCAACTGCAGATATAAAGCTTCATCACTGTTAAAATCAATCTCTATGACCACACTCACGCCTCCTTTGTACATCTGTTATAGCAATAATATAACAGTCGGAACCAATTGTCAACAGGAAAAAGGAAGATAACCCTGCGGGCACCTTCCTTTTTCTTTCAGAAGCTTATGAATTTTCATCCCCGTCCCAATTGTGCAGGTATGCAAATTCAAGATCTTCATCTTCCTCATTTGTAAAATTCACGGGCTTTGGCGATGTCTGCTGTACAGGTCTGGACTGCGGTCTCGGAGCCTGCTGCGCCGCAGGTCTCGCCGCACTTCCCTGGGGTCTCGCCGTAGCAGGTCTGGCCTGACCCGGCGTCTGACTCTGTGCCTGCCTCATCACCTGCTGGGCGTTCTGCCTGGCCTGAGTGGACGAGGCTGCTGTTCTGGACTGCATCCCTGATTGACCCTGCTGGGAGGATACAGGCCTTGTCTGACCCTGAGCCGACATCGGTCTGCCCTGAGCCGACTGGGCGGAAACCGGTCTTGCCTGACCGGACTGAGAGGATACCGGTCTTGTACCCTGCTGGGAAGATACTGTGCGGGACTGACCCTGAGGAGCTGCAGGTCTGCCCTGTCCTCCCTGCTGAGCGGTTCTTCCCTGAGCACCTGCCGGACGGCCCGAGGCGCTGCCCTGAGGCCTTACCGCGCCCTGCTGCCTCGCTTCACCGCTCCGTTGTCCTTCTGCTGCGGAAGGCGACTTCTTTCTGACACCGGGCTGTGCCTCTCTGCCTCTGTCTCCTCTGTTCGTATTTCTTTCACGCATTGTTTCCTTTTCGACAGCCGAGAAGTAAGCCGAGTCCGCCATATCCTTCATTTTAAAGAAAAACAGCAGTGCGGCGAATACTGCGCCCAGGAACAGGATCACCAGCACAATGATAAAAATCCTCTGGGTCTTAATGCTGCCCTTCATCTGACCGTAATTATTTTCCCAGAAATTGATGAGTTCCTTTGCCGCATATCTTCTTCCGTTTCCGCTCTCCCCGCCAAAACGGTCGATCAGCCACCAATCCTCTACCGTACCGTCCTTGTTCGGACCATATACCACATAGTAGGGATCCTCTTCATTCGGGGAATCGCTGCCTTCCGGTTCTGTAGGAGTCGTTTCCGTGGGAGAAGGATTTTCCGTCCCGGCAGGAGTCACCGTTCCGGACAGGGTAAGATAATCTGCCCGGACAAAGCCCTGGCCCTCTGCACCCTGGCTCGTATAAGTCACCTGATACCAGATGTTTCCTTCCGCATCCGTGGCCTGCCCGTTCACCGTAACCTCTGTCCCGCTTTCCAGCTGAGCAACGATATTATCTGCGGCAATGACGGCGTCCCAACGCACGCGCACCGCGTCGCTTCCGGTTATGGTGGCGCTTAAAGGCTGCACCGGCGTGACTGTCACCGTAGGGGTGTGGACCTCAGGATTTTCGGGAGTTGTGGTTCCTCCTCCTTCTTCCGGCACATCTCCTGTTACCGTCATCAGGTCTCCTCTGATGTAGCCGACGGTATTGGCGTCTACCGCCACCTGATACCAGTCCTTTCCGTCGCTGCCCTTGGTCTTGCTGTTGACCGTCACCGCATTTCCCTGCTTTGCGCTGCCCACTACCTCGCTGCTGGTGTTCGGCTCCTTACGGATATTGACGGAAGGCTTTGTGATGGTTCCGGTGGCGGCGTAGCTTGTCATAACAAAATCCTGGGCGAACAATCCAAGCATCAGCGCCAGCACCAGAGCCAGAACACCCTTCATCAGTATCCTCTTCCTACACAAATTTTCCTTCATCATACGTACCTCCTGTCTCCTTTTGTTCCAAACCGTCCTTCCGTCCTTTTCAGTACTCCGGCTTCTCACGCCTCATCTATCGCTTTTCCGATATCGTGACGCATATATTTATTCCCGAAATGCACCCACTCCGCAGCGGCATAGGCGTTGGCCCGGGCTTCCTTAAGGGTTTTTCCCTTTGCGGTCACCCCCAGCACCCTGCCTCCGTTGGTCACGATACCCTTCTCCGTCTGCTTTGTCCCGGCATGGAAACAATAATATCCGTCCGCCCCATCGAACCGATCCAGCCCTTCGATAACATACCCCTTCTCATAGGAAACGGGATAGCCGCTGCTTGCCAGCACCACACAGACCGCAGCGTTGTCTTCAAACTGCAGGTCGATCTGATCCAGAGTGCCGTCGATACAGGCTTCGCAGACATCGATGATATCATTCTTCATCCTGGGAAGCACCACCTGGGCTTCCGGATCCCCGAATCTGGCGTTATACTCCAAAACCCTGGGGCCTTCGGCGGTCAGCATCAGCCCGAAAAAGATCACGCCCTGAAAGGGTCTTCCCTCGCTGGCCATGGCATCCACTGTTGGCTGGTAAATATATTTTTGACAGAAGGCGTCTACCTGAGGCGTATAGAAAGGACTGGGAGAAAAGGTTCCCATGCCTCCGGTATTCAGCCCCTGGTCTCCGTCCATGGCCCGCTTATGGTCCTGGGCGGAAGTCATGATCCGGATGGTTTTCCCGTCCACAAAGGACAGGACGCTCACCTCTCTTCCGGTCAGGAACTCTTCTATCACCATGCGGTTGCCGGCGCTACCGAATTTCTTATCCGTCATGATGGACCGGACGCCTTCCTTCGCTTCCTCCAAAGTATTGCAGATCAGCACGCCCTTTCCCAGAGCCAGCCCGTCCGCCTTCAGCACAATGGGGAACCTGGCTGTTTCCAGATATTTCAGCGCTTCTTCCGCATCATCGAAATTCTCATAGGCGGCTGTGGGAATATGATACTTCTTCATCAGATCCTTGGAAAAAGCCTTGCTTCCTTCCAGGATCGCCGCGTTTTTCCTGGGACCGAACACCCGCAGCCCTTCCGCCTCCATCACATCCACCAGACCGCCCACCAGGGGATCGTCCATTCCCACGATGGTCAGATCGATCTCCTTCTCCTTTGCGAAGGCGGTCAGCCTGTCAAACTCCATGGCGCCGATCGGCACGCATTCCGCCAGCTGCCCTATCCCCGCGTTGCCCGGGGCGCAGTAGATCTTATCCACCCTGGGGCTCTTGGCCACACTGGCCGCAATGGCGTGTTCCCTGCCGCCGCTTCCTACGATCAATACCTTCATGCCCTAATCTTCCTTTCTGATCACTTTACCTTCCGCCACACGGATCCGTCCGTTGGCAATATCGTCAATCGCGGCGGGCAGAAGCTGCCATTCCGCCTGCTCCATCACTCTTCTCTGCAGGATCTGGGGGGTATCCCCCTGTTCCACATACACGGCCTTTTGGGCGATGATAGGACCCTCGTCCATGCCCTCGTTCACGAAATGCACCGTGGCTCCGGTGACCTTTACGCCCCGCTCCAGCACCTTTTCATGCACCTTAAGCCCGTAATACCCCACGCCGCAGAAGGAGGGGATCAGAGAAGGATGTATATTGATGATGCGGCTGCTGTACTTATGTACCATTTCCTCCGGAATCCTGACAAGGAATCCCGCAAGCACCACCAGATCCGGCTCGTACTCATCCAGTCTGGCAAGAAGGGCCTCATGAAACAATTCCCGCCTTTCAAAGTCCTTCGGAGAAATACAGAATGCAGGAATTCCTGCTTTTTCGGCCCGTTCCAGGCTTTTTACCCCGGGATTGTTGCTGATCACTGCAACAATCTGTGCATTCGTGATCCTTCCCGCCTCTATGGAATCTATAATGGCCTGAAGATTCGTACCGCCTCCGGATACCAGAACCACCACTCTTAACATACGGTTACTCCCTTTTCTCCCTGCCTGCAGCTTCCCACCACACAGGCCTTTTCCCCTGCCGACTTCAGAGCCTCCAGGGTCTTTTCCACATCGGAAGGAGACACGGCCAGCACCATTCCCAGACCCATATTATAGGTATTGTACATGATCTTCTCCTCAATGTTCCCGGTCTTCTGAAGGAGCTTAAAAATGGCCGGGACCTCATAGCTGTCTTTCTTCACAAAGGCGCGGATGCCCTCAGGGAGCATCCTGGGGATATTCTCATAAAAACCGCCGCCCGTGATATGACTGCAGCCCTTTATGACAACCCCCGCATTCTTCACGGCCTTTAAAGCCTTCACATAAATCTTTGTAG
>CANQBS010000039.1 GCA_947589075.1 uncultured Acetatifactor sp.
CTTCCCTGGTCTTAATGGAACGGGCGGCTCTTGCTGTCATGGAAGAGATCGCCTCAGTCTGTCAGGAGGGAACGGCGCTGATCCTGGCAGGCACAGGGAATAACGGAGGGGACGGACTGGCCTTAGCCAGGCTTCTCGCAGAGAGAGGCTTCCAGGTGGAGGTCTTTGTCTGCGGCGATCCCGGGAGATCAACGGAAGAATGGAAAAAAGAGGCCTCCATTCTGAGCAATTATCCGGTGAAGTTTGAACCGGAGGGAATGTCTCCAGGAAGAAAACCGCTGAGAAAGGAATATACTGTATTGGTGGATGCACTCTTTGGGGTCGGGCTTTCCAGGGAGGTTACGGGAGAATACCGGGAGCGGATAGAGCAGTTTAACGGGCTTTGCGGATATAAAGTGGCTGTTGATATTCCCAGCGGCATTCATTCCGACACGGGAAGGATCTGCGGCTGTGCGGTAAAAGCGGATCTGACGGTCTGCCTGGGGATTGGAAAGCGGGGATTGTATCTCTACCCGGGATGTGAATACTGCGGCGCGGTGAAGGTGAAGGAGATCGGGATTGGAAAAGCCGCATTTCGGGACAGTCTGCCTGGAATGTTTCGATATACGGAGAAGATAGAAAAGCTCCTGCCTCCCAGAAAGGGAAGCGGTAACAAGGGAACCTTCGGGAAGGTGCTGCTGGCAGCAGGGAGCAGGAATATGGCAGGCGCCGCAGTCCTGGCGGCCAGGGGCTGTTATGGAAGCGGAGCAGGAATGGTCAGGGTGGCGACTCCGGAATGCAACAGGATCATTCTGCAGGCAGCAGTACCGGAGGCTCTGCTGTGGACTTATGAAGAGGAAAGAGAAGGATTGCCGTCCAAACCGGATCTGGACTGGGCGGATGTCCTGGCGGCGGGACCCGGTTTCGGAACGGGAGAGTGCGCGTATCAGCTGTTGAGATATATGCTGGAGCAGAGCGGAAAGCCCCTGGTGATCGATGCGGACGGGCTGAACCTTCTGGCGAAGCATCCTTCCCTGATGGAACTGGCAGCATCCCAGGGAAGGGCAGGAAGAAAGATGGTGCTGACGCCGCATATGGGGGAATTATCCAGGCTTACCGGCGAAAGCATTGCCGAGATCCGGCTGCATCCGGCAGAAAGCGTGATGGGACTTGCCGAAAAGCTTCATTGTGTTGTGGCAGGCAAGGATGCCCGGACGTTCATCTGTCAGGAAGGCAGGCCTGTATGCCTGAACACCACGGGAAACAGCGGCATGGCCACAGCCGGCAGCGGCGATGTATTGGCGGGCATGATCTCCGGGCTGCTTGCCCAGGGGATGGAGGCTTTTGAAGCGGCTTCGGCAGGCGTTTACTGGCATGGCATGTCAGGGGATGCGGCTGCCGCGGTATCCGGTGAATACGGGGTGACGGCTTCCGGGATCCTGGAGCATATGACGTGTGTCGGTGAAAGTATGTATTGAAGCGGATGGAAGGGCGAAGTAAAAGTATGGATACCACAGATATCAGGGAAAGCAAATATCAGAGAGTATATGCCCAGGTGGATCTGGATGCTGTACTGGAGAATGTTTCTCATATGAGGGAGAAGATGGATCCCCATACAAAAATGATCGGCGTGGTGAAAACCGATGCTTACGGGCATGGAAGCGTTCCGGTCGCCAGGTGTCTTGAAGATCTGGATTATTTTTGGGGATTCGCGGTTGCCACAGTGGAAGAGGCAGTTCAGTTAAGGAGGGAGGGCATTCAAAAACCGATTTTGATCTTGGGTTATACCTTTCCTTCTTCCTATGAGACCCTGGCGGATCTGGAGGTCCGTCCGGCAGTGTTCCGCCGGGATATGCTGGAACAGCTTTCCGGAACAGGGATCCTGAAGGGAAGGAAGCTTAAAGTCCATATTAAGGTGGATACCGGCATGAACCGGATCGGTATCACGCCGGACGAGGAAGGGCTTGATTTTATACGGTGCGCCATGGGAATGCCGGGGATAGAGATAGAAGGCGTTTTCACACACTTTGCCAGGGCGGACGAGGCGGATAAGACTGACGCTTATGAACAGCTGGAGCAGTTTGAGGGGTTCCTGAACAGGATCGGGAATGAGCTGGGGCTTAGGATCCCTATGAAGCATTGTTCCAACAGCGCTTCCCTTATGGAAATCCCCCGGGCAAATATGGATGCGGTGAGGCCCGGCATCATCCTGTACGGAGTAGCTCCTTCAGAAGAGGTGGATAAGGAAAGAATACGGCTGCGGCCGGCTTTGACGCTGCACAGCCATATCGTTTATGTGAAAACCCTGGAAGCCGGACAGAGCGTCAGCTATGGCGGGACGTTTACTGCTTCGGACAGGATGCGGGTAGCCACCATACCGGTGGGGTATGGGGACGGTTATCCGAGATCCCTTTCCAACAAAGGCTATGTGCTCATTCATGGAAGGAGGGCGGCTATCCTGGGACGTATCTGCATGGATCAGTTTATGGTGGATGTAACGAAGATCCCTCAGGTAAGGGAGGGAGATCCGGTCACTCTCATAGGGACAGAAGGTTCGGAAACGATTACGGCGGAAAGCCTGGGAGAATTGTCCGGCAGGTTTTCCTATGAACTTTTATGTGATCTGGGGAAAAGGATCCCCAGAGTATATCTTAAGGAAGGAAAGCTTCTGAATGAAAATTCCCAGGGAGAAAATCCCTGATTTGCTCAATTTGTGAATACCTTCAGATAAACTGGAAATAATGTCTAAAGAAGAGCCGTAAGGAAAGGTCTGGAAGTGTCCCGAAGGCTGCAGAGACCAGGTTTTGAAGAAGGAGCGGATATGAGAAGAGGAGATGTTTATTACGCGGATTTACGTCCGGTGATCGGATCGGAGCAGGGAGGAGTGCGTCCCGTGCTTATCATCCAGAATGATGTGGGAAACCGTCACAGTCCTACCGTGATCTGCGCTGCAATTACCTCTAAGATGAACAAGGCAAAGCTGCCCACCCATATTGAACTGACGGCCGGACTGCATGACATGGATAAGGATTCCGTGATCCTGCTGGAACAGCTTCGCACAATCGATAAGAAGCGCCTGAAGGATAAGGTGTGCCATCTGGAAGGGGATATCATGCGCAGGGTGAACAGGGCACTGATGGTCAGCTTGGAACTGGATACATAGTGGGCGGTTCTTGACGTATGGGAATATTTTTGGTATGATAAACTGAAAACAGCGTATAATCCGGCAGATTGCCCCGCAGGTGTCCCTGCGGCGGTCATGCTGTTTCTTCTTTTGTACATATTTTGGACTTGAGGGAAATGCTCTGCGGGATATGGCGGGCGAATCAAAGGACGCTATAATAAGAATACAAAATCAGGAAAAGAGGAAAAAACATGTCAGGACATTCAAAATTTGCGAACATCAAGCACAAGAAGGAGAAGAACGATGCCGCTAAGGGTAAGATTTTTACCATAATCGGCAGAGAGATCGCTGTCGCCGTGAAGGAAGGCGGTCCGGACCCCAATAATAACTTTAAGCTTGCGACCGTCGTAGCGAAGGCGAAGGCGAACAACATGCCAAACGATACCATCGAACGCGGAATTAAGAAAGCCGCCGGTGAAGTGGGCGACGTCAATTACGAATATGTGACCTATGAAGGATATGGCCCCGGCGGAATCGCGATCATTGTGGACGCCCTGACAGATAATAAGAACCGTACCGCCGCCAATATCAGAAGCGCCTTTACCAAGGGACAGGGAAATGTGGGAACTCCCGGCTGTGTATCCTTTATGTTCGATAAGAAGGGGCAGATCATCATCGATAAGGAAGAATGTGATCTGGAAGCGGACGATCTGATGATGATGGCCCTTGATATGGGGGCGGAGGATTTCTCCGAGGAAGAGGACAGCTTTGAGATCATTACGGATCCGGACAGCTTCGACGAGGTGCGGGAAGCCCTGGAGAAGGAAGGCATCCCTATGATGAGCGCAGAGGTTACCATGATCCCCCAGAATTATGTGACCCTGACGGATGAAACTGCCGTGAAGAATCTCCAGAGGATCCTGGATATGCTGGAGGATGACGACGACGTGCAGGCGGTGTACCATAACTGGGAGGAGTAGATCTTAAGAGATAGAACATATTTTGCAGCTGATGTCAGAGGGATAAAGAGAGCTGAGAAACGGAGAAAGCGCATGGACAGGCTGGCAATTGTAGTGCCCTGTTATAATGAAGAGGAAGTTTTAAAGATCGCTTCCAAAGCCCTGCGGGAGACCCTGGAGGATCTGGTCCAAAAGGGAAAAATCGCGGAAGACAGCTTCATACTGTTTGTAAATGATGGGAGTAAGGACCGCACCTGGGAGCTGATCGAGGAGGAGCACAGGGAGCATCCTGTGCAGGTCTGCGGCGTAAAGCTGGCCGGCAACGTGGGGCATCAGTTCGCCCTGACCGCAGGGCTTCTGACCGCAAAAGACATGTCCGATGTCACGATTTCCATCGATGCGGATCTGCAGGACGATGTGGCGGTCATCGAGGAGATGATCGATAAGTTCCACGCAGGCAATGATATCGTCTATGGTGTGAGGAGAGAGCGCAAAACAGATACTTTTTTCAAGCGCACTACAGCCCAGGCTTTTTATAAGCTGATGGCTCTTATGGGCGTGAAGACCGTATATAATCATGCGGATTTCCGCCTGATGTCCAGGCGGGCTGTGGAGCAGTTTTCCCAGTATAGGGAGACCAATCTTTTCCTGCGGGGAATGATGCCCCTGATCGGCTATGAAACGGACTGTGTCTACTACGACCGAAAGGAACGGGCGGCAGGGACGTCCAAGTATCCTCTGAAGAAGATGCTGGCACTGGCGTTTGACGGGATTTCTTCCTTCAGCGTGAAGCCCATCAGCATGATCCTGGGAATGGGATTCCTGATTATCGTGTGTTCCATTCTGGCGGCCGTGTATGCGTTAATCTCTTTTTTCACAGGACATGTGGTGCCGGGCTGGACTTCTTTGATCCTGTCCATCTGGTTTCTCGGGGGTCTGCAGCTTCTGGCAATCGGTCTGGTGGGACAGTACATCGGGAAAATTTATATAGAGGTCAAGCACAGACCCAGGTATAATATTGAAAAGATCCTGAAATAGGAAACAGATTTTTACGGGGCGCGCGTGTTCAAAAGGGACATAGGATGAGTTGGAAGAAAAACATATTCAGCTACATATTGTGGGGGATTTATCTGTGCGCAGCAGGATACTCTTTCTGGGCGTACGGGTGCTTTTTCCTGGAGAAAATGGGGATAAAAGGAGCGAAGGTGCCTGTAGGCTGGGGGATTTTCTGCGCGGCTGCCGCAGGGCTTCTTTTTGCCGGCCTGTATGTATTTTCCGGTTGGATAAGATCAAAAGCTGCATTCCTGTCGGAAAAGAAAAGCAGGGATGGTGTTTCAGGCGCCAAAAAGAAGGAGAATTTCCGTCAGGCAGCAGAAGGAATCCTGGTTGTGCTTTTTCTTGCCCTTGGACTGCTTTTGCGGATTTCCCGGCTGCAGTCTTCGGAGGGAGTTTCTGCTTATTATGAAATGGCAAAGGTAGGAGCCGGTCAGATTCCCTCACAGGTGTCTGGAACGGTGTATTTGTACCTTCAGCTGCTGCGGGGGACATTTATGGTATTTGGGAACAAGTGGGCGGCAGGCGTCTGGCTCCAGGTCCTCTTTCAGCTGCTGGGCTGTCTGTTCCTTTATTTTGCCCTGCGGAAGATAGGAGGGATCTTTCCGGCTGTCCTCAGCATGGCATATCTGATGCTTGTGCCCTATAATGTGGGGAAAAGTCTGGACTATTCCCCGGACGTCCTGTTTTTGTGCATTTATGCTGTGGGTATTTTGGCCGTGGGCGGATATCTGAAAAAGCAGCTGGAAGGGGCAGAAAAGGTTCTTCGTGAGTTCCCTTTGCTGATCTGTATGGGAATTGTTCTGGGAGGGATCCTGTATTTGGATATCAGGGGGATCTCATTGTTTGTGCTGCTTTTGAGCGTCTGCACGCTGAGACATGAGCCTGGGGAGAGATTTTGGAAAAGCCAGGCGGTGAAGATCCCAGGGATTTTTCTTCTTTCAGGTATGTTTTTCATCGGCTGTCTGCTTTGGAATGCTCATATCCGCGGCGGAAGCTTTACGGAGGCCTGGAATATCTGGTTCTCTTTCCTTCAGGGAAAAGCCTTTTGTTTTGATTTCTGGTATATGAAGGGAAATGAGGCGGCGATGTTTGCCATAACGGGAAGCATGGTACTGGGGGCCTTGGGATACTGGCGCTTTCGGGAAGCAGAGAGGATGACGCCCTGGTTCCTTTTGCTGTTTTCCTGCTGTATTCTGGAATTTTTCCAGCTGCCGGGAGAAGGTCTGGATGGGAGTCTGATCCTTCCCTGCCTGTGCATCGCTTCCTGCGGCGTGGGCCTGCAGGCCTGTGTGGGCGTCGGCGTTGGAGCTGAAGAAAAAATTTCGGAAGCCGGGGAGGAGCCGGAAGCCGGGAAAGGCCCGGAGACCGGGAAGGACCCGGAAACCGGGATAAAGCCGAAAATCGGCGAAAAACTGGATTTTATAGAAAATCCCCTTCCGCTGCCGAAAAAGAAGGTCAGAAAAAATATGGATTATGCTTTTATTCCCGACGAGACCCAGATGAAATATGATATCGAAGTGGATGATCAGGATGATTTTGATATTTAACGCTCCTGAATCTTTTTCCTGGAGAAGCGCTTTCTGAATAAGACAGGTGAAAATGGAGATGATAGTAAGACCCGGAATGGCGAGATCCGTTTTCGGGTCTTATTTTATGAATCCGGAGGAAAATGACGGAGTCCCAAAGCGGCGGCAAAACCGATCTTGGGCAGTCGTTTGGAAAGGACAGGGAGAGCATGGCGGATCAGGAAGGAAAGGATCTGAAGATAGAAGCGGAGAAGCACAAGGATGAAAGGATCGAAAAAATGGGTCAGCTGACCCTGGATCAGAACGCCCAGAGGCATAATCTACATCTTTTGACGATCATTGGGGAAATTGAAGGACATGATAATCTGGCGGGCAATGCCAAGGCTACAAAATACGAGCATATCCTGCCCCAGCTGGCGGCGATAGAGGACAGCGGGGAGATCCACGGAGTGCTGGTGCTGCTCAATACCATGGGCGGGGATGTGGAGGCGGGGCTTGCCATTGCGGAAATGCTTTCTTCCCTGAGCAAACCGACGGTATCCCTGGTGCTGGGAGGGAGTCATTCCATTGGAGTTCCCATCGCCGTCAGCACGGATTATTCTTTTATCGTGCCTACCGGGACCATGGTCATCCATCCCGTCAGGATGAACGGCATGGTGATCGGGGTGCCCCAGACCTTTGATTATTTCAAACAGATCCAGGACCGGATCACAGGATTTGTATGCAGTCACTGCAGGATATCCAAGGATTGTCTGGAAAAACTGATGATGGAGACTGGGGTTCTGACCAAGGATGTGGGTACGATCCTGGTAGGGGAAGAAGCGGTAAACTATGGGATCATCGATGCCGTGGGGGGAATTGATAAGGCCATAGGGAAGCTTCATGAGCTGATCAGGAAAGGGACGTAAAAAAAGAATGGAATAGATGGTGACAAGCGGGCGTAAAAATGTTATACTCATAGATGGCATTGAATTTAGAATTTTGGATGAAGGAGTGTATGAGATGGCAGCTGCATCAGGCAGGAGAACATCTTCTTCGGGAAAACAGGGGAAAAAAAGCGCTGGGACTTCCAGAAAAAAAACAGGGACACAGAAAAAAAACACTGACGCATATCAGATTGAAAGGGATTATGAATTATTTCGTGAGATCGGCCTGATCGTGCTGTTTGTGGCAATGGTCTTGTTATTTTTATGTAATTTTGGCCTGATCGGTCTTGTGGGAGATACCATCAGCGGAGTGATGTTCGGCCTGTTCGGCTGGATGGCTTACCTTCTTCCCATACTTCTTTTTGTGGCGGCGGCTTTCTGGTTTGCGAATGAAGGGAGTTCCACGGCGGTCCGCAGACTTATAGCAGGGGTTGTGCTGGTTCTCATGGCCGGCGTTTTCTGCGAACTTTTTTCAAAGAACGCTGCAGGGATGACCGAGTATGACATCAAGCTTTTGTATGAAGAGAGCAGGGATCATCATAACGGCGGAGGCGTGGTTTCCGGATCCCTTACTTATTTGTGGTTGAAGTACTTAGGCACCATAGGTACTATTCTGGTTTCCGTTTTATGTTCCGTCATTGGTCTCATCCTGTTGACGGAAAAGCGTATTTTGAGTCTGATGAGGGAAAAGGGCACCGAGCTTCGGGAGCATTCCAGAGAGACTTCCCAACAGAGAAGGGAAATTGCAAAAGTCCGCAGGGAAGAATTGATGGAACGGCGCAGGGCTCAGGAGGAGGAACGGTATCTGGAGGAAGAAGACCGGCGGGAACGCAGGCAGGAGCAGCGGGAAGATCCGGGTCCGAAACGGAGGACGGATTCCGGCAGGGGATCCGGGGAAGAAACCAGAGAGGAGCTCAGGCGCAGGAGACGGGAAGAAAAAGAGAACGAGAAGATCCTGAGGATCGATAAAAAGGCGGTAGGAGTCACCATAGATACTTCCTTGGGGAAAAAGGAGGCATCCAGGAGCAGGGACGATGTCCATGAGATCACCCTGGAGTCCCTGGAGGATTCAGGAGAGGTCCAGGAGGAAGAAATCCGGGATGAGGCTGCCAGCCGGATCAGGCAGCCGGAATTTGACCCGGACAGGATACATATTCGGAGTGCCCGCCCGGTTCCTTCCGGGGAACCGGAAGAGGAACCGGAAGATCCTTACGGATTGGAAGAAGAGCAGTCAGAAGAAGCGGAAGGGGAGATCCCCGGAACTTCTCTTTCCAGGATACCAGGCAGGAGGGAGGCTCCCTTATTGACCAAAGAGGCTGAGGCGATTCAGGTGCACAGCGAAGCTACCGAACCGAAGCGGCCTGCTGCCAGACTGCCGGAAGGCGGAGAGCGAGAAGAGGATCCTGTGAACGCCCAGGTTCGCAGGGAGATGCAGAAGGTAGAGAAGACTGTGCCGAAAAAGTACATATTTCCGCCGCTTTCCAAGCTGCAGAAGGGAAATGCCAGCACAGTGGATACCAGCAGGGAGCTGAAGGAGACTGCGATGCACCTGCAGCAGACCCTGGCAACTTTCGGGGTAAAGGTGACGATCACGGATATCAGTCAGGGACCCACGGTGACCAGGTACGAGATGCAGCCGGAGCAGGGCGTGAAGGTGAGCAAGATCGTCAGTCTTTCCGATGATATCAAGCTGAATCTCGCAGCTACGGATATCAGGATCGAAGCTCCCATTCCCGGCAAGGCGGCGGTGGGCATCGAGGTTCCCAACAAGGAAAATATGATGGTGGCTTTGCGGGATCTGCTGGAGAGCAGGGAGTTCAAGGAATTTCCCTCCAACCTCGCTTTCGCGGTGGGAAAGGATATCGCAGGTCAGGTGGTGGTGGCGGATATCGCCAAAATGCCCCATATGCTGATCGCAGGTTCTACGGGCTCCGGCAAATCCGTCTGTATCAATACGCTGATCATGAGCATCCTTTATAAGGCTCATCCGGACGATGTAAAGCTGATCCTGGTGGATCCGAAGGTGGTGGAACTCAGTGTATACAATGGGATTCCCCATCTGCTGATCCCTGTGGTGACGGATCCCAAAAAGGCATCCGCCGCCCTGCACTGGGGCGTGTCGGAAATGTCGGACCGCTACAGAAAATTTGCGGATTTCAATGTCCGGGATCTGAAAGGCTACAATAAAAAGGTGGAAGCCATGCGGGAGGAGGGGCAGGAGGACGTGCCTGCAAAGCTTCCCCAGATCGTCATTATTGTGGACGAGCTGGCTGACCTGATGATGGTGGCACCGGGAGAGGTGGAGGAATCCATCTGCAGGCTGGCGCAGCTTGCCAGGGCAGCCGGGATCCATCTGATCATAGCGACCCAGAGGCCCAGCGTGGATGTCATTACAGGCCTGATCAAGGCGAATATGCCCAGCCGTGTGGCTTTCGCGGTATCCAGCGGGGTGGATTCCCGTACCATCCTGGATATGGTGGGAGCGGAAAAGCTTTTGGGAAAGGGAGATATGCTGTTTTATCCCCAGGGCTATTCCAAGCCGGCCAGGATCCAGGGCGCCTTTGTGTCGGACAAGGAAGTATCCGACGTGGTGGATTTTTTGAAAAATCAGGCCATCGGCAACGTCTATGCTCAGGATATTGAGGAGCAGATCAAGAGCATGGGAAGCAGCGGCACGGCGGCAGGCGGCAGCAGCGGAGGATCTGACGACAACGGAAGGGATGAATATTTTGCGGAGGCCGGCAGATTTATCATTGAAAAGGATAAAGCTTCCATCGGAGGGCTTCAAAGATTATTGAAAATTGGTTTTAACAGGGCTGCAAGGATCATGGACCAGCTGGCGGAATATGGAGTCGTGGGGGAGGAAGAAGGAACCAAGCCCCGCAAGGTTCTCATGACTCCGGAGCAGTTTGAACAGCTGTTGGAGGAAATCGGATAAATTCTGGAAGGGAAAAGGATATGAAGACAGATATACAGATCGCACAGGAGGCGGTAATGGAGCCCATCACGGAGGTGGCGGGAAGACTTGGCATAGAGCCGGAGGAACTGGAGCTTTATGGAAGATATAAGGCGAAGCTGTCGGAGGAATATCTGCAGAAGCTAAGCGGCCGCCCTGAGGGAAAGCTGATCCTGGTGACTGCCATCAATCCCACTCCTGCGGGAGAGGGAAAGACCACCACCAGCGTTGGCCTGGGGGAGGCCTTTGGAAAGCTGGGCAAAAAAGCCATTGTGGCTTTAAGGGAGCCTTCTCTGGGACCCTGCTTCGGCATTAAGGGCGGAGCAGCGGGGGGAGGATATGCCCAGGTCGTTCCCATGGAGGAATTGAATCTGCATTTTACGGGGGATTTTCATGCCATTACCTCCGCCAACAATCTTCTTGCGGCGATCCTTGACAACCACATCCAGCAGGGCAACGAGCTTGGGATCGACACCAGGCAGATCGTATGGAAGCGCTGTATGGATATGAACGACAGGGTGCTGCGCAATATTGTGGTGGGACTTGGAGGCAAAACAGAGGGCGTCGTCCGGGAGGACCATTTCGTGATCACTGTGGCAAGCGAGATCATGGCGATCCTCTGCCTTGCCGAGGATATGCAGGATCTGAAGAAACGTCTTTCCCGTATCGTAGTGGCGTATAACACGGCGGGGGAGCCTGTGACGGCAGGGGATCTTAAGGCGGTGGGAGCCATGGCAGCTCTTCTTAAAGACGCCATTAAGCCCAATCTGGTGCAGACTCTGGAGCATACTCCCGTGCTGGTACATGGAGGTCCTTTTGCCAATATCGCCCATGGCTGCAATTCCGTAAGGGCTACGAAGGCTGCCTTGAAGATGGCGGATTACTGTATCACGGAGGCGGGCTTTGGAGCTGACCTCGGAGCCGAGAAATTTTTTGATATCAAATGCCGGATGACAGGACTTGAGCCGGACGCTGTGGTACTGGTTGCAACTGTGCGGGCTTTGAAGTATAATGGCGGCGTGCCGAAAGGGGAATTGTCGGAAGAGAATCTTGAGGCATTGCAGAAAGGAATCGTCAATCTGGAGAAGCATATTGAGAATCTCCAGAGGTACGGGGTTCCCATTGTGGTGACCCTGAATTCCTTCGTGACGGATACGGAGGAAGAGGTCAGGTTCATAGAACGGTTCTGCAGGGAGAGGAACTGTGAATTCGCCCTGTCCCAGGTCTGGGAGAAGGGAGGAGAAGGGGGGATCGCTCTGGCCCAAAAGGTTCTGGAGACCCTCGAGACAAAGGAAAGTCATTTTAAGGTGCTGTATGAGGATGCATTGGGGCTTAAGGAAAAGATCAGGACGGTGGCCGCGGAAATTTATGGCGCGGGAACTGTGAATTTCGCACCGGCTGCCCTGAAGCAGATCAAGAAGCTGGAAACCCTGGGATTTGGCAGTTTCCCTGTCTGTATGGCCAAAACCCAGTATTCTCTGTCGGACGATCCCGCGCTTTTAGGAAGACCTCAGGGCTTTGAACTGAATGTCAGGGAAGTTTATGTGTCCGCCGGGGCAGGATTCGTGGTGGTTTTAACAGGGACGGTCATGACCATGCCCGGACTGCCTGCAAAGCCCGCTGCTTATCAGATTGATGTGGACGAGAATGGAAGGATCACAGGATTGTTTTAAGAGATCCGGAATGGAGTCGGTATGGCGCTGTTGATCGATGGGAAAAAGATATCCGCAGAGATAAAGGATGAATTAAAGGAAAAAGTTGCCCGGCTGAAAGCGGAGGGCGTGGAGATCACCCTGGCGGTGATCCAGGTGGGGCAGGATCCTGCTTCCAGTGTTTACGTCGGAAACAAGAAGAAGGCCTGTGAATACATCGGGATCCGGTCCTTAAGCTTTGAACTGGATGAGAATATAAGGCAGGAGGAACTGCTTTCCCTGATCGATGATCTGAATGGAAGGGAAGATGTAAACGGGATTCTGGTTCAGCTTCCGCTGCCTGCCCATATTTCGGAGGAAAGTGTGCTGGAGAGGATCAGTCCCCTGAAGGATGTGGATGCATTCCACCCGGTAAATGTAGGGGCGCTGTGCATCGGCAGACCAGGTTTTGTCTCCTGCACGCCTTCCGGTATCATTGAACTTTTGAAACGGTCCGGGATTGAGATCGCAGGGAAGGAATGCGTTGTAGTGGGCAGGAGCAATATCGTGGGAAAGCCCATGGCGCTTCTTCTGCTCCGTGAAAACGGGACTGTTACCATAGCCCACAGCCGTACCGAAAATCTGCGGGAAGTGACGAAAAGGGCCGATATTCTTGTGGTGGCGGTGGGAAAGCCCAGAATGATCACCAGAGACTATGTGAAGGAAGGGGCTGTGGTGATAGATGTGGGGATCCATCGCATCCCGGGCAGTAAGAAGCTGTATGGCGACGTGGACTTTGAGGATGTGGAGCCTGTCTGCAGCGCCATCACTCCCGTTCCGGGAGGCGTGGGACCCATGACCATCGCCATGCTGATGCATAATTGTGTGGAAAGCGTAAGGCTGCAGAAAAAGGCTGCAGAGGAGATCGTATGAAATGTCCAAATTGTGGTTCCGAAATGCCGGAGGGTGCGCTGTATTGTGAGCACTGCGGAAAAGATATCCATATTGTTCCTGATTTTGAGCCGGAGCTGGAGGAAAATATGGCTCGGGCCATGGGACGTCCCTACGATGACGGCACTGAAGGAGAAAAAGATCCTCAGGAAAAGGATTCTCGGGAAAGGGATCCTCAGAAAAGTAATCTGCAGAAAAAAGAATCCCGGGGAAAGGGGAAAAGGAGACGTTTTTTATGGGTTTCAATCGGCGTCTGCCTGGTCGGTTTATTGGTGGCAGGGGTGGCGGCAGGTATTTTCCTGTATCGCTATCATTCCTATGAATATCAGTTAGCCGAGGCTGTGAAATATTTTACGAAGGAAGAATATAAAAAATCCATCGATCGTTATAAAAGGGCTCTGGAGATCGACGATCAGGATCTGGAGGTCAATTTTGCCCTGGCAGAAGCATACTCCCGTATGGGGAATAAGGTAGAATATGAATACCTGCTCAGAAACATTATCCGGAACCCCAAATGCAGTCAGGATCAGCTGGAAAGGGCCTATGGAAAATTGATTACGATCTATCGGGAGCGGGGCGAATATGATACCATAAACGAAATCCTTCATTACAGTGAGAATGAAGCGATTCAGAAGGCTTATCAGGAATATCTGGTAACGCCTCCGGAATTCAGCTATGAACCAGGCTATTATGAAGAGGTGGTACCCCTGAAGCTTTATGCAAACGCCCCGGGCAGAATCTATTATACCCTGGATGGAACGGATCCCGATGAAAACAGTCAGCTGTACGCTTCCCCATTCCTTTTCACGGAGAGCGTGCAGATCAAAGCGATCTTTATCAACGATTATGGGGTTGCCAGCGAAATCGTCACCGGTGAATATTTTATCAATGTCAATCTGGATATGGACGAAGGCGGCTGGGACGAAGAGCAGGATGGGGAGTAGAACAGGGAGCAGGACAAGAAGTAAGATGGGGAGTAAGGCAAGGAGTAGGGACAGGGAGTAAGAACAAGGGAATAAGCGGTCGATTCCTGGCCGTGAGATATAAATCATAAACTCTATCAACTGAAACAAGGAGAGGTGCGTAAATGTACAAGATTGTGAAAGCAAAAGAACTGACCGCAAACATTTACCTGATGGATGTGGTAGCCCCCAGGGTCGCGAAATATTGCGAACCGGGGCAATTTGTGATCGTCAGAATGGGGGAGGACGGAGAACGGATCCCTCTGACGATCTGTGATTATGACAGAGAAGCCGGAACCATTACCATTGTATTTCAGTGTGTGGGCGCCAGTACAAAGATGATGGCGTCCCTGCAGGAGGGAGACAGCTTCCACGATGTGGTGGGTCCTCTGGGATGTCCCTCCGATCTGGTAAAGGAGGATCCGGAGAGCCTGAAAAATAAGAAGATCCTGTTTGTCGCCGGAGGCGTGGGTACTGCCCCTGTTTATCCTCAGGTGAAGTGGCTTCATGAGAGAGGCGTGGATGCCGATGTGATCATGGGGAGCAAGACAAAGGATCTGCTGATCCTGGAAAAAGAGATGGAGGCTGTGGCCGGGAATCTTTATGTGACCACGGACGATGGGTCTTATGGCAGAAGCGGTATGGTGACCCAGGTCATCAAGGATCTGGTGGCCGAAGGGCATCAGTATGATGTGTGTATCGCCATCGGTCCCATGATCATGATGAAGTTTGTATGTCTCCTGACCAAGGAGCTGAACCTTCCTACCGTCGTCAGCCTGAATCCTATCATGGTGGACGGCACCGGGATGTGCGGAG
This sequence comes from uncultured Acetatifactor sp., assembly GCA_947589075.1. Lineage (GTDB taxonomy): Bacteria > Bacillota > Clostridia > Lachnospirales > Lachnospiraceae > Acetatifactor. The sequence continues at coordinate 14,887 of CANQBS010000039.1, forward strand.
CCTGCCGTGTGACTGTAGGGGGCAAGGTGAAATTTGCCTGTGTGGATGGGCCGGAATTTGACGGACACCAGGTGAACTTTGACGAAGCGATGCGCCGCCAGACCATGTACAGAACCCAGGAAGGACGCGCGATGCTGAAGCTGGAAGAGGGAGATACCCATCACGGCGGATGCGGAAACTGCCAGTAGGAGGATCTTTGTAACCAGATCTGTGGGAAATAGGTATGCCGAAAATAAGCCTGTTGAGAAACAGGCAAGGGAATAGGCTGCCTGAGATCATAAAAACAGAATATTATATTTACATTCGCGCAGCAATCTGTATATAGCGGTATGTATATAGCGGTATGTGAGCAGTGATATGTGTACAGCGATCTGTGTACAACGATATGCACACGGCGATATTTGTACAGGGCGGCCGCGAATTGTAAAGGAAAAGTGGAGGATAGAATGGACGTTTTAAAGAAAGTACCTGTCCGTGAGCAGGATCCCCAGGTCCGTGCCGCGAATTTTGAAGAGGTTTGTCTCGGATACGATCAGGAAGAGGCAATGTGCGAGGCATCCAGATGTATCAACTGCAGAAATGCCCAGTGTGTAAAAGGGTGTCCTGTGGCCATTGATATTCCGGGATTTATCAGCAAGGTTAAGGCCGGGGATATTGAGGCGGCTTATCAGGTGATCAGCGAATCCAGCGCCCTGCCGGCGGTCTGCGGCCGTGTCTGCCCTCAGGAGACCCAGTGTGAAGGCAAGTGCATCCGGGGCATCAAGGGCGAGCCCATCTCCATCGGCAAGCTGGAGCGTTTTGTGGCCGATTGGGCGAGAGAGAATGGCGTTGTGCCGGAAGGCTGTAAGGAAAAGAACGGGAAAAAGGTGGCAGTGATCGGTTCCGGTCCCGCAGGTCTTACCTGCGCGGGGGATCTCGCCAAGATGGGCTATGATGTGACCATCTTTGAAGCCCTCCATGAACCGGGAGGAGTGCTGGTTTACGGAATTCCCGAGTTCCGTCTGCCCAAGAAGGCGGTTGTGGCGAAGGAAATTGAAAATGTGAAGTCTCTGGGCGTGAAGATCGAGACCAATGTGGTCATCGGCAAGTCCATCACCATCGACCAGCTTATTGAGGAAGAAGGCTTCGAAGCCATTTTCATCGGATCCGGCGCGGGACTTCCCAAATTCATGGGGATCCCCGGCGAGAACTCCAACGGTGTGTTCTCCGCCAATGAGTATCTGACCAGAAGCAACCTGATGAAGTCCTTTGATCCGGATTCCAATACCCCTATCATGCGGGGCAAAAAGGTGGCCGTGGTGGGCGGCGGCAACGTGGCCATGGACGCCGCCAGAACTGCCTTGAGACTGGGAGCGGAGGTGCATATCGTGTACCGCAGAAGCGAGGAAGAGCTTCCTGCCAGAGTGGAAGAAGTGCATCACGCCAAGGAAGAGGGGATCATTTTCGATCTTTTGACCAATCCCACCGAGATCCTTGCGGACGATAAGGGCTGGGTGACCGGCATGAAGTGCATCCGCATGGAATTGGGAGCCCCCGACGAGTCCGGAAGAAGGAGACCCGTTGTGATCCCGGATTCCGAGTTCGAGATGGAGCTGGATTGTGTGATCATGTCCCTGGGAACCTCTCCCAATCCGCTGATCTCTTCCACCACAGAGGGTCTGGAAGTGAACAAGTGGAAGTGTATCGTTGCCGATGAGGCCAACGGCAAGACCACTAAGGAAGGAGTCTACGCCGGAGGCGATGCCGTCACCGGAGCCGCCACCGTAATCCTAGCCATGGGCGCCGGAAAGGCAGCAGCCAAAGGGATAGACGAATATCTTAAAAATAAGTAAACATTTATAATCATTATGATAAGCTATCACCTGGAATAGGGTCTGCAAAATAGGGGTTCTGTTTCAGGTGACAGCTTTTATAGGATCGTAGGAATGTGACTTTATAAGAAAGGGATTCGTAATAAAGGGAATTCTTTCATAACAGAAGGTTTGATTGCGGAATGAAGATAACGATTATCTGTGTGGGTAAGGTGAAAGAAAAGTTTTATCGGGATGCCATAGAGGAATATACAAAACGTTTGAGCAGATACTGCAGGCTGGAAATCATAGAGGTAATGGATGAAAAGATACCGGATCGAGCCAGCGCTGCGGAACAGATTCAGATCATGGAGAGAGAAGCCCAAAGAATCCTTCCCAAGATCAGTGAAGATGCATGCATATGTACGCTGGAAATTCTGGGAAAGAAATATACCTCCGAGGCTTTTGCCGGACTGATCGAACAGAACATGATCTATAACAAAAGTCATATCATTTTTATTATAGGGGGATCGCTTGGACTGCATGAAATGATAACAAAAAAAGCAGATCATGCAGTCAGTTTTTCTGATATGACATTTCCGCATCAATTAATGAGGGTCATTTTAATGGAGCAGATATACAGAGCTTATCGTATCATCAACGGAGAACCATACCACAAATGAAAAAATGTTTCAAATTCGCTCATACTTTCGAAATACATCTGGAAAAAGAACAAAAAAATGTGATATTTGGATTGGGACTGATCGTCTTGATCGCTTCTGTTCCTTTTTTGTGCAATGCAAACCTGGACAGCGTTTCTTTGCATTACTATATGCAGAGAATAGAGGAATTGAAAATAGGATTATTGAATTTCCGTTTTTTTGCCATCCTGAATCCTGAATGGCTTACTCCTGCAGATTCGTCTGAGAGCCTGGCATATGGGAATATTTTCTTGCTTTTTCCCGCCATACTGCGGCTTCTGGGATTGCCTTCCATTCCAAGCTATCATCTTTTTGGCATTGTCTGGAATATGATCACGGCGTTTATCGCTTACTATTGTTTCAGAAGCATATTTAAAAATAAGTATATCGGTTTAATATGCAGCGGGTTCTACACATTATCCATCTTTCGGATCCATAGGTTTGTAGTTTTGTCTGCGGTGGGCGAGAGCTGTGCGTATACCTTTTTCCCTTTGATTTTATACGGTTTTTTCCGGGCGTTTACAGAAGACAGCGGGCAAAAGCAGTATAAAACAGTCTGGATATCTATCGCCATAGGGATTGGCGGGGTAATGCAGACGCATTTCCCCAGCTTTGAGGTGACCTGTTTCCTGATTGCCGCAATATGTCTTTTAAACCTGAGAAAAGTGACAGATCTTCCGGTCTTTTGGGAATTGTTGAAAGGATTTTGCGGTGCCGTGCTGGCAGGGGCATGGAGCTTATTTCCTGTGATGAGAAACTATCTGGCATTTTCAAATGGAAGAATACAGTCCTTTGGCCTATACTTTGCTCAGCTGGCCCTTCATTTTTGGAAATTTGGAGAGAATACCGCATTTTCAGGTCAAGGCATGTCTCACTCCACTCCCTGCGGCGTGGGATTGATCCTGGTGCTGGGGGTATTTGTATTTTGTTTTCTTTGGTTTGGCGGGGCATTGAAAGGGAAAGGGGACAGGCTCTTTTTCTGGGGAAAGCTTTCTGCTGTATTGGGGATCGCCTTTATGTGGATGAGTCTTTCAGCTTTCCCCTGGGATTGGATTCAGGATAGAAAGATGATAAGTGACAGGCTCATCAGCTCTCTGCAATCTCCGACTGTTTTTCTGGGATGGGGAACGTTTTTTCTTATCATGACCTTTGGCTTTTGTCTTTGGTATTGTGCTCAAAATGAAAGAAAATGGGAATATTATTTGCTTTGTGTCTGCTTCTTTATAGAGATAACGACTTCCAGTATGTATTTGACAGATTCTATTGTCCAGAATATGCATCAGACTGAAGATTATGTCCAGGAGAACTGTAGCTTTGAAATGGTCAAAATGGATGGAACAACTGCTTTGGAGGAGATAAATGCTTCAATTTTTTCGAGATCATAAAATATTATTATTGATTGAGATCGCAATACTGAGTTTTTGTCTTCTCAATTGCTTTAAGAAGGAAAAATTGATTTTTATGCAAACCGGGGAAGAGACGGAGAACCAGGCGGCAGGGGAAAGTCAGCGCTTTGCCCTGGACCCGGGGGTATACCAGGCGCGTATTCATGCTGCGATAGCGGAGGATGCTGATTTATTTATAAATGTAGAAAACGACGGCAGCCGCTATAAGGCCTTGCGCTGTAATGGGGCAGTTATGTGGGGCGGACAAGAGTATATGGACTTTGAAGTATATGTTTTGAGCCGAACTGATGCCTCGTACTTTGTATGGAGCGGGGAAGGACCGGAAGGCGCCATATCCATTGATTTTATGGAGTTATATCGCTGTAATATCGGAGAACGGATATTCGCTTTCTGCTGTCTGATGCTTTTTACTGCGGTCAATGGTTTGCTGGCGTTTCGGAAAGGAATTCTTCAGGGAAGGATCAGTAAGAAAAGTCAGGCTGCATTCTGGCTTCTTGCCTTTGGCGTATTCATTTCCTATTTTCCTTATATAACGGATTATATGACCATGGGGGCGGACGCGTACTTTCATTTACTCCGGATAGAGGGCTTAAAGGAAACCCTTTTACATGGAGGGCAGTTTCCTGTCAGGGTACAGGATTATTGGCTGAGAGGACATGGTTATGCCACTTCCCTGTTTTATGGAGATCTTTTCATCATGATACCAACCCTGTTAAGGCTGATAGGGTTTTCCATTATGACATCCTATAAGATGTTTATTTTGACGATCATGATCGCAACGGCGGGAGTGTCCTATTATTCCTTTAAAAAGTGCACCGGGGATGTTGGGGCGGCGACGGTGGGGAGCCTGTTCTATGTGCTGGCTCCTTACCGGATCTATGATATCTTTAACAGGGCGGCCATCGGAGAAGCCCTTGCCATGATCTTTCTTCCTTTGGTCCTAAGCGGACTGTACAGAATCTATCACGAGAAAAATGCGGATCTCTCGCATGATATCAGTGCACAGGCATCCCTGATCATTGGAATCACCGGAATCCTGCAGTCCCATCTGCTGACAACTGAAATGGCGGTCGTGGGAATGTTGTGTGTGTGCCTTATTTTTTATAAAAAAACTTTTCGTAAAAGGATCATAAAAAATCTGGGAATTTCCGCGGTTATCTGCCTGCTGCTCAATTGTTGGTTCTGGCTTCCCATGCTGTGGATGATGCGGCAGGACCGCTACAAATATAATACCTACGTGGACAACAGGATTCAGGAAATGGGAACTTCGCTTGCCGGCGTATTTCAGCTGTACCCCAACAGGGGTGGTTACCAGATCGAAATGTTTAATTGTGAACCCATACAGTTGGGGATCGCAGGTCTTGTGGTTTTAATCCTTTTTATTGTGCTGAGGGTGAAAAGAAAAACAGAGAAAGACGCATGGAAGAATCCATACGACAGAATCCTTTGCTGGCTGGCGGGATTAACGATCTTTTCTCTCTTTTTGAGTACCCGCTATTTTCCCTGGGACTTCCTTGCCAAACTGCCGGTCGTGCGTATTGGGGTTACTTCCCTTCAGTTTCCCACCAGGTTCCTGTCTCCAACAGGCGTTTTTGGAGCTGCGGCGGCTGCCTTTTTTGTTTTATGGATAAGGGAAGAACGGCGGCACTGGCCGGCGCCTTATGCGAAAGGGATCGTCAAAGGGGGCATGTTCACGATTTTGCTGTTGCTGTTCGGGTCGGCTGTTTATTATGCTGATGATTTCGCTTTGGAAACCGCTCCCTATTGGATATATACCGCTGAAAATATGGGAAGCATAGGTATTATGCTGGGAGAGTATATTCCGGAAGGAGCCAGCACGGAGGGGATGGAATATACTTATCATGCTCCTGTTGCGGAGGAGGGATTAGAATATTCCTCTTTTGAAAAAAATGGATTACAAATGAAAGTATATGTGAATAACCCTGCCGCTCAGGAAAAATATCTGGAGCTGCCTGTCATTGGTTATAAAGGATACGGGATCAGGGAAGAAAAGTCCGGGACGAATTCTCCGTATGTTGCGGATACGAAAGGGAGTCATGGGGATTTAAAAATAATTGTCCCGGCAGGGTATCAGGGAATGTTATACATTTCTTACATGGGATTTCCTGTTTTTCGTGTTTCAGAAGTCGTCTCATTATTGACGGGGCTGATGGTCGGGTTATATTTACTGAAATGGCGGGTATATTATGGAAAAAAAGTGGAAGGAATTACTGTTTAATGGAATGTACGTCGTGATCTGGATCGCTTCCTCTCTGCCGGTCTTTTGCGGTTATATCTGTGAAGGAGGGGAGGTAAACGTCTGGATCGGGCGGATAGAAGAGATGGGAAAAGGAATCCTATATGGACAATATGCTCCCTTTGATTCCAACTTATGGCTTTTTTTGCCGGCTGTTCTGCTCAAAGCGGGAGTCCCTCTGGGAATCGCTTACAGCTTTTTTATGGCGGCTGTGCAGCTCGTGACATTGTTGGCTGCGAAAGCGATGTTTCAACGCATTTTGGAAAGCCCTGCCGCCGTATTATATGCGGTTCTCTTTTATATGACCTGTCCCTGCCATATTTATATATGCTATGATCAGGCAGACTGGGGACAGGCAGTTGTATGGATGCTGCTGCCTCTTTTAGGCTGGGGAACAGCAGGCCTGTATCAGGACGGGTGGAGATGGAGGTATGCATGCGCTGCCGCCATAGCCTTCGGCGGGATCGGACATGCGGATTGCATTGCATTTGCGGTTTTGGCAGGTATTCTTTTGATAGCCGGGATCTGGCACCGGAAATGGATCGGCTGGATCCCTTTGATCGCGGGTTCCCTTTTAAATATAACAGGTGCAGGCCGGCTGATGCGCTATCTGTTCTTTGAGGACAATTGGGAAATCCCGATAGATCCTCTTTCTTCGCAGGGCTACGTATTTGGGAGGTTTTTGACTTCTTTTGCATATCAGAATGGAAGGCCGGGATTCGGTTTGGGATTGATGGGCGCATTGGCGCTGTTTTTCTGGCTCCTGTTTACGGAGAAGTGTTTTCGGCTTAAAAAAGAGCACTCCTTTCCGGCGGCTGTATCCGCCGCGGCTTTGCTTATGTCCTTGTCTGCCTTTCCCTGGGATTTTATTGGGAGAATATCGGGTCCGTGTCAGAGGCTGGCATCACTTTTGGATGCGCCTTCCATGTTCTTTGGGTTTGCCTGTGCCGGATTATGCGCATTGGCCGGCTATGCGGTAGAGGGTACCGCGAAACAGGATAAGATCTTTGTTAAAATCGGGTTTCCGGCTATGATCTATATTGCATCCATAGCCGTGGCAGTTTATTTGTGCAATATGCTGACTTATACCCGGATGCCTCTTACATAAGTTTTTGAGATTTTCGCAGAGAGGACCGTCAGGGGCGGAAACGATATGGAAGACGGGGATGAGAATGGTGAAAGAGGGAGGAAGAGAATGGTTAAAATAGGCGTGGTTTCAGATACTCACGGTCTGCTCCGGGAAGAGGTAAAACAGGTTTTGGCCGATTGTGAGGTTATCCTGCACGGAGGAGATTTGGACGATCCAAAGATCCTGGAGAAACTGAAAGAGATCGCGCCGGTTTATGCCGTGATGGGGAATGTGGATCAGCGATGGGCGGAAAAGCATAAGGGCGGATTGGATCTGCCGGACTTTTGCCGATTTTCCTATGGGGGACTCCGATTTTTTATGATCCATAACAAGGATCTCATCAAAGAAGATATCAGCGACTGCGATGTGATCCTTTATGGACACAGCCACCTGTACGAAGAGCGCAGAGCGGAGGGAAAGCTCTGGCTGAATCCCGGAAGCTGCGGACCAAAGCGTTTCTTTCTTCCGGTAACCATGGCTGTCCTGGAGGTGGAGGAAGACGGAAGCTATCGGGTAAAAAGGATCGATCTGTCTGCCGAAGGTTCTGCCGACAAAAGGAAAGAGGCAGGGAAAAGTGCGGAAATACAGGCAGGATCGCATCCGGGAAAGAAAAAGATTTCGATGGACAAAAGGGATCTTGTCAAAGCGGTTATGAAGGAAACAAACCGCGGCAGGGACATCGAATGGATCGCCGCCCGTTATGGGATCAGCAAGGAGCTGGCGGCTCAGATTTGCCGGCTGTATGTTACCCATCCCGGCATCGACGCGGAAGGGATCATCAATAAAATGGGATGAAGGTAGTCTGAAAGATGAGAAAGAAAGCACTTTTTCTGGCGGTAATCCTGCTGCTTGGGAGTCTGCAGGCCGGCTGCAGCCTGGAGAAGAATGGATCGGAGGCGGATACCAGACAGGAGGTATGGGCGGAAGATCTCGGCACAGGAGCAGAGGAAGGAATGCAGGACGCCGCAGGGCAGACTGCCGAGAACCAGGATCCTGCCCCGGGGTGGGATTCTGTCTCCTCAGAACCGGACACTGCAGAACAAAATACAGAGGGCGCATCGCTTTCTCTGATCATGGTGGGCGATATCCTGCTGCATACTCCGGTTGCGAAAAGCGGCCTGAAGGAGGATGGAAGCTATGACTTTCATGCATTGTTTGAGCAGATGCAGGAGGAAATAAGCGCTGCGGATCTGGCCCTGGTCAACCAGGAAGTCATTTTAGGCGGAACTGATCTGGGCGTCAGCGGATACCCCAGCTTTAATGCTCCTTTTGAACTGGGAGACGCCCTGGCGGAAGCCGGCTTTGACGTGGTTCTCCACGCGACCAACCATGCCCTGGATAAAGGGAAAAAAGGTTTGCTTAACTGTCTGCAGTTTTGGGAGGAAAGCCATCCGGAGATAGAGGTTCTGGGAATTCATGAGACGAAAGAAGATCAGAACGAAATATTCTTTTACGAACAGAACGGCATCAAGATCGCCATATTGAACTATACCTATGGAACCAACGGCATAGAGCTTCCGGAGGATATGCCTTTTGCGGTGGATCTCCTGGATCGGGAGCGGATCAGGCAGGATTTGGAAAGGGCAGACCGGGAGGCGGATTTCGTCATCGTCTGTCCTCATTGGGGAACGGAATACAAGCTGGAGCCTTCTTCTGCACAGGAAAAATGGGCGCAATTTTTCCTGGAAAACGGGACGGACCTGGTATTAGGCACTCATCCCCATGTAATAGAGCCTGTGGAATGGTTGGGGGACGAGGAAGGAAGCCGTATGCTGGTTTATTATTCTCTGGGGAATTTTTTAAATTGGACTTCCGGGACGGGAGAAGGGGTCGCTGACCGTATGGTGGGCGGCATGGCGAAGATAACGCTGGCAAGAAACCTTCAGGGCGCAGTGGAGATCCAGGACTATGGAATAGAGGCTGTGGTATGCCACCTGGAGGAGGGTTTCGGAGGCGTAACCGTTTATCCTCTGCGGGATTACACCCAGGAACTGGCTGCAGAAAATAAGATCTGCAGTCAGGACGAAGATTTTTCCCTACAGTATTGCAGAGAGCTGTGCCGTCAGGTCTGGGGAGATTATGAATGATAGAGAAACCGACGAATGATGTAGATCCCGCGGAAGGTTCCATAGTTCCATGGAGGATTTGAAAAAAGATTGAAAAAATTTGCAAAAAATGATTTCATTTTCACAAAAAGGGATGAAATGTCAGAATAAATATGGTATAATAAACTCCAGAATCCGCCTGCTACGCAGGCGCAGTGCTGCCGCACTGTCTGATTCTGTCGTTACCATGTCAGGTG
>CANQBS010000040.1 GCA_947589075.1 uncultured Acetatifactor sp.
AAGGGTGACGGTGTCCCTTGCCGCCTTCAGTCCTGCATATGCAGGACTGAAGGCGGCAAGGGACACCGTCACCCTTCTTTTGGGACCGGCGCCGGACCCTGAATTTGTGGCGCAGATCAGGGAGATCGTCCTTTCTCACGAAAAAATACTGGGGCTCCATGATCTGATGGTTCACAATTACGGGCCTGAAAGGACCCTGATCTCCCTCCATGCGGAGGTGCCTGCGGACGAAACCTTCCTGGAGATCCACGAAGCCATCGACGCCATCGAGCATGAACTGTTCGACCGACTCCACTGCCGGGCGGTGATACATATGGACCCGGTCCGCATCGGGGATGAAGAGACCGACCGGATCAGGAACCTGGTAAGCAGCCATCTCAAAAAAATGGACGAACGGATCTCCCTGCATGACTTCCAGCTGGTAAAATGCATCGGACACACCAACGTGGACTTTGATATCGTGGTTCCCTACGATTTCCCCGTGTCCGAGGAAAAGATCAAGGAAACTGTTTCCGAGCTTCTGAAACAGGAAAATCCGGAATATCGTGCTGTCGTTGAAGTGGATTATGAATAGAAGCTTAATTTTACGAAAGAAACGGAGCCCCTGCCTTTCTCTCCAGCAGAAGCTCCGTTCTTTTATTTCCAGTTCTTACCGCTCATTCACATAGACCATGGCACGGCTCTGAATGATGTCCGCCACCTCTTTGGCGGATTTCTGTCCTTCAAAGAAGGGTCCCACTTCCTCATTGATGATATTCTGGATCTCTTCATCGTAATAGTAGGTTCTGTTCACGCTCCCGATGAACTCCAGGGCCTTATCCACTTCCTCCTGGGTCATGGGCGGAATGACCACCTCTTCACCGTCGATATAATAGGTGTCGTCATAATACTCCCGGTTGCCCTCTTCGTCCTCCCAGTAAGGCCTCTCCTTCGCCTTCTCGGCCATCTGCATCATAATCTCCTTATTGACAGGAAAGCCCCAGGTCTCATCCGCCATCCTCTGCTGATATTCGTCCAGCAGATAGTAGCGGGCGAATTCCCAGGCGCCCTCCAGATCCACGGACTTGGCGGAAAGCACCAGCTGATAGTTTCCTTCAATATAAGAACCGTTTTTGTTCTCGGTAGGGAAGCCCACAAAGGAAATATCCTCACCGAACTGGGCAAAAGCGGTACGCTTGATGCTGCGGAGATCATAGAGATACATGGACATTAACAGGGTCCTGTTTTCACGGTACTGATTCTCATAATAGGTCCAGTCATAATTGTCATAGTCATATTCGATGGATTCCGGAAGGGTCTTGGCGTACTCCAGGGCGCTGATAAAATCCGGAGAATCGAAGGAACATGTGCCGGTTTCCAGGTTCACATACTCCGAACCCGCATAGCTCATCAGGGAACGCAGATAGGAATCCCTGGTCATGTCGCCGAAGGCGCTGGTCCCCTCAGGAAGCCCCGCCATCACTTCATTGAATTCCTCCATATTCCAGCCCATGCGATCCCCCACCAGGGATTTCTTTCCCACCATGGTGGAAATGGTGAAGTAAGGCACTACATAGTAAAGGGTTCCGTTGGTGGAGTAAGCGTCGAACACATTCTGCATGAATTCCTTCTTGGAAAGCTCCTCGTCCTCTTCGATCAGCTTGCCGATGTCCGCCAGCAGTCCCTTCTGGATATAATTATCAATGGGAATATCTCCGGTGGGCACCAGGATATCAGGCATATTGCCGGCAAGGATATCGTTGTTCAGCTGAGTGTAGCCCGCCATATAATCGTCATTGGTCGCGTACTGGGAGTAATCCTTGATCATGATACGATATTTTTCATTGGTCTTGTTAAAATCCACAACCCTACTGCGGAACTCGCTGTTCAGATAATTGCAGCCCAGGACCAGGGTAATCTTATCCGGAATATCCTTGGGATCCACTCTGGTGAACATGCCCACCACAGTCTGGTAATCCTCATTATTGTAGGAGGCCATAAAATGCTCGTTGTCAATAAAGCAGATGTTGTTCATCCAGCTGGAAGGAAAATCGGAATTGATAAAGCTCATAAACTGCTCGATGGCGCCGGTCTCTATGTCATAGGTATAGATCCCGTTTCCATTGGTCAGATAGATTCCTCCATTTGCATCTGAATACATGCTGTAAGAAGTGACATTGCCAGGCAGCTCCTTCTTTTCCGATGCCACGCCTGTATTCAGATCATAGGTGCAGTACTGCAGCTTGGTCCAGTCATCATTCCAGGTGGTCAGAAGCAGGGTTCCGTCCGGATTCACAAGGCACATATTCATATTGGTGAACAGGGTGCTGTCCACTTCCTTTGTCTTGCCGGGCTGACCGTCCGGTCCGAAGACCAGCAGCCTGCAGATGCTTCCGTCCATGACCACCACGACGCTGCCGTCCTCCAGCACTGCCATGGTGTTCATATAGGTATATTCATCCTCAGATATCCCTTCCTTCAGGGAATGGGACCATTTCTGGCTTCCGTCCTCACCGCTCCAGCAGATCAGGTCCAGGTGCTCTGTGCTGACAGAATTTTCCGGGTCGGAAGAATCCGTAACATAATAATCCTCAACGGCATATACGCATCCATCCGGTCCGATGGTCATGTAATTAAACCAGCCGTAGTCCTTTCCTTCCACCTCTTCCCTGGAAAGCTCCACTGATTTCACGTCGCTTCCATCCTTGTTAAAGGATATCAGCTCCCATACCTCTACAGGGACAGAGTAATCCTCGTCCTTATACCCTACCTCAGGGACAGGGACAGCCATGGAAGAACTAAGGGCGCTTAAGGGCACCGCTACTCCTTCTTCGGGAGCCTCTGCGCCATCTTCAGTGATCCCATCCTCAGTGATCCCATCTTCATCGATCCCATCCTCACCATCCCCATCATCGGCGCCCTCCTTATAATAATAGGCGTCCACGATCACATAGATCCTGTCGTTCAGATAGTTCACGTAACTTACACTGTAGCTGGAGCTGTCGATTGGAATGGGAAGCTCCTCCCAGGAAAAGACAGCCTGCTTCGCCAGTTCTCCGTTGGGATTATCTCCTCCCTTTTTGCCGCATCCTGCAGTCCCCAGCACCATTATTCCAGCCAGGACAAACGCCAGGATCCTTTTCCAGATTACCTTATTCATCATATTCTTCCTCCTCATCAAACTTATCTTTATATTCTTTTTTACGCCTGCGTTTCGCACGCGCTGCTTCTTTTTTTTCTTTCCCGGAGACCCGCAGCCGATCCATCCCCCGCTCCGCTTTATCCTGGAGGAACAGGAACACACTCTTTGCCGTCCAGGTCTTATGGCGCCACAGGATCACAAGCACCACCAGGATCAAAAGCACAGGATACAACAGGAAGAGCATGGAAAGGAAGGTCAGCAGAGCAATGATATCTTCATACCCCCTGGCCACATTTTCCCAATAGGGATAAATGATAGCCTTCCCGTTCATGGAGCGCAGACCGAAATCCATGACCACCTCCATGCGTTTTTTCAGGCTGTAGCGGGAAGTATTTTCCAGGATCTCCCGATCCTCCTCGCTTACACCGATATGCTCCATCACATAGTTGTATGCAAACTTCTTGACCGGATTGGGCATCACGATCTCATAATGGCTGATTCCGTTGTTTGTCCCGTATTTTTCCAGGGTATCATAGGAAACATAAACCAGGGTGGTGTCCAGACCCGCCGCCTCCTGCAGCCGTCCTCTCTCCCTGTGGACGACGCCGGCCACCACATGGGGCTCGCCGCCGATATAAACCATCATTCCCGCAATATCGTTGGAACCGAAAAGCTGCCAGGCGCCGTCCTCATCCAGGATCACATAATCGCTGTTTAGATCGCTCTCCGAAAAATAAGCTCCATCCAGCAGCCTGAGGGGATGAAAGAGGAAAAAATCTCCTCCCACTCCCAGGGCGTTGGCCTGGATCGTTGTCCTGTCGCTGGTCACCGAGATCCGCCCTCCGGCGCTGAAGGCATCCGCCCAAAGCCTTGCATTGGCATTAGGGGAATCCTGTTCAATGGAGGCCTCCGTCAAAGCGCCGTCTATGGAATGTCGGAATTCCTCGATGTTGTCATGGGACACCTCCGCATTCTGGGAAAAGAAGCAGCTGATCTGCGCCATATCCCCATCCGGGCTCCAGCGTGCTGCCATCTGCTGGGAAAGCTGACTGCGGCTGAGCACGCCGGCAATACCAAACAGGACCAGAAATACCAGAAAGGAGACGATGGCGCTGATTCCCAGGATCACCTGTCTTAAGGACAGGGAATGTAAGAACTTCTTCATATTCATCAACCTTTCTAGTTACCGGACAATCTCACCTGCTGTCCTGCGTTCACCGGGATATCAGAGGTCGTGATCACATAATCGTAGGTATACAGGCCTCCTGTGATGGCGGAACGAGTATCATCGCTGGCCACCACCTCTACGTCCACACGGGTCGCCGTATAACGGGTGCTTAAGGGCGTCGCCTTGGAGGTTATGGTCAGCACAAACTTTCCGTTACTGTCCTCTCTGATGGCGCTGTTGGGAACTATCATATCATAATTGGCGCTCCTGTCCCCCACCTGTACGCTTAAGCTCTGCCCCACCGTCACATTGCCGGTCACATTGAACACCAGCTTCTTCTGCTGGGAAGGATTCTGGGTATCCGGCCGGATACTGGCAAGAGTCACCGTCACATCATCATATCTCCAGGCATTCACCAGATCCGCCTGGGTGCCCGGGGTCAGGGTCTTGGCCTGATCGTTGGTTACGGAAAAGCTCATGGTATAGCCTACGCCTTCCGGCATCATGGTGGCAACGATATAACCGCCGCTCTTGGGGTTGGGATCTGCCTCAGAGGTATCATGGCCGGCAGTCACGTTTATGCTGGAAACCGTGCCGCTGATGGGGGCGGTTACCGAGGTGCCTCCTGATTTGGCCCGCTCCTCATCCACCTTATCCTGAGCCTTCTGAAGCTGTTCTTTCGCATCGCTCAGGGCTTCTCTCAGTTCCGTGATGTTGCCGGAGACGCCGGGAAGACCTGCCCCTCCGTCCATTTCATAAGAAATTTCATTCAATAACTTCGTTCTTTCCTCAGTCGCCTGCTGCAGCTCCTTCTGCTTGGGCTCCAGCTGACTCCTCCAGTTCGCCAGATCCCTCTGATACGCCGCTATGCTGCCGGGCTGCCAGTTCTGAGCGTCGGAAAGCTCTGTCCTTGCTTTGCTCAGTTCAGACTGGAGACGGCTGTACTCGTCCTTATCCGCCTGGGTAGCGCCGTTTTTCACCTGCTCCGCATTCTTCTTCAATTCATTATAAGTTGACAGTTCCGACTTAGCTTTCTCATATTCCTCTTTTGTTATACCGCTCACCGCATCTCCGCCGGATACTCCCGCATATTTTTCATACTGCTCTATTTTTGCGCTGCGCTCATTGATCTTCGCAGTATAATTTGCGATATCGGCATCCGCCTGATACAGTTTATTCGCATTCAATGCCGCCTGGGCGTTATTTACCTTCGCCTGCTGTGCGCTGACATCCGGCGCCCCCTGGTTTTGCAGATTGCTGATCGCCGTCTCGAGCTGTCCGATGGCAACGTTGATTTCATCCACCTGCTTTTCCAGATCCGCCACCTTGGCATCCGCTTCACTCACCCTGGACATATAGGAAGAAAGGGATGAGGACACGCCGTTTTGGATATGCTGTGCCGTTGTGCCGCTTATCTGCCCCTCCAGAATGGCTTTTTCAATGGCATTGACCGCCGAATCCAGATTTTTCTGTGCGGCATCCACATTATCCTGGGCCGCATCCACCTGCTGCTGCAGGGTCTCCAGCTCTGCGCTGTCCCCTTCTCCCAACAAAAACAGGATATCCCCCGCCTGCACCGTATCCCCTTCCCTGACCATCACACTCTCCACCTTACGGGAGCCTGCAAAAATCACATCGTAAGGATCGTCGCTCTCCACCACGCCGCTTCCCCGGATCTGTGCCGTGATGCTTCCGGACTGCACATACTGCACCGCCACTTCCGGCAGGGAATAATTCATGATCGTGTTTGAGAAAAAGGTAAGGACCAGCATGACTGCCAGGAAAATAATCGCCGCATTTTTCACCCAATCTCTTCTTTTGCTTCCATTTTCATTCATAGCTTTTCTCTCCTATCCTTTTATACCGCCCTGGGACGTAATTCCATCAACCAGATATTCTTCTCCATACAGGAAAACCAGCAGGGTCGGCACCATGTAAATGGTTGCCACTGCAAAGGCCAGGCCGATCTCCCCCTCATTGATCTTGCTCAAAAATACGGACAGCGGATGCATCTCTTCATCCTGCATCAGGATCAGCGGCTGCTCCACCATGTTCCAGTAATCGATAAATACCAGGATTGCCGCCGAACAAAGGGCTCCCCGGCAGAGAGGCATACAGATACGCCGATAGATCTGCCACTCCCCCGCCCCGTCGATCTGAGCCGCCTCAATGGTAGAGGTGGGAATCCTGCGCATGAACTTCGTCAGCAGGAACACGGCGAAGGGAGAAAAAATTCCCGGAAGCCAGATGGCCCAATTGGTATCCAGTATATTCAGCCAGTCAGATACCAGGTAGTTAGGCACCAGGGTGACCTGATAAGGCATCAGCATCAATATGATATAGGTAAAAAATATGATCTCCCGCAGCCTCCCCCGGTATCGCGTGAACCCAAAGGATGCAAGGGACGCCACAAGGAGCTGGAATACTACGATGGGTCCCACCAGGATCACGGAATTCCAGAATTTCAGCAGATATTCCGGGCTTTTGAGCAGCACCGTGGAATATTGTCCGAAGGAAACCATATCCGGTATGAACTTTAAATTCACCTTTTCCGCCACATAGACCCGTCCCCCTGAATCTGATGTCGCAAATACTGAACCGTAATTGGCGGAGATCTCCGCGCCTGACATAAAGGAATTGCTGATGGTCAGGACGATAGGCATCAGAAACAGAAATGCAAATACCGCCGCCACACAGGTGGCGAGAGCGATCTTGACCCGGGACCAGGCCTTTCTTCCCCGGACGCGCTTCCAGGAATACTTGCGGTCCAGCCGATCCTGTTTTGCCAGACGTCCCTGCTTTGGCTGCCCCAAAAGCTTCTTCCGGGGATTCCCGCTTCCTTCGACGTTTTTCTTCCTCATCCTTCCACATCCTTTCCGAAGCGGTCCTCTACAATAAAGAGGGTGCCGATGATCAGGATCATCACCAAGGACATCAGGATCGCCGCAGCGGACAGCCGCTGATAATCCAGGTTCTTAAAGGCATTGTTCATATAATGCTGCAGCATGTAGATCGTATCATAAGGATAATTGCCTGTCAGCAGGTACACCTCCCTGAATACTTTGAAGGAACTGATCAGAGACATGATGGTTACAAACAGGAAAGTGGAGGACAGATATCTCGTCTTAATATAAAAGAAGGTCTGCAGGGGAGATGCGCTCTCCAGCTTCGCCACCTCGATGACATCCCTGGGGATGCTGGACAGGGCGGCCATAAACAAAATCATATTATATCCAAGATTCTTCCACAAAAACAATATCACAATTACCACCTGGGAATAGCTGGACTTTAACCAGTCGATCTTTGCTCCCCCAAGCCCCACAAGGACGTCGTTCACCGCGCCGTTGTAATCGAACATCACCCGCCAGATCAGCACGATGGATGCCACAGGCACCATCAGGGGGCTCAGGAAAAAAGTACGGAACTGGCTCTTGAAGGGGATCCTGGAGTCCAGCATGATCGCTAACAGCAGCGAAAGAACCACCGCTAAAGGCACCGCCACCACAGAAAAGCCAAGGGTATTGGCGACCGCAGTTTTGAAGGACAGGTTATTGACCAGTCTCACAAAATTGTCAAAGCTCACGAAATTACCGCTGATGGGATTATCCACAAAAGAATAGTATATGATCACAATAAACGGCAGCAGGAAAAACGCAAGAACGCCAAGAAAGCTGGGGGCTATATAAATACCGGAGACCAGCTTGATCTTTCTCTTCATCTTCGTCATCTTCTTGCGGTTTGTTATCTTCTTATGGTTAGTTATCTTCTTATGTTGAAATCTATGTATCAGGGAACCCTGCTTCTTTTCTTTTTTCTCCACTTGGGTTGAACCCTTGTCACGCTTCTTAACCAAGTTTGTGCACCCTCCCCTAGAAAGTTAGCATGTCGGGTGAAAATGAATGCTCACTCCGTTCGCGCTCATTTTCCTTCCGGCAGACTCATGTGCCTCGCGCTGCGCGCTTCCAGACGCTTTCGCGTCTGCGGTGCTTCGCACCGGGCACATTCGTTAGCATATCGGGTGAAAATGAATGCTCACTCCGTTCGCGCTCATTTTCCTTCCGATATGCTACATTATAAACCATATTGCAGAAAAAAGCACCTTAAGATTTTATGAAGAAATATGGATAAAAAATTACAATTAAAACGGAAGGATTAACAATTTAAAGCGCACCGGGCCGCAGGCTCATTCACTGGCTGCAGCACGGTGCACCATATGAGGATCAATAATTTTCGCTGATGTAAATCTTCACTCTGCTCTGGATGACATCAGCCACCTCATCCACGGTCTTCTGTCCCTGGAAATAGGGCTCCGCCTCCTCCAGGATCATGTTCAGGATCTCCGAATCCCCCAGGCTGATGGGTCGGGCCGCTGCAATAAGCTCCCTTATGGTATCCACTTCCTCCGGCAAAGGCTCGTAGGAATATATTTTGTCCGTTCCGTCGTCCCAGGACATCCAGCCGTGGCTTGCCCGAACCGGCTCCCCAAATTCGTCCAGCACCACCTGACCGTTTTCATCCACTTCATAGGGATGGGCGCTGGCCTCTGACAACTGACTTTCCAGCGTTGCTTTGTTGCTGCTGAAGCCGGAGCCGTATCTGTCCGATGCTTTCCTCTGGAGAATATACTCCAGGAAGGCCCAGGCCCCTTCCTTATGACCGGAGGTGCTTAAGATCGCATAGGCGGAAGAATCCTGTACCTGCATCACGCAGCCGACGCTGCCGTCTAAAGTGGGGAAACCCACATAGGTGACATCCTCCCCATCATAAAACTGGGGAGTTTCCGTAATGCTGTCCGGCTGATACAGATCCACCTCATGAAGAAGCACCGAGCCGTCCCTTATCTTCTCCAGCTCATTTCGCTCATCCGAGCTGTCGTATTCCGAAGGAAATCTGTTGACGAACTCCAGTATCTTCTTAAATTCCTCCGAATCAAAGCTGCAGGTGCCCTGAACATAATCCACAAAAGCGGATTGGTTAAGGGCGATGCAGACCTGAAGCATCTCTGCCTTCTGGGTATATTCAAAAGGCACCGCATTCGGGTTGGCGTCCATCAGGGCGATCATGTCGTCCAGGCTCCAGCCCATTTTATCTCCCACCTGGGAGCTTCGGCCGGCAACAGTGTGGATGTCAAAATTGGTAGGAATACAGGTCAAAATGCCGTCAACGGTAAAAGCCTGGATCACGCTCTCCAGATAATCCTCCTTGTGCACCTTATCGCTTTTCTCCAAGTAAGGCGTCAGATCCTGGATCACGCCTCTTTGCGCCAGGCTGGATACATCCACGGAATAGCCGCCCGCGGCAAGCAGATCAGGTCCTTTCCCGGATAGGATCTCCGCATTCATGACCTTGACGGCGTCCTGGAGGCTTTCCTCGGAATAACCGGTATTCGGGTCGAAATAGTATTTCAGGCTGATGTGATAAGCCGGATTCATTTTATTAAACCTGACTGCAACATTCTGAAGAAAGCCATCGTCCAGATAGAAGCTTCCTACGGTGATGATTTCCTTCTGCTCCACCTCCGATACAGGCGTCTTTGTAAGGAACGCAAGGTCTAAGGAGCTTTCTTCGGATTCCTCATCTTCGGAATCGGACTGTGCCAGCACCATCAGCCTGCCGTCCTCTAAGGGAGCTATTCCCAGGACACTGCTTCCGTAGATATCGCAGTCCAGCCATTTTAAAATCATCTCACCGGACTGAGACGCAAGATCATACTCATATACTCCGCTCTCATCATACATGAGAAAATCTTTCTCCAGACCGGGGAAAAAGTTCCTGTAGATGTCAGGCACATTCTGATAAGTCTGCCCTACCTGTTTGGAGGCATAATCCAGAAGGCAGAGCCGATATCCCCCATTCTGCCGGTCATACAGATAGCAATAGACGCTGCCGTCCTTTCCGGTTCCGAAGCAGTTGGAATAGCCCCCCAGCTCGATCACGCCCTGGGCAGCGCCGTTCTCATCGAAAAGATACACCGATTCATCCCTGCTAAGGTACAGATGCTTCTGTCCGTCGATCAGCATCTCGTCTATATAGAGATAACCGTCATTTTCACCGAGATCCTTCGTAATATTCACAAGGAACAGTTCTTTTCCGGAAGGATCGTATTTTCCGAGATAAAAATCCATGGAAGGCTCATCAGCAGAGGACTGAGGCTCCGCCTGGGCGCTGTAATCCTGAAAAAGGAGATAGAGATTGCCGTCTGCGTCCGCCACAAAAGTCATGACATCAAGATTTCCATTCTTATCGTCATATTCCAGAGGAATCTGCTCCGGCTCAGACGTGCCGATCTTCATCCGGTAATACTCGGTGCTGCTTTCATAGGTTTCTTCATCCCACTGATAAACGCTGAAATATACCTGATCCCCGCTAAGCTGAACGTTCCTTAAGTATCCCGGAATATTCATAGGCATATACTGGGGCACATAGACGTAACCGCCGATCCCCATCTCTGAGCCCTGCTGCCCGGATTGCTCCCCGGTTTCTCCGGATTTCCCCTTGCCGCAGCCCGCTAATGACAGCACAAGCGCAAACGCCAGGAACACGGCCGTCGCGCTTCTCAGACCTTTCAGGCTTCTCATACCTCTTGAGCCTTTCAGGTTCTTCATGCTTTTCACGTTCTTCACGCTTTTCAGAACCTTCGTACTTTCCAGATCCTTTAAATTCTCTCCCTCTCTCCTCTTTTTTAACAAGCCCTTCATAACCCTTATAAATCTCATAAAGAAACGGTTTCCTTTCTGTCCGATTTTCAGCGTTTCCCGCCATTTCACAGTTTCCTGGCTTCCATCGTCCCGGACAGTTCCATTTTACACCGGATTCCCGCAAAAGTCATCTTAATTCTTTCTTACAAAAAATCTAAGTTTATTCTTAAGACCTTCTAAAGATAACAGCTCAGCCGCCATCATTTAAACTTATCATACAGGAATCTCTCCGGCAGCTCCAGATGGAAGCCCTTTGCCAGATCCCTCAGATTGTCCGCCGTAATGGTCTGGAGCTTATTGGGGGTCATGGCCATCACCTTGCAGAGGATCTCCGCAGACTTCTCCACGGTATGCATCAGGCCGAAGGTATGGTCAAAGTTTTCACCGGAACAGAACATGCCATGGTGGGCCCAGATCACCACATCGTATTTTTCCATCAGCTTGCTGGTAGCAATGGCGATCTCCTCTCCGCCGGGCACCATCCAGCCGATGACGCCTACGCCGTCCGGGAACACCACGGGACACTCCGTGGCCATTTCCCACAGTTCCCGGGTAAATACCTCATCGTTCAGAGGAAGCACAAAGGTCAGGGCAATGATATTGGTAGTATGGGCATGATAGATCACCCGGTGTCTCCCCCCGGTCACCCTCTTTTTCACCTCATGATTCATCAGATGAGCGGGAAGCTCGCTGGTAGGTCTGCCTCCCTCCACAAGTCCCCAGCGGATCCTGTAATTCTCGCCGGTCTCGTCCAGTTCAATAATGGCCAGACAGGCCTCCGGATCCGATACGATATTACGGAAATACTTTCCGCTGCCTGTCACCAGGAAAAATTCTCCTGCCAGTCCGGGCACATGGGCTCCGATGGGCTCCCAGTCCCCCGGCGAATTCAGACGGGGACGGATGCTCTCCACCTCCACCGGCGTCAGACGATAGGACAGGTTGCCGCCGTTGCGCTCATGCCAGCCCTGCTGGAAGCCGTCGTCCGCCATTTTTACAAAGCCTCTTACAAACCTTGTGTCCAGAATCTTCATTTTGGTTCCCTCCCATAGTTTTATATTATATAGGTAATTGTGGAATTGCAGCTATTTGGGACGGTGAAAGTCAAGATAGACAAAAACGGGCTCCGATGCAGTGGCAAGTCGCCCTTATTTTGTCTATCTTGCCTTCCACCTGTTTTGAAGATAGCCTTTTCACAATTGCCTGATAGTTTCATGGTTTGATTTTCTGCTGCTTTTGTTAGAAGCTTATTCCCACTTGTGTTATTGTGGTTTTGTGTGGGTTTTGTCTTGCGCTATTGTTGATTTTTATTTGATTTTATTTTATACCGTGTGGTTTTTGTTTGCAACTTCTTATTTATACAAATCATCCCGGCTTTTCAGAGAACTTTTCGGCATTCTGTACAAGCTCTCCGGAAACGTGGATTTCGTGAATGCTTTCATTCTCTCTGGAACCGCGGATTCATGAATTCCTTAGTCCACGGATTTCAGGGATTCCGTCATGCTCACATCGTCCAGCTTTTTGCCCATGATCCTGTTGACGAACCAGGAGAAGCCAAAGGTGAGCAGAACGCTGTACAGGAAGCTGACAGGCAGAATGCGGACGTTGAAGGCGATCATATCCACCCGGATCTCCCCCATCACGAACCGGTGCAGGAAATGGCCAAGGACAAGGCCCGCCAGGGCTCCTATCAGGGTGAGCACGATATTTTCCCGGAAAACGTAGGCTTCCGTCTCATGTCTGTAAAAGCCCAGGACCTTGATGGTGGCGATCTCCCGGATACGTTCCGTGATATTGATGTTGGTCAGGTTATAAAGGACAATAAACGCCAGTCCGGCTGCGCAGAGGATCACCACCAGCACGATCAGATCCAGGCTCTGCATCATGCTTCCCAGACGTTCTTCCATATCCGCATTGACCGAGACGTTAGCCACCTCCTCCATACGCATCAGGGAGGCCGCCAGAAGATGGACGTCCGCATCCTCCGCCACATGAATGTAAGCCGTCTTATATTCCACGGCTTCTCCCATCAGTTCCTCATAGGTCTGGGCGGTCAGATAGACATAGTTGTAGATGAAGTTCTCATTGACGCCGGAGACTTTAAGGGTCATGGACCGGTTGTTCTCCTGGAGTTCAATGGTATCTCCCGTTTCAATATGATAATCGTCCGCCAGCTTTTTGTTCAGGATGCATTCGCCCCGCCCCGGCACAGGAAGAGTCTCCCCCTGGGGGGTATGGAGGCTTAAATAGGAAGAATAATCCAGATTTTCATCCAGCACCAGCAGATTTATCGACTTGATCCGTTCGTCCGCCAGCATATCCATGGATTTCTCCTGAAGGATCACATAGCCCGCGCTGCGCTCTCCCATGGTTTCCTTAAGCTTTGCCTCCAGGGCATCGTCCACCGGATCCACAAAGGTCACTCCGAGATCGTAGGTCTGCACCAGCTGGAACTGGTCGTGAGCGATGTTGGCGATGGAATCCTTGATGCCGAAGCCCGTCACAAGAAGGGCGGTACAGCCGCTGATACCGATCACCATCATAAAGAAGCGCTTTTTATACCGGAAAATATTCCGGTAGGACACCTTATACAGGAATTTCAGGCGCTTCCAGATAAAGGGAACTCGCTCCAACAGCACCCTCTTGCCTGCCTTGGGGGCTTTGGGGCGCATGAGTTCCGCCGCCACCTCCGACAGCTCATAGCGGCAGGACAGCCAGGTGGTGCCGATGGAACAGGCGCAGGACACCGCCAGGGAAATGACCGCCAGCTTCCAGTCGAAGACGTAAAGCAGGGTATCCACCTTGTACATCATGCCATAGGCAGTCCAGATCACCTTCGGGAATAGCCATGTGCCCCCAAAGAAGCCGAGAACGCAGCCGATCACCGCCGCAGAACCGGAATAAAAAAGGTATTTTCCCATAATGCGCCCTTCGCTGTAGCCCAGGGCCTTTAATACGCCGATCTGGGTCCGCTGTTCCTCCACCATCCGGTTCATGGTGGTGATACAGACCAGGGCCGCCACCGCGAAGAAAAACACCGGGAAAATATTGGCGATGCCGTCCACGATGCTGGAGTCGCTTTCAAAACAGACATAGCCCACGTTGGTGTTCCTGCCCAGAATATAACTCTCCGCAGGCTCCATGTCGGCGATGGCGCGCTCCGCATCGTCGATTTCCTCCTCCGCGTCCGCGATTTCCTGAAGAAAATCCTTGTAAGCGTCCTCATATTCCCTTAAACCGTCTTCGTACTGAACCCGTCCTTCCTCAAGCTCTGCCTCTCCGTCGGCGATTTCCTGCTCTCCTTCTTCCAGTTCTTTCCATCCGTCTTCGATCTGGACACGGCCTGCCGCCAGTTCCGCCCTCGCCCTGCCAATCTCTACTTTACCGTCAGCAAGCTGCTTTTGGGAGCTTTCTATTACTTCCTTAGCCTGCTTCAGCTGAGCGGAAGCATCCTCCAGCTGCTTTCTGCCCTCATCGATCTGAGCCTGATAAGAAGCAATGACCGCAAGCCCTTCCTCCAGCTGCTTTCCGCCCTCTTCAAGCTGCGCCTTCTGCTTTGCCAGATCTTCCCGCTCCTTTGCAAGCTCCTTCCTCTCATCCTCCAGGCTCTGTCTTTCCTTTGCGATCTCTTCCCTCTGTTCTTCTGCCTGCTCCGGGTCCTGATCCTGCTCCAACGCGGCAAGAGCGTTTTGAATCTCCTGCTTCCGACTGACGATCCAAGGAGACAAAAGCTCTCTCTGCTCTTCCGGCAGGGTCTCAAGCTGCCCTTCCCTCTCCTCCAGCTGACGCAGCTGTTCCTGAAGCCTCTGTTTTTCCGCTTCATGATTCTGGATCCTGTAATCCAGATCCCTTTCTTTCTGATCCAGCTGAATCTCCTTCAGATTCAGAGTATACTCCTTTTGATCCAGACGGACCGCACTGCTGTCTAGCTGAGAGGCTGCCGTGGAAAGCAGCATCTGCTGGGATTCCAGAGGAACCCTTTGAGCGTCCAGCTGTGCCTGCTGGGTCTCAAGCTCTGCAAGGGCGTTTTCCACCGTGGTATTCTGCTCCTCCCACTGAGCGGTGCTTTTGGCAAGCTGATCCTCTCCATTGACGATCTTCCGCTCCTGGGCCTCAAGGGCCTTTTCTCCATCCGCCAGTTCCTGCTCCTTTTCCTCCAGAAGCTTTCTGGAATCCTCCAGCTCTTTTCTGCCATCCGAAAGCTCCTTCTCCCCATCCTCTATCTCCTGCTTCGCATCCTCCAGTTCCTTCCTCGCATCCGCCAGCTCCTTTTCTCCCTCCGCCCGGCCATCCGAAAGCTCCTGTCTCGCCTCTGCCAGCTTTTCCCGGGAAAGCTTCTGGACCTTATCGTACCTTCCCGCAGCGATCTCATCCATAAGGGGCTCCCATTCCGCCTCCTTTTCCTCCAAAAAGTCCTCATATGCATCGCTGTAAAGGTCAAAATCCTCCTCAAACTTCACATAAGCTTCCGTAAAATAATCGCTGTCGAAACCCTCCGGCAGAAGGTACACAAACCCGCTGATCCGTCCTGTTCCCAGGGAGGTATTCCCTCTCTCAAACTGGATGTAAAGGGAGGAACGGACCAATCCCACAATGGTATATTCCTCATAGGCAAAATTCGCCTTATCCGCCTTATCATTATCCTCGGACAGACGGATCTTCTCCCCGATCTTGTCCTTCCCGTAAAAATTACTGTCCACCAGACACTCATCCGGCGCCTGGGGCATCCTTCCCCCATCCAGCCGGACCCCGTTAACATCTTCCGTCAGGCTGTGGAACCGAAGCACCACCTCCGTATTGTCCTCTTCCAGACAAAGGGCGTCATAGGAATAAGCGCCTTCCGCAGCCTCCACCCCTTCTTTTGAAGCAAGAAGCTCCACTTCCTCCCCGTCCAGACCCAGAGTCGTCATTACCCGGTAATCGTAAAAACGTTCCTCTTCCAGATACGCCTGGGTCGTTTTCACCATAGCGGCCTTCGTCACCTTCAGCCCTGCGAAAAAACCCACGCCGAGGGCCACGATGGCAAGGATCGCCAGGAAACGCCCCATACTCTGTTTTATCTCCCGAAATGTGGATTTCCACAACATCGAACTCATCACCATTCTATCTCCGCCACATCCACAATATTTTCATTCTTCACCATCTTTACCACAGTTCCGCTTTTCACGGTAATGACCCGGTCCGCCATGGCTGTAAGGGCCTGGTTGTGGGTGATCACGATCACCGTCTTCCCCTTTTGCCTGCAGGTATCCTGCAGGATCTTCAAGACAGCCTTGCCCGTATTATAATCCAGGGCTCCGGTAGGCTCGTCGCAAAGCAGGATCTTGGGATTCTTGGCAAGGGCCCTGGCAATGGCCACACGCTGCTGCTCCCCGCCGGACAGCTGCGCCGGAAAATTCTGAAGCCGCTCCCCTAAGCCCACATCCTTAAGCACCTGGGAAGCGTCCAGAGGCTCCCTACAGATTTGGGCAGCCAGCTCCACATTTTCCAGGGCTGTCAGATTCTGCACCAGATTATAGAACTGAAACACAAAGCCGATATCATAACGTCTGTATGTAGTGAGCTTCTGCTTATCATATGCGGAGATTTCCTGCCCATCCAGGTAAACATGCCCCTCCGTCAGGGTATCCATTCCTCCCAGGATATTTAAGATCGTGGTCTTGCCTGCCCCGGAAGCTCCTACGATCACGCAGAATTCCCCTTTTTCGATCTCAAAATTTACATCATGCAGGGCAGGGATCTCCACCTCCCCCGTGCGGTAGATCTTTTTTACATGTTCAAAGGATACAAAAGCGCCCATTCCCCGTCTCCTCCTTTTCTACTTGCTAAAGTATAACATAAGAAAACGGATTCCGAAAGAACTCCTTTCTAAATTCATCTTATTTTAATTTTTTTTAGAATCTGTTTACAAAATGTCCTGCCTGATATGCCGAGTTTCCGCCCCATCTGACTTCGAGTTCTTCACCCGTTAGAAACCTGCGCCGCCGGGCGCACTTAAAAAGACCGCTGCACAGCCTGTTTGTGCAGCGGTCTTCCTTTTTACGTTTTAGAACAGCTTCTTTTCACGATTTTTTATGATCGCCCATATTGGCGTCCCTTGGTCAGTCTTACAGGAAAATATATTTCAAAATAAACAGCACCGTCAGAATATACATCAGGACGCTGATTTTATTCTCTTTTGCCTTTCCGGTAATAAGGCTCAGCAGGGTGTAAGAGATAACGCCAATGGCGATTCCTTCCGAAATGCTGTATGCAAGGGGCATCACAGCAATGGTCAGGAATGCAGGGATTCCTTCCGCAGGATCCTCGAAATGAATCTTAACCACATTGCTTATCATATAAAATCCTACAATGATAAGGGCAGGAGCCGTGGCAAAGGAAGGGATTGTTAAGAAAAGCGGCGAGAAAATCAGTGCCAACAGGAACAACAAGCCTGCGGTAATGGCAGTCAGCCCCGTACGTCCCCCTTCGGTAACGCCGGATGCGCTTTCCACATAGGTAGTGGTGGTGGATGTACCTAAAACAGCCCCTGCGCTCGTCGCAATGGCGTCCGCCAGCAACGCGCCCTTAATGCGGGGCAGCTTTCCGTCCTCATCCAGCATGGACGCTTTGGAAGCAACACCAATCAGGGTTCCCAAGGTATCGAACATATCCACAAACAGGAATGCGAACATAATCGTAAAGAAGTCCAGAATCTTCACGCTGCCGAAATCCGCTTTGAACATCTGACCGAAGGTCGCCCCGATGGAAGTAAAGTTAAAGCTGATGAAAGCCGTAGGAATCACGGAATACATACCCAAATCCGGATTCGGCACATAAATATGAAGCAGCTCACAGAGGATGCCCAAAACCCAGGTAATCAGAATACCCAGCAGGATCCCGCCCTTTACTTTCTTCACCAGAAGAATCGCAGTAACCAAAACACCGATTAGAGCCAGGATGGCGCCCACCCCTACGGAATGGAATCCTTCTCCCTTAAAGGTCTGATAAGTGAGCAGAGTGGTATCACTGTTAACAATCAGCTTTGCATTCTGCATGCCGATAAAAGCAATAAACAGACCAATGCCACCGCTCACCGCGAGTTTCAGCGGTGTCGGAATCGAATTAAAGATTGCTTCCCGCACATTGGTGAGGGAAAGGATGATGAAGATAATACCTTCTACAAACACTGCCACCAGTGCAAACTGCCAGGAATAGCCCATTCCCAGAACAACCGTGTATGCGAAATAGGCGTTCAGCCCCATACCCGGAGCCAGGACAAACGGATAATTGGCAAGCAGGGCCATCAGTGCAGTACCTACAAAGGAAGCGAGCGCAGTGGCAATCAACACTGCATTCTTGTCCATTCCCGCAGCACTCA
Organism: uncultured Acetatifactor sp.; assembly: GCA_947589075.1. GTDB lineage: Bacteria > Bacillota > Clostridia > Lachnospirales > Lachnospiraceae > Acetatifactor. Next base: position 18,348 of record CANQBS010000040.1, read on the forward strand.
GAATGGTAGGATTCACTGCCAGAATATAGGCCATCGTCATAAAAGTCGTAATTCCGGCCATGACCTCAGTCTTCACATCAGTTCCGTTTTCCTTCAGTTTAAAAAACTTTTCAATCATATGTTACCTCCTTATGAGAAGAATCGGCAGCCAACCTATTTTAACTGCCCAGAAACAAGCAAACCTATTGTAAACCATTTTTTAACAAATGTCTATAGGAATATTAAATTTTTATAAATTTTTTCTATCCGATTTTTTTCGCTCCTTCTTTCAAGATCCGGTTAAAGCTGCTCATAAACATAAAGGTGGTAATGGCCGCCGCCGCGATATCGCTGACAGGCTCCGCCAACAGCACGCCGAACACCTTATCCTGTACAAAAAGAGGAAGGATAAAGATCAGAGGGATCAGCAGCACCAGCTTCCGCAGACAGGCGAGGAGAAGGCTTACCTTTGCCTGCCCCAAAGCCATAAAGCTTTGCTGACAGCTTAGCTGGAACCCCAGGGAGAAAATGCCCGCCATATAGATTCTGAGGGCCCATACCGTATAATCCACCAGGGCTTTATCCGGAGTAAAGATCTGCACGATCAGCTTCGGGCAGAACATCATGATCAGCCAGAATATCCCTATGTAGGCGATACAAAAGGCAAACTGGGTATAGAAAGCCTCCTTCACCCGCTCCGGCTTGTTGGCGCCGAAATTGAAGCTGATGACAGGCTGTCCTCCCTGGCAGACCCCCTGCAGAGGCATTACCGCCAGCTGGCTGATGCTGGTGATCACCGTCATGGCTCCCACCGCCAGATCTCCGCCATACCGAGAAAGGCTGGAATTAAAGCTGATGGACAGAAGGCTCTCCGTAGAAAGCATGACGAAGCTGGAAATCCCCAGGGCAAGGCAGGGCAGGATCACCCTGGCTTCAAGGCGCATATTGCTCCCTTTCAGCTTCAGGTTTGTCTTTGCCCCCGTCAGGAATTTTAAGATCCAGAGACAGCTGACCGCCTGGCTGAGGACGGTAGCGATGGCGGCACCTTCCACCCCAAGATGCAGGAGGAAAATAAAGATCGGATCCAGGACAATATTGATCAACGCCCCGATCATGGTGGTCATCATGCTGATCTTCGCGAAGCCTTGGGCAGTAATAAAGGGATTCATGCCCAGCACCAGCAGGACGAACACGCAGCCCAGGATATAAATCCGGCTGTAGCTTAAGGCATAAGGCAGGGTGGCGTCGGAAGCCCCGAACCAGCGAAGCAGGGTCGGCACCGCAAAATAAAACCCTATCGTCAGGACAACGGAAAAAATCAGAAGCATGGTGAAGCTGTTTCCCACGATCTTTTCCGCATCCTCCTTCTGCTCCTGCCCCAGGGCGATGGAGGAACGGGGAGCTCCGCCGCTTCCCACCATCATGGCGAAGGCGTTGAGGAGCATCAGGATCGGGGTGAACAATCCCACTCCCGTCAAAGCCGCCGCGCCGATGTCTTCAATATGCCCGATGTAAATTCGATCGACGATATTATAAAGCAGATTGATCACCTGCGCCACCACGGCAGGCACCGCCAGCCGCACCAGCAGTTTTTTCACATTCATGGTCCCCATATCCTGGGATTCTTTTCTCTCCATGGTCCATCCTCCGTCTGTCACGTTTTCGACTCCAGGAATAAATCCTAAGAATAAATCCATATAAACTTTATCACAAAATAGTTTTCTCTACAATGAGATAAAATGCAAAAAATTAGATTATAAAACGCAAAAAAATTGATTATACCACTCAAAAATAGGGAAATCAACATAACCCTTCTTTTCAATTCTTTCTGTCTGTTTTCCCTTCAACTCTTTCTGGACATTTTTTTCCAATTCTGTTATAATCTTCTTAACAAAAGTTATTTATAAAAGTTACCTTTTTTTACTGAAACAATCATAGGAAACAGTCTGACAGCAAAAGGAGGAACCGGGCCCATGATTCATAATACAGCGCAGGACAGATCAGCCAAGAAAGATAAAAGCCTGACAGCCACAGGCATTGTGATCGCCATTATCGTAGTACTTCTGCTCTCCGCATTTTTCAGGATCAATACCGTACTCCGTCAGCGCTCCTTAAGCAGACTGGCGGAAGGGGTCAACACTGCCATTGAAGAGATCACGTCCAAGCTTGAACGCGACAGCCAGCTTCTGAACGCAACGGCCAGCATCATCTCCCAGGCGGATAATTTCGACATCGATGCCACGCTGGCGATCATGAATCGCGTGAATCCTCTGCTGGATACCATGAACGTCAGGATTTTGCTGCCGGATGACCGTATCATTACCGCAGACGGTACGATCATAGAAGCCGCGGATCTCGGAAACATTTCCTTTGCAGAGGAGGCTCCGCTGGGAGAGCATATCTCCAACCGCACGTACAATCTCAACACCGGCGAGCCGGTCCTGCGGCATTTTGTGCCCATCATCCAGGATGGAGAGACCGCCGCCCTGCTTTACGGCGTCACCGAGCTGGAGACTCTGCCCGACAGCCTCAATGTGAAGAATATCTACAATGGCAGCGCTTTCCTCTACATCATTGACACCAGAACCGGGGACTTCCTTGTAGATACCTGGCATGACACTCTGGGGAATATCTCCGATTTTGCCGCCTCCGGATCCACCCGCAAGACCAGGGGCGACAAGAGCTGGGAGGAATACACGGACGATCTGATCAACCTGAAATCCGGCTATGTCGTCTACCGTACACCCAACACCGACGGCTGGGAGTATATGTATTACACTCCCATCGGGGTCAACAAATGGTCGATCGCAGTGGATGTGCCGGAAAGAGTGGCTTTCTCCAGTGTTTTTGAGGTCCGAAACGTCTGTATCCTTCTGGGATTTGTGATGGCTGTTACAGTGATCCTGTACTACCTGTGGATGCGGCGCAACTCGAAACAGATCATGGAGCGGGCTGTGGAACATGCGGTGCTCACTGAGAAGCTGCAAAAGGCCGAGGCGGCCGACCGGGCCAAGAGCACCTTCCTCTCCAATATGTCCCACGATATCCGGACCCCCATGAACGCCATCATCGGTTTTACCACACTGGCCCAGGCTAATCTGGATAACCGGGAACGGGTCCAGGAATACCTGAGAAAGATTCTCTCCTCCAGCAACCATATGCTCTCCCTGATCAACGACGTCCTGGACATGAGCCGCATCGAATCCGGGAAGCTGAACATCGAAGAAAAGGAATGTTCCATCTCGGATATTTTCCGGGATATGCGAAATATCATACAGACCCAGATGCAGTCCAAGCAGCTGAATTTCTATATGGATACATTGGATGTCATCGACGAAGACATTTACTGCGATAAGCTGCATGTGAACCAGGTGCTGCTGAACCTGCTCTCCAACGCCATCAAATTCACCCCTTCAGGCGGCACTGTTGCCCTGACCATCCGTCAGAAACCCCGGGCGCCCAAAGGCTATGGTTCCTATGAGATCCGTGTCAAGGATACCGGTATCGGCATGAGCCAGGAATTTACAAAACATATTTTTGAACCCTTTGAGCGGGAGCGCAATACCACCGCCAGCGGCATACAGGGCACAGGGCTGGGCATGGCCATCACCAAAAATATCATTGATGCCATGGGCGGCACCATCGAGCTTCACACCGAGCAGGGAAAGGGGACGGAATTTATCATCAATCTGGATTTCCGCCTCTGCGCAGAACCCCAGAAGGTGGAGATCGTCCAGGAGCTTCAGGGCATGCGGGCCCTTGTGGTGGACGACAGCTTCTCTACCTGTGACAGTGTCACTAAGATGCTTCGTCAGATCGGTATGCGCCCCGAATGGGTTCTCCACGGCAGGGAAGCCGTCCTCCACGCCAGGCAGGCATATGAGCTGGGAGATGAATACCACGCTTACATCATAGACTGGTTCCTTCCGGATTTAGGAGGGCTGGAAGTAGTACGCCAGATCCGTTCCATCGTAGGGGAGAATACGCCCATCATTATCGTCACCGCATATGACTGGACCCCTTTCGAAGAAGAGGCTCGGGCAGCCGGCGTGAGCGCTTTCTGCAACAAACCGATCTTCCTCTCCGAGCTCAGGGACATTCTGATCGCAGCTACCGGCAATATTCCCGGCGCCCATCAGCCAAAGCAGCCGACGGCGGATCCTGTCCCCGCCCCGTCATCCGGAGACTTTGAGGGCACACGCCTGCTGCTGACTGAGGACAACGAGCTGAACCGGGAAATCGCGGTGGAACTGCTCACCGAAAGAGGATTTATGGTGGAAACAGCCGAGGATGGTTCCATTGCCGTTGAAAAAGTGAAAAACGCTGCTCCGGGCTACTACTCTCTCATCCTCATGGATATCCAGATGCCGAAAATGAACGGCTACGACGCTACCCGGGCCATCCGGGCGCTTAAGGATCCGGACCTCGCCTCCATTCCCATTGTAGCCATGACGGCCAACGCCTTTGAAGAGGACCGCAGACAGGCTCTGGAAAGCGGCATGAACGCCCATATCGCCAAACCCATCGACGTGGAAAAGCTGTTGGAGATCCTTACAGCCATCCTAAAAAAGGACGCAGACAAATAATAACAAAAAAACTGAAAAACAAAAGAAGCTCCCGCGATATGCGGTCAGCTTCTTTTTATTTTCCGCTTTCAGTTTCAACGGGCTTTAACGGTTTAATAAGTAATGATGATCCCCTGATCCTGCGCATAAAAGCTGCACAGCCCGGCGCAGGGCACCACATCCACGGAGGCCTTCGGCCACTTCCCGCAGATTTCCTCCTGAAGCTTTTTTGCGCCCTCTGGATTCAGGCAATGGGCGATCATGACCGGTCTGGTCCCGTCAAATCCTGTTCTCTCCATCTCTTCCACGATTCTTGCCAGCACCCGGAACTCTCCCCTGGTCTTATAGAAAAAGTCGATCCTGCCATCCTGGGTACGGCGGCCCAGAACGCGCATATGAAGCCGGCCGGCAATGAAGCCCACCACTCTGTTCACCCGTCCGTTCTTCACCAGATTTTCAAAGCTGCACAGGGCAAACATAATATGCCCGGCATCGTTGAATTCCTTCAGGGTGGAGCAGACCTCGTCAAAAGACTTGCCTTCTCCGATCAGCTGATTGGCAAGCCGGGCAGCTCCCGCCAGGGCTCCGGAATCGCTCAGGGTATCCAGCACGTAGATCTTCTTGTCAGGACTCTCCTCCAAAACCATGTGTCTGGCCGCAATAGCAGCGTTATAGCTTCCCGAAAGATTGCTGCTGATGGTCAGGGCGATGACATTGTCCGCTTCCCTGTAATAAGTGGCCCATTCCTCCGGGCTGGGACAGGCGCTGGTGCTGACGCCCTCATATTCCGTCATGGCGCGGATCATATCGGCCACATCCAGGGTCTCCAGGTCTACGTACTCCCTCTCGCCGATATTTATTTTAAAGGGCACAATGGCAAAAGAAACGCCCGCCGCCAGATTCTGCAGTGTACGGATCTCACAGGAACTGTCTGAAACAATCATCCAACTCATACTATCATCCTCCTCATATTGTTTACCGCCTGACATCATAATACACCAAAAAGCCCTTATAGTAAATACCTTTCTTCAAGATTTGTTAATAATCTCTTTGAAATGTAGTATTTAAAACTATTATGTGTCGTGTTTCGAGTCGGGATCGCAATACAAAAGGAGAAACTCTATTTGTTGCATTGTTTCTTTGTTCCGTTGCTTCTTTTCTTCTTTGCTCCGTTGCTTCTTTGTTACATCGTTTCACGGTCTCATCGCATATGTCATTTTCTCATGGCGTCCTTCATGGACTTTACGTACTCTCCCACATACCGGGGCGCGTCCTTTCCATATTTTTCAACCAGCTTTACGATGGCCGACCCCACAATGGCGCCGTCGGAAAGCTCTGACATTTTCTTCGCCTGCTGCGGCGTGGAGATTCCGAAACCGATAGCGCAGGGG
>CANQBS010000041.1 GCA_947589075.1 uncultured Acetatifactor sp.
GCATATAGGCGCACCGGCGCGGCCTGTTGTAAAGAAGGGGGATGCTGTCCTGGTGGGACAGAAGATCGCGGAGAGCGTGGCATTCGTTTCGGCGCCGATTTACTCTTCCGTTTCCGGCACCGTGAAGGCGATAGAGCCCAGAAGGACGGTTTCCGGGGATATGGTGCAGAGTATCGTCATAGAGAATGATGAGATGTATGACGAGATCGGTTTTTACCCGGAGGCGCCTTTGGAGAAGCTTTCCAGGACAGATATCATTGACATCATTAAGGAAGCCGGAATCGTGGGTATGGGCGGAGCGGGCTTCCCTGCCCATGTGAAGCTGTCCCCGAAGGATCCTAAAAAAATAGATTATATCATTGCCAACTGCGCGGAATGCGAGCCTTACCTCACCTCCGATTACCGGAGGATGATCGAGGAGCCGGAGAAGCTCATCGGCGGCATGAAGGTGATCCTGAAGCTTTTCGATAAGGCTCTGGGGATCCTGGCGGTGGAAGACAATAAGCCGGACTGCATCCGTATCCTGAAGGATCTGACCAGGAATGAAAGCCGGATCGTGGTAAAGGCTCTTAAGACCAAATATCCTCAGGGGGCGGAGCGCCAGATCGTCTACGCTACCACCGGAAGGAAGATCAATTCCTCCATGCTGCCTGCGGACGTGGGCTGTATCGTGAACAATGTGGATACCATGGTGGCGGTATACCGGGCCGTGGCGGAGGGAGTGCCTTCCATGGAGCGCATCATCACGGTGACGGGAGACTGTATTGCGAGACCCCGCAATTACCGGGTGCCTGTGGGAAGCAGCTACAGGCAGCTGGCGGAAGAGGCAGGGGGCTTTACAACCAAGCCGGAGAAGATTATCTGCGGCGGTCCCATGATGGGAGTCAGTATCTTTGATCTGGATGTCCCGGTCACCAAGACTTCCACGGCTCTTCTTGCCCTGTCAAAGGATGAGGTTTCCCTCCTTGCTCCCAGCGCCTGCATCAACTGCGGCAGATGCGCCCAGGTGTGTCCGGGGCGTGTGGTTCCCAGCAGGCTTGCGGATGCGGCGGAGCATTTTGATGAAGAGATGTTTTTAAAGTATAACGGAATGGAATGCTGTGAATGCGGCTGCTGCAGCTACATCTGCCCTGCCAAGAGACAGCTGACCCAGGAGATCAAATCCATGCGGAAGATCATCCTTGCCAAGAGGAAGAAGTAGGAGGAAGATACATGAGCGATTACATGAAAATCTCATCCAATCCCCATGTCCGGTCCAAAGCCACGGTGAGCGGCATCATGGCCGCTGTGGTGGTCGCCCTGATGCCGGCGGCAGGATACGGCATTTATCATTTTGGACCCCGGGCGCTGGAGATCATTTTGATTTCTATTGTATCTGCGGTGGGAACGGAATTCTTATTCGGCCTGATCCGGAAAAAACAGACGGTGGGGGATCTTTCCGCAGTGGTGACCGGCCTGCTGTTAGCCCTGAACCTTCCGGTCAGCGTACCCTGGTGGCTGCCGGTCATAGGGGGCGTGTTTGCCATTCTGGTGGTTAAGGAGCTGTTCGGCGGCCTGGGACAGAACTTCATGAATCCGGCCCTGGCAGCCAGATGCTTTCTCCTCATCTCTTTTCCGGCGCTGATGACAGATTTCAGTTATGACGGGATTACGGGACCTACGCCCCTGGCTGCCCTGAAAGCCGGGGAAACCGTCAATGTGCTGGATATGGTTCTGGGAAGGACTGCAGGAACCATAGGGGAGACCTCCCTGATCGCCATTGCGGTGGGAGCCTGCTTCCTGATCCTTCTGGGGATCATAGATCTGAGGATACCGGGAAGCTATATCCTTACCTTTCTTCTTTTCGCAGCTATTTTCGGAGGACACGGGTTCGATCCGGCGTATCTGTCCGCCCAGCTGGCAGGCGGAGGCCTGATGCTGGGGGCCTTCTTCATGGCGACGGATTATGTGACAAGGCCCATCACCGTTGGAGGACAGTATCTTTTCGGAATTTTCCTGGGACTTATGACAGGCATCTTCCGGTTCTTCGGACCGGGAGCGGAGGGCGTGTCCTATGCCATCATCCTTGGCAATCTGCTGGTGCCCCTGATGGAAAAGATCACCTGGCCCGCGGCCTTCGGGAAAGGGAGGAAAAAGCCATGAAAAATGAAGCCGAATTGAAAAACCTTGTGGCAGAAGACGCCGATCCCATTGCGGATATTGTTACGGCCGGGGATATCGGCGCAAATAAGAAGGATCGCGGGGAACTGAGAGGTATGCTCCGGGAGGCAGGCATCCTCTTTGCCATTACCCTGATCGCCGGCATCCTCCTTGGTTTTGTATATGAATTGACGAAAGAGCCCATCCGGATTCAGAAGGAAAAGGAGATCCAGGAGGCGTGCCAGGCTGTTTTCCCCGGGGCTGAAAGCTTCAGTCCCATGGATGGCTACATACTCGCGGAAAGCGTAAGACAAATGCTGGAGGAAAACAAAGTCAGGATCGGAACGGTCTTTGAAGCGTATGCCGGGGACGGAACGCTGGAGGGTTATGTGGTGGAAAGCACTTCTTCCGGCGGGTATGGAGGAGATATTACGATCTATGCCGGGATTACTCTGGACTATGTGCTGAACGGCATATCCATTCTGGAGATCAACGAAACGCCGGGTCTGGGCATGAACGCCCAGGATGTGCTGGTGCCTCAGTTCGCCGGTAAGGCGGTGGAAAGCTTCACCTACACCAAGACAGGAAGTCAGTCCGAAAGCGAGATCGACGCCATCAGCGGCGCGACGAAGACTACCAGGGCTGTGACCAATGCGGTAAACGGCGCCTTGTGTGTTGTGAGAGAGGATCTGTTAGGAGGTGACAGGAATGAATAGGGCAGGAGAGAGACTTTATAACGGTCTTGTAAAGGAAAATCCCACGTTTGTCCTGATGCTGGGCATGTGTCCCACCCTGGCGGTGACTACCTCAGCCATGAACGGTCTCGGTATGGGGCTTACCACCCTGGCGGTTCTTGCCATGAGCAATCTGTTTATTTCCGCTTTGCGAAAGATCATTCCGGACCGGGTTCGTATTCCGGCGTTTATCGTGATCATCGCATCCTTTGTAACGGTGGTACAGCTGTTGCTGGAGGCTTACCTGAATGATCTCAACAAGGCTCTGGGAGTATATATTCCTTTGATCGTGGTGAATTGTATTATTTTGGGACGTGCGGAGAGCTTTGCCTATTCCAATCCTCCCATCGCCTCTTTATTTGACGGTATCGGCATGGGGCTGGGCTTCACCGTTGCCCTGACCTGTATCGGAGCTCTCAGGGAACTGTTGGGAGCGGGAGAGATATTCGGCTATCATGTGATGCCGGAAAGCTATACGCCCATCGGCATTTTCGTGCTGGCGCCGGGAGCCTTCTTTGTGCTGGCGGGGCTTACCGCCCTGCAGAACTACGCCAAGGAGGCGGGAGCCAGAAAAGGAAAGGATGTCAGTAAGATCGGATCGGGCTGCAGCGAAGACTGTATGAACTGCAGCGTAAGCGGCTGTGGAAAGAGAAAAATCGGGGACGAGGAAGCAGCCGGGAGAACATCGGATCCAGGGAAGCAGTCAGTTCCTGAAAAGCCCGAAAAAGCAGCGGATAGGGAGGGATCAAGATGACGACGGTGAGAGATTTATTGATACTGCTGATCAGCTCTTCGCTGGTGAGCAATGTGGTGCTGAGTCAGTTTTTAGGCTTATGTCCCTTCCTGGGCGTATCGCGCAAAACCAATACGGCAGCCGGAATGGGGGTGGCGGTGATCTTTGTCATCACCCTTGCCAGCGCCGTTGCCGGCGGGATCTATCAATATGTGCTGACGCCCCTTGGAATAGAATATCTGCAGACCATCGTATTTATCCTTGTGATCGCCGCCCTGGTGCAGTTCGTGGAGATGTTTTTGAAAAAATTTATCCCTTCTCTGTATCAGGCTCTGGGTGTCTATCTGCCCCTGATCACAACCAACTGTGCCGTCCTGGGGGTGGCGCTTACCAATGTGCAGAAGGAATACGGGATCCTGACGGGAATCGTCAACGGATTTGGGACTGCGGTGGGATTTACCGTCGCCATTATCATTCTGGCGGGCATCCGTGAGAAAATCGCTTATAACGATATCCCCAGGCCTTTTCGGGGAATGCCCATCGTGCTTTTGACCGCCGGGCTGATGGCCATAGCGTTCTGCGGATTTTCCGGTTTGTTGTAGGAGGAGGGATCAAATGCTTACTGGAGTTTTGACAGCTGCGGCTGTGGTAGGTTGTGTGGGCATCCTGATCGGCGTCTTTCTGGGCGTGGCAGGATTGAAATTTAAAGTGGAGACGGACGAAAGGGAGGAAGCCGTCCTGGCTGCCCTGCCCGGCAATAACTGCGGCGGCTGCGGTTATGCAGGCTGTTCCAATCTGGCGGCTGCCATCGCAAAGGGGGAGGCTCCCGTAAATGCCTGTCCGGTTGGCGGCGCTGCGGTTTCTTCCAGGATCGCCGCCATTATGGGACAGGATGCGGGAACCAGCGTCCGGAAGGTGGCCTTTGTACATTGCAACGGGGACTGCGAAAAGGCAAAGCAGGATTATGAATATATCGGGGTGCAGGATTGCCGTATGATGAGCTATGTGCCGGGAGGCGGTCCCAAGTCCTGCGGCAGCGGCTGCCTGGGTTATGGAAGCTGTGTGAAGGAGTGCCCTTTTGACGCCATTTCCATTATAAACGGCGTGGCGGTTGTGGATCGGGAGAAATGTAAGGCCTGCGGAAAATGTGTGGCGGTCTGCCCGAAGAAGCTGATCACCCTGATCCCATACGATGCGAAGCTGGCGGTAGCCTGCAGCAGCACCGATAAGGGACCGGTGACCATGAAGGCGTGTCAGGCGGGCTGCATAGGCTGCGGCATCTGTGCGAAGAACTGTCCGAAGGAGGCAATATCGGTACAGGATTTTCATGCGGTCATAGATTACGACAAGTGCGTTGGCTGCGGCATCTGCCGGCAGAAATGCCCTAAGAAGTGCATTGTGGGGTAACAGTTCAGCCAGCCGCCATTTTATGAGCAATGAAAAGCGCGTAAGCGCGGCTTGGGAGCGGCCGAACTGCTGCATTGCTGGGCGAACCTCAATAAACGCGTTGTTTTTTCCTGTTTGTACCAATTTTATCAGAAGAAAAAACATATTTTCAGGACTTGCTGTATAGAATAAATATTGTGAGAAGCGGAATCCGTATAAACATAGTCAGTACAGGTCTGTGGATTTACAGGATGATGAGGCTTCTTGCAGAAGATTCTTTGCAGAAGGAGCTGAAGATATGTATAAAAAGGCGGCGGCTTTTCTTATGTTGTTGAATATGCTGGTGTTTGCGGGCGTGTTCTGTGTGACGGGTATCCGGGCAAACAGAACCGCCGCAGCGCCAGCTTTTCAAATGACCTCAGACAGTGATGATAAAGTCAGCCTGATGGGGATGGCTGCTCTGACTGCCTCCAATCAGAGAGTCGTAAAATATGAACTGTTGAAGAAGGAAACAGGAACAGAAGGGAAAGCCGGAAGCACAAAGGAGACTGGAGCCGCAAAGGAGACAGGTGCCGCAAAGGAGGCAAACGCCCTTGTCTACCAGCTGGAGGAAGAAGAATATGATATTCTGCTGCGGATCGTGGAGGCGGAAGCCGGAAGCGAGGATGAGGATGGAAGAGTGATGGTGGCTAATGTGGTGTTCAACCGGGTCAACAGCGAACAGTTTCCGGATACGGTTTCAGAGGTGGTGCTCCAGCAGTCCCATGGGGTCGCCCAGTTTTCTCCCGTATCCTCCGGGCGCATTTGGAGCGTTACGGTTTCGGACAAGACCGTTGCCGCGGTGCAGAGAGCCCTGGAGGGGGAGGATCTTTCCGAAGGAGCGCTTTATTTCGCCGCCAGACGCTATGCGGACAGCGACAGCATGAGATGGTTTGACGAAAAGCTGACCTTCCTTTTCCGCCACGGCGGACATGAATTCTTTTTATAGATGACTCAAATTGTTGTAGTTGCACAATGAAATGGGATATGCTAAAATAAAAAAGCTTTGGAGAGGAAAAAGCAGTATAGGAACACGGAGGAAAAAAGATGGCTGTATTATATCACAGCACCCGGGGCGGGGGACAGCCCGTCAGCGCCTCGGAAGCAATTTTAAAAGGGTTGTCAGAGGATGGAGGGCTCTTTATCCCGGATTCCATCCCTGCCTTGGATAAAAGCATAAAGGAACTGTCGGAGATGACCTACCAGGAAGTGGCTTATGAGGTGATGAAGCTTTACTTGAGCGACTTTACGGAGGATGAGTTAAAGGACTGTATCCGCAAGGCATATGATGAAAAGTTTGATACGGAGGTGATAGCGCCCCTGGCAGAGGCGGAGGGAGCGTATTATCTGGAATTGTTTCACGGAGCCACCATCGCTTTTAAGGACATGGCCCTGTCCATCCTGCCCCATCTGATGCTGACTGCGGCCGGGAAAAATAAGATCACCAATGAGATCGTGATCCTGACGGCCACCTCCGGGGATACGGGGAAGGCTGCCCTGGCGGGCTTCGCCGGTGTGAAAGGGACGAAGATCATCGTTTTTTATCCCAAGAACGGGGTGAGCCCGATCCAGGAAAAGCAGATGGTCACCCAGAAAGGGGACAATACCCTGGTGGTGGGTATCCATGGCAATTTTGACGACGCCCAGACCGGAGTGAAGAAGATCTTTTCGGATCAGGAGCTGACCGACAGGATGGGAAAGAAGGGTTACCAGTTTTCTTCCGCCAATTCCATCAATATCGGACGGCTGGTGCCCCAGATCGTTTATTATGTTTACGCTTACGCCCGGCTTTTCAGGGAGGGAAGGATCGCCCAGGGGGAGGAGATCAACGTTGTGGTCCCTACCGGCAATTTCGGAAACATTTTAGCAGCTTTTTATGCGAAAAATATGGGGCTTCCCATTGCCAGGCTGATCTGTGCCTCCAATGACAATAAGGTGCTTTACGATTTCCTGTCCACGGGGATTTATGACCGCAACAGACCTTTTGTGCTGACCACGTCCCCTTCCATGGATATCCTGATCTCCAGCAATCTGGAGCGTCTGATCTATTGGATCGCAGGCGGGGATGCAGACAAGTGTAAGGCGCTGATGGCGCAGCTGGCGAAAGAGGGCAGATATCAGGTTACAGAGGATATGAAGGAGAAGCTGACGGATTTCTATGGAAATTTCGCTTCCCAGGAGGAAACGGCGGATACCATCCGCAGGCTTTACGAGGACTGCGGCTATGTGATCGATACCCATACCGCCGTGGCAAGCGCGGTCTACCGGAAATATGTGCAGGAGACCGGTGACAGGAGAAAAACAGTAATCGCATCCACCGCAAGTCCTTTTAAATTCACAAGAAGCGTGATGGAAGCCCTGGATGGAACAAAAACTTCCCTGGGGGATCTTGAACTGGCGGACGAACTGTCGAAGCTGGCCAATGTGCCTGTTCCAAGGGCCATTGAGGAAATTCGGGACGCTGAGATCATCCACGACCATGAGTGCGAAGCGGACCGGATGAAGCGGGTGGTGGAGATGTTTCTGGGCATATAGACACAGGGAAACACACTTTCCATGTAATAAAATGAACTTTTCGGATACAATAAATAAAAATGTATCCGGAGGTATCTGCAATGGAAAGATGTTTGACGCAAAATGAGATCCAGCTTTTTTGCATATGGCTCCAGTCAGAAGAAAAGAGTAAAAATACGATTGAGAAGTATTGCCGGGATGCATCTGCCTTCGCGGGCTATCTTGCCGGTTCTGCTGTTACAAAGGAAAAAGTTGTTGCCTATAAAACCAGGCTGATTGAGGAAAACTACGCCGTGCGGAGTGTGAATTCCATACTGGCATCCTTGAACAGCCTGTTTTCTTTTTTGGATTGGACTGATCTGAAGGTAAAGTCCATCAAAATCCAGCATCAGATTTATCGCCCTGAAGAAAAAGAATTGACGAAAGCGGAGTATATCCGACTTCTAAGTGCCGCGAAACAAAATAAAAACCAGCGTTTAAATCTCTTGATTCAGACGATCTGCAGCACTGGAATCCGTGTAGGAGAACTGCAGTTTATTACGGTGGAGGCGGCAAAATGCGGAGAGGCGGTTGTTTCTCTCAAAGGAAAGACCAGGAAGGTGTTCCTTGTAAAGGAGCTGAAACGAAAACTGCTCCGCTATGCTGCGGAGCAGAAAATCTTATCAGGACCTGTATTTATCACCCGCAGCGGAAGACCTGTGAACCGCACGAACGTCTGGCGGGAAATGAAAAATCTCTGCGCGCAGGCAAGGATAAATCCGTCTAAAGTGTTCCCCCATAACCTTCGCCATCTGTTTGCCCGTACCTTTTACAGAATGGAAAAGGATATTGCAGTCCTTGCGGATATCCTGGGCCACAGCAGCATCAACACCACGCGTATTTATATCATCACCACCGGTGACGAGCACAGACGCCGTATGGAAAATATGCATCTGGTGACATAATCAATATTATGTTGCTGCGGCTTGGCAGAAAATACATATCGTAAATTTTTACAAAAATTAACATAGCATAATTTTTATTTTTTTACAAGAAGTTTTGAAAAAAATAGTTGAAAACAGGTTGAAAAATGTCGTATTTCATGTAACATAAACAGACCTTTTTTGAGAGATCAGAAAAGGTCCGGTTTTTGTGTGTGTTTGGGACGCTGCCTTATTCCTAAAGAGAAGGGATAGGGCATTTTTTGTTCTTTTGTATACAACATAATATTGATTATGTGATCAGCATATTGTCGGAGGCGGTCAGCGCGGAGATATATGGGAGGGGAGAGCAGATGAGCGATAAATATCCATTGGCCTTGAAGGAGGGAACGGTTCTTGCCGGGCAGTACATCATACAGAAGGTGCTGGGACAAGGGGGCTTTGGCATCACCTACATGGCGCTGGACCACCAAAGCGGTCAGAAGGTGGCCATCAAGGAATTTTTCCCGGATACTCTGGCATCCCGCACGGGCAGTACGGTGAGCTCTTATCCAGGAGAACGGTCAGAGAGCTTTCAATACGGCAAAACATGTTTCCTGCAGGAGGCGGAGACTCTGGCGGCCTTTATCGGAAATGAAAATATCGTAAAGATCCACAGTTATTTTGAAGAAAACGGCACCGCTTATTTTGTGATGGATTTTGTGGAAGGAATCAGCTTCGACGAATATATCAGGAATAAGGGCGGGAAGATCAGTTATGACGATGCGGAAAGCATCCTGATCCATATCATAGACGCCCTGGCTTTAGTTCACAGCAAGGGGATCGTTCACCGGGATGTGACTCCGGACAATATCTACATCACAAATGACGGAACGGTAAAGCTTCTGGATTTCGGCGCAGCCCGCTACAGTCTGGGGGATAAGAGCCGCAGTCTGGACGTGGTGTTAAAGCACGGCTTTGCCCCCAAAGAACAATATACCAGGCACGGAAGGCAGGGCCCTTTCACTGACGTATATACCGTAGGGGCGAGCTTTTATTTTGCCGTCACGGGGAAGAGACCGCCCGATTCCATCGACCGTCTGGAGGAAGACGACCTGGTGCCTCCCAGCAGCCTGGGTGTGAATATCCCAAGGGAGAAAGAGGACGTCATCTTAAAGGCCATGAGCGTGCAGCCGGGAGACCGGTTCCAGACCATGGGAGAATTTAAAAATGCGCTGCTTTCGGCCGGGGGTGTGCAGCCGGCTCGGGAGGTGCAGGCGGAGGCGCCTTTCACAGAATCTGCAGGATCCGCAGGCGCAGCCAATCAAAGGTTCTTTACGGAGCCCCAGGCCTCCCAGCCTTCCGATCCTTCATCGGGACAAAAGCTTCCGGGGCTGTGGAAGGGAATGTCAAAGAAAGGGAAGCTTTTGGCAGCCGCCGCAGCGGCAGCGCTTGTGTTGGTCATCGCGGTGGCGGTGGCACTGGGAAATCATCCTTCAGGAGAATCTGATCAGGTGCTGGAAAACGATTGGGTTGCTGTGGATAACATTAAGAGTTCGTCCCAGGCAGTTCTGGATGCGGACGGAAATCTGTATTATACGGCTTCGGACGGAAGCCTGCAGAATTATACTACGGGGGATGTTATTGTCACCAGGGTATGGGCCAACAGTCTGAGCTTGGTCGGAAAGTATCTTTACTATGTGAATCCCAACGATGGAAAAGCATACCGGGTGAATAAAAAAGGCGGTAATCCGGAAATGATTTTTCAGAATGGCATATGTACGATTGCAACATTTTATGTTTCGGATTCTTATTATTTTGCAACGTGTAATGACGGCAGCAATCTCACCCTGGTCCGCTGGGATATTTCAAAGAAAAAGATCACAGGGGAAATACCGCTTTATTTTTACCAGCAGGTTACTTTCCTGAACGGCTTTGTTTTCTACGTAGACAAGACGCAGGCGCAAAATGGTTCAGGTTCTATTTATAAGGTTCCGGCAGACGGCGACTGGAATTCCCCGGAAGCGGTGAAGAGTTATGCCGGTTGCTATGTTTATGACCTGGGCACGGACGGGAAAAATATTTATGCAACGTATTCCAGATATCCAGGGGCGAACGGAGAGGAAGCCGACTTTACCGACGGCTCCGGACGGGTTCATTTTATGGATACGATTGATCCCGAAAGCGGGACATTACAGAACTATGTAAAATTTCGTGTGTCTCAGGATTACGGATACAATTTTTTCGACGTACATATTTATGATGGATGGATCTATTATGCAATGTCTTTTTGGGATGCGTCCGGTAATATGCATTATGACATATGTCGCACCAATGAAAAGACATATGAAACTGTCTTTTTAAATGCAGCCAACCCCATCCAAAATCTTTCGAACCTGTCCCTCCTGTTGGATGTGGATGGAAAAGAGAAGATAGCGGCGTGGGTTCAGACAGAAGACGGGTATAATGGCTCCATTCTTATGAATCTCGATGGAAGCGATTTTCAGAAACTGAATTAACAGCGCCTGTAACAGGGAAAATTTATGGGGAAAAGAAATAGAAACAGATGAGAAGGGAGCGGTCCGGGTGATGAACGATAAATATCCTTTGGCTCTGCCGGAAGGCAGCATCCTGGCGGGGCAGTACATCATACAGAAGGTGCTGGGGCAGGGAGGCTTCGGCATCACTTATATGGCTCTGGATCATAAAAGTGGTCAGAAGTTGGCCATCAAGGAATTTTTTCCGGACACCCTGGCTTCCCGAACCGGGAGCACGGTGAATTCCTATCCGGGAGAGCGTACGGACAGCTTCCAGTATGGAAAGTCCTGTTTCCTGCAGGAGGCAGAAACTCTGGCGGCTTTTATCGGCAGTGAAAATATCGTAAAGATCCACAGCTATTTCGAGGAGAACGGTACCGCTTATTTTGTCATGGACTTCGTGGAAGGAATCAGCTTCGAGGAATATATCCGGCAGAAAGGCGGGAAGATCAGCTACGATGAGGCGGAAAGCGTCCTGATCCATATCATAGATGCCCTGGCGCTGGTGCACAGCCGTGGGATCGTCCACAGGGACGTGACGCCGGATAATATATATATTACAAACGACGGAACGGTAAAACTCTTAGACTTCGGCGCAGCCCGCTACAGCCTGGGGGACAAGAGCCGCAGCCTGGACGTGGTGTTAAAGCACGGTTTCGCCCCCAAGGAGCAGTATACCAGACACGGAAGACAGGGACCTTTTACCGACGTATATACGGTAGGAGCCAGTTTTTATTTTGCCATTACGGGGAAAAGACCGCCGGATTCCATAGACCGGCTGGAGGAGGACGACCTGATCCCGCCCAGCAGCCTGGGGGTGAAAATCTCCCGGGAAAAGGAAGATGCCATCTTAAAAGCTTTGAGTGTACAGCCGGGAGACCGGTTCCAGACCATGGGAGAATTTAAGAGCGCGCTGCTGGCAGCCGGGGGGATGTATCAGGGGCAGGAAGGGCAGACGATCGTGCCGCTCGCAGGGTCCGCAGGAGTTACAAACCGGAGGATCTTTACGGCGCCGCAAACTGAGCAGCCTGTGCCGTCAACAGTTGGACAGACAGTACGGCAGCCTGAGCAGCCAGCAGTCGGTCAGGCAGCCCGGCAGCCTGAGCCGTCCGCAGACGGACAGACAACCCGGCAGCCTGTTGAAGCTTCTTCTAACGGGGGACAACGAAAAAAGACATTTGTGATCGCCGCAGTTATCGCAGCCGCTGTACTGGTTGGCGCGGCAGGCATAGCGGCGCTGACAAACTCCGGAAAGGACGGCTCTGTTCTTGTGTCAGACAGCGGAAAGGAAGAAACGGAATCTTATTCGCGGGAATCGGAAACCCAGACCTGGCCGGCAGAATCTTCTTTTTCAGAGGAACCGGAAGAAACCGCTTCCTCTGAAGAGCCGGAAGAAACAGGCGGGAATATAGATACCCCTGAAACTGCCGAACAGCCTGAACAGCCGATTGATCCCTATGAAGAGCTGTTGGGAAACACCTCAGATAATCTGAAAAACAGAGCGCTGATCGAATGGTGCTATGAGAGTCCTGTTTTTTGGCTGAACAGCGGGCTGTACGACGATCAGGGAAAAGAACTGCTGGCCGGCGTCAGACCCTGCTGTTTAAATTATGTGAGTGAATCTCAAATGCTGTTTTATGTCAGTCAGCAGGATGGATGCGTTTACAGAGTGGATGCATCGAACCTGGCAGGCGACGATGCGGATGAACCGGTGCGGATCGTATCTCCGGATGACGGTGAAAATATCATGTCCTTTTATGTCACAGAATCCTGTGTCTTCTGCAGCAGCAATTTTAGCGACGGCAGCTGTTTATACAGATGGCACCAGAATTCTGACGCGGAGCCTGACATAATCCGGATAAACAGCTGTAAGCAGGTGGCTTTCCAGGACGGATATGTGTTTTACATAGGTACGGATAATTGCCTTTACCGTGTGCCCACATGCGGCGAATGGTCTTCGCCGGAATATCTGGGAGCATATGAAAGCAATGTTGTCGTCAATGAATTATGTTCGGACGCAGACAATCTCTACGTGCTGTACCAGACCCCATTTGGAGGCGATACGAATGAAGAGGGATGTGTTGACAGCAGCGGTTATGTGCATAGGCTGGATCGGTTCGATCCAAAGACCGGTGAACTTATAGGTGGAGTGCGGTGGACGGCGGACCGGGATTATGCATATAACTACAGCAATATGGTGGCATATAACGGAGGATTTTATTATGTGACTGAGATCACAGATACCTCCGGCAGCAAAAGCTATTATATAGATTTTGGAGATATGACATCCATCACAGATCTTGATATCGCAGGAAAGATTGGCAGTAATATCACTGATTTGGGATATCTGTCCATTTTCGGAGAAAAGGGTCTTGCATTCTATGCATATCTGGAAGACGACAGCCACAGTTTATTTGTCATGGATTTGGACAGCGGAGAACTTCTGCGGCTGGATAACAGTTTTTTTCAAAACTGAAGGTATCTGCTCTAAGGTCATGCTTCCCTGTTTATGGGATTAAATGATAATAAATCAATGGAAATAAAAAGGAGGAGGACAAAATGGCATTAGTGGAATGCGGAAACGGGCATATTTACGACAGCGATCAGTATCAGTCATGCCCGTATTGTAACGGCGGCGTAAACCGTATGGAGTTTGGAGGGGACGCTTCCGGAATTGGCAAGACCGTTCCGGTAGGAGGCAGCTATGTGGATCAGATCCCTTTGGCAGGCAGTGAATTAGGAGCAACCGTAGCGCCCAAGAATTACGGCGCCGCAGGTAACGAGGATACCGGGAAAACGGTAGCTGTTTTTAAAAAGACTATGAATATCGAGCCGGTGGTAGGATGGTTTGTCTGCATTTCCGGACCGGACAAGGGAAAGGATTACCGTATCCTGGCCAAGAACAATACCATTGGGCGGAGCGAGAAGATGGATATCTGCATCAAGGGCGACGCCACGATCTCCAGGGAAAACCACGCCAGGATCGGTTATGATGAAAAACATAATGTATTCCATCTGATTCCGGGAGAGAGCGCCAATAATATCTATGTGAATGACGAACCGGTCTACATCCCTACCAAGCTGTCATCGGGAGATGTTGTGGAGATGGGAGAGAGCCAGATGATCTTTGTGCCCTTCTGCAGGGAAAAGTATAACTGGAAGGATGGTTTCGCCAAGGGAGAGTAACTATGTTTTTTCGTAAAAATAAGAAGTCTTCCGGGAAAAGAAACCGTATCCCCAGGACGGAGGCTCCGTTTCATCCGGTGGAAAACGGCGGCGCATTCAGCTGCCGTATAGGAAATCTGCAGGGAATCGGGGCCAGACAGAGGCAGGAGGATTCTTTTTGTATCGTAAATGCCATCGATCAGAAAAAAATGAAGGAACAGGGATTGTTCTTTGCAGTATGTGACGGCATGGGCGGCATGAAGGATGGCAAGGCCGCCAGTGAGGCGGCGGCAGCCTGTCTGCGGGGCTCTTTTGAAAGGATGGACAGGACAGGGGACCTGGCCGTCTCCCTGAAAGAAGCTGTCTGCGCGGCATCGAAGGAAGTGGAAAGACTCCTTGGCGGTCAGGGCGGAAGTACCGTGGTAGCAGGAATCCTGTTTAACGATCTGCTTTATTATATCAGCGTGGGAGACAGCTGCTTCTATCTGAAAAGGGACGGGCATCTTTATCGTCTGAACCGGGAGCATAACATGCGCAACGAAATCTATCTGGAATGTATCCGCAAGGGAATGATAGATCCGACGGATGGCAGGCAGGATCCGGAAAGCGCGGCTTTAACGCAGTTTCTGGGAATGAGCGGATTCGGCGAGACGGATGGTTCTGTCCGTCCGCTTCCCCTGAAGGCTGGGGATGTGCTTTTGGCCTGTTCGGACGGGGTGGGCGGTACCTTAAGCGAGACGCAGCTTCTGGACGCGCTGGAGGGAGACGATCCTGCCCTGATGTGCCGGAAGCTGGAGGATGAGATCGTGGCATGCTTTAAGCCCCACCAGGATAATTATACAGCGGTGGTTGTGAAGTGCTGTGGATAAATAAAAGAAAAGAGGAAAAGAAAGTGAAAAAAAGAACATCTATCATTTTAACTGTGCTGCTTGCTCTGACAGTTTTATTAAGCGGCATGATGTGCGGCAGCATATCGGCGCAGGCGGCAAATGGAGGATATAATACTGAGGTTGATGAAGGGATTGCCGTGGTGATCGTTCAGGCGACAGGTACCATGAAAATTGTGGATAAGGACAAGAATGTCTATCAACAATTTAGTTATGATTCCTGGAACAGTCAGGGAACCGGCTTCTTTGTGGGAGAGAAGGGGAAAGATCCTCAATATCTTCTGACAAACCACCATGTGGTGGATTCTTTCCTGGAAAATGGAAAGGGCGGAAATGTAGGGATCGTTATGGGCAATTATGGCACCGCGCCAAACGGGGTGGCCCTGTATTATTATTTTGAAGGGAAGTTCAGCCTGAGGGTATATTATTCGGATGATGATTACGATGGGGCTGTAGTAGTAGATTATATAGAAGGCGGAAACGATGCCGACTGCGCTATCCTGAAGCTGGATGCGCCTACTGATAAGCGCAAGCCCCTGACCCTTAAGGTACCTACGGACGACATGCGGGGAGCAAGCGTATATGCCGTAGGTTTTCCGGGTGTTGCGGAAAATCCCCTTACTGATGCCAGCAAATGGAGCATGAAGGATTCAACGGTGACGCCGGGAGCCATCAGCAAGCTCGTGACTGCTTCTGGAACACGTGTTCATAGTATTCAGATGACGGCAGAGATCAATCATGGAAATTCAGGGGGACCTCTGGTAACGGATGGGGACGGATATGTGATCGGCATGAATACCTGGGGCTGGTCCGGCGGAGACAACGCTTCGGATCTCTATTATGCGGTCAATATTGAACACGCTATGGCTCTGATGGACAAAAATAATGTAAAATACACTTTGGCGGACAGTGAAGACGCATCAGACGAGCAGGAGCAGCCGGAGGAGACGCTTCCCGCAAATGCGGAGGTTCCTCCTGCAGATACCGATAAATCGGGGGGCATGAATCCTGTCATAATCGTTGCCGGGGTTATTGTTGTGGCCGCAATCGTCGCCGCGGTGCTGGTTGTTTTGAAAAAATCAGGGAAAAACCAGGGACAAAGCAGCGGAACAGCTGCGTCTGTCGGGCAGAACCAGCAGACGGCTCCCACAGGTCCTGCGTCCAAGGCAAAGGGCCCTGTAGCCCGTTCTCTCTCTTCTCAGCATAACGGCTTAAGCGTGAGTGTAAGCACGACACCGATCCTTGTGGGCCGGGACAAGATGAATTGTGCCATTTCCTATGCGGATGGCACCGCGGGCGTCAGCGGCAGACATTGTTCCATTGCCTTTGATCTGGCTTCTCAGTCCTTCGTGGTTACGGATCTGGGTTCTACCTACGGTACTTTCCTGATGAACGGACAGCGCCTGCAGGCTAATGTGCCCTGCCGTCTCAGGGTGGGAGACAGCTTCTATGTAGGGGATAAAGCCAATGTGATCCGCTTAGAGCTGGGCTAAAGGTTCGGAAGACAGCGCATTTTGAAGAGCAAAAAGCAGCCGGAGACAGTGATAAGCAGTCAGAACGAGTTCTGCTGCATAAAGGGGGTATCCATATGGAATTTGACGTTTATGAATACACGAACAGCGGCGGAAGAGCCTACAACGAAGATGCGGCAGGGTATTCTGTCATTGGAAAAAATGGGATTTTCCTGGTGGCGGACGGGCTCGGCGGTCACAGTTTCGGTGAACTTGCTTCCGCCTGTGTAAGGGATACGCTGTTAAATGCTTTTCAAGGTTCATTTGACGCTTCCCCTGAGGAATGGCTGCGGACACAGCTTGCCCGGGCAAATCAAAATATTCTGGCTCTGCAGGAGGAAAAAAACACCGTTTTAAAAAGTACGGCTGTGGTTCTTGCGGTGGAAGGCTCTCAGGCAACCTGGACCAATGTGGGGGATTCCCGGCTGTATTATCTTCACGACGGTTACATCTGCTCCGTTACCAACGATCATTCCGTGGCATATAAGAAATATAAAGCGGGGGAGATCACCAGGGATCAGATCGCGACAGATGAAGATCAATCCTGTCTGCTGCGCTCCCTGGGAAGCGAGGACAGGAACGAGCCGGAATTCTATATTCCGAACCTCCCCATTGAGCCGGGAGATGCGTTTCTGCTGTGCTCGGACGGCATGTGGGAATATCTTCGTGACGAGGAGATACTCATCGATCTCTTAAAGGCGGAAAATGCCAGAGAGTGGGCAGAGCTGCTGCTTTTGCGGCTGATGGACCGGGTGCCGGGAGGACATGATAATCTCACTGTTCTTACAGTCATGATTTCGTAAAAAGCAGGAAGAAGTAAAAAGCAGAAAGAAGAAATCATTCAGCCGCCGGCGAAGATCTTTGCCGGCGGCTGTTATGGTGGTTAGATATTTTTCTCTGAACAGGATCTTATCAATCGGACTGTATTGTCAGCGTCTGTTCATTTTCACATATTCCCTGTCTTCTCCGATGGGCTTGTAGGCAGGACGGATAATCTTGCCGTTGTTGGCCAGCTCCTCCAGCCTGTGGGCGCTCCAACCAACGATCCTGGCGATGGCGAAGAACGTGGGGTACAGCTCCATGGGAAGCCCCAGCATATGATAAACAAAACCGGAATAGAAGTCCACGTTGACGCTGACGCCCTTATAAATCTGGCGCTCCTCTCCGATCACTTCAGGGGAAAGACGTTCTACCAGGGAATACAGGGCGAATTCCTTATGCAATCCTTTTTCCTCGGATAATTTCTCCACAAAGCTCTTAAAGATCACCGCCCTGGGATCCGATTTGGAATAAACCGCATGGCCCACGCCGTAGATCAGTCCGGCATGGTCGAAAGCTTCTTTATGAAGGAGCCTGCGCAGGTAAGCCTTTACTTCTTCCTCATCCGTCCAGTCGGATACTTCCTTTTTCATGTCTTCAAACATTTGAACCACCTTGACGTTGGCGCCTCCGTGCCTGGGTCCTTTTAAGGAGCCGATGGAAGCTGCGATGGTGGAGTAGGTGTCTGTCAGAGAGGAAGTCACCACATGGGTCGTAAAGGAAGAATTATTTCCTCCGCCGTGTTCCATATGCAGTACCAGCGCGATATCCAGGATTTTAGCCTCCAAAGGCGTATAGGAGCTGTCCGGGCGCAGGATATGTAAGATATTTTCTGCAGTGGATAATTCGGGTCGCGGCTGGTGGATGTAAAGACTGTTTCCGTCGTGATAGTGGCTGTAGGCCTGATAACCATAGATGCTTAAAAGAGGAAAAAGACTGATGAGCTGTAAGCACTGCCTCAATACGTTTGGAATGGAAGTATCGTCTGCCCTGTCGTCGTAGGAGTAAAGGGTCAGGACGCTTCGCGCCAGCGTATTCATCATGTCCTTGCTTGGAGCCTTCAGGATGATATCCCTCACAAAGCTGGTGGGCAGCGTCCTGTAGTTCGCAAGCATCTCCCGGAACATCTTTAATTCCTTTTTATCCGGAAGTTTGTCGAAGAGCAGCAGGTAGGCGATCTCTTCATAGCCGAACCGGCCGTCGGAGGTAAAGCCCTGTACCAGGTCCTTTACATCATAGCCCCGGTAGAAAAGTCTTCCGTGGCAGGGAACGCTGACCCCATTGACTGTTTCGGTCGCTCTCACATCTGAAATCCTCGTGAGTCCTGCCAGAACGCCTTTGCCGTTCAGATCCCGAAGCCCCCTCTTGACTTCATATCTGGTAAAAAGCTCTGTCTCGATGACACCCGCTTCCTGCGACATTTTGGATAGTCTTAAGAGATCCGGTGTAATCTCAGAGTAACTGTTTTCATTCATGTGCTCAGCCCCTTTCTATATATTAATTGGCCGTTTTTAAAGTAAGCCGTCCCATTGCCCCAGACATTCCGCTCTGGCGGTATCCCCCTCCGCGCATTTGAAAAAACGGTTACAACTATCATAACATAACCTGAGCTATAATTGCAAGGAAAAAATATCGACAAGCATGGGGTTGACAAGCATGGGGAACAGTAACAGTTCAGGCGCGCCCAAGCCGAACAAGTTCAGAAGCCGAATTTATCCGGCTGGCAAAGCCGGGATGATAAGCCGGGGTTTAACAGTTGCATTTTGCCGGGGAACGTATTAAAATATTGAAAAGACTGAATAAAAGTATTGTACAGAAGATAACAGACAGAAGATAACAGACAGAAGAAATCAGACAGAAAATAACAAATAGAAGAAAAATAGAAGAAATCAGGTAAGCAGATAACAGGAGGATGAGAGTATGACAGTCAGGGAAATGCTGGAGCATGTGGATCATACGCTTTTAAAGCCATATGCCGCCTGGGAGGACATTGAGAAGCTGTGCGGGGAAGCGCTGCAGTACCACACGGCAAGCGTTTGTGTCCCTCCGGCGTATGTGAAGAGGATTCATGACACCTATGGGGAAAAGCTCAATATCTGTACGGTGATAGGTTTTCCTTTGGGTTACAGCACCGTTGAAAGCAAGCTGACGGAGACACAGGTCGCCCTGAGTCAGGGCTGCAGCGAGATCGATATGGTGATCAATATCGGCGATGTGAAGAACGGGGATTTCGACAAGGTGGAAAAGGAGATCCGTACCATTAAGGAAGCCTGCGGTTCCCATATCCTGAAGGTGATCGTGGAGACCTGTTATCTCACCCGGGAAGAGAAGATCGCCCTGTGCAGGATCGTGACAAAGGCAGGAGCGGATTATATCAAGACATCTACCGGTTTCGGGACAGGAGGCGCTGTCAGGGAGGACGTGGAGCTTTTCAAGGCGCATATCGGACCCAACGTGAAGATCAAGGCTGCAGGCGGGATCTCCACTTTAGAGGAACTCGCCATGTTCCTGGAGCTGGGCTGCGATCGGGTCGGCACCTCCCGGGCTGTAGGGCTGTGCAGGGATGTTATTCAGTAACGGAGAGTGGTTCCAGACGGTCAGAAGGAATTGCGGTCGGTCTGGATGGTCAGAAGAAATTGCGGCTGGAACCGTTAAAAGGAATTGCATCTGGGCCGATGAAAAGATGTTGCAGTTGGGACGGTGAAAATCAACCCGGAAAAACAGGGAATCGAAAATAAGGAATAAAGGATAGGGAATAAAGGATAGAGAATAAAGAATAGAGAATAAAGAATAGAGGATAGGAAATCAAGAACAGAGAATAGAAAGGAAGAAATTTACAAATGGAAAATAAGGTGATTTTGGACAGATTGAAGGCTCTCAGAAGCGTTATGGAGAAAAACGGGATTGATTTTTATATGATGCCCACGGCGGATTTCCATAATTCTGAGTATGTGAACGACTACTTTAAGGTGAGGGAATATTTCTGTAACTTTTCGGGTTCCAACGGGACGCTTCTGGTATGGCAGGAGGGCGCCGGACTCTGGACGGACGGCAGATATTTTATCCAGGCGGAAAAAGAGCTTTCCGGAACCAGCGTGGAGCTTTTCCGGATGCTGGACGAAGGAGTCCCTACCATCGAGGAATTTTTAAAGGATCATATGCAGGAAGGGCAGACCCTGGGTTTCGACGGCAGGGTGATCACCATGACGGAAGGAAAGCGGTATGAGAGGGAGCTTTCTGTAAAGAAGGTCAGGATCGCTTATGAAAAGGATCTGGCGGAGGAGATCTGGAAGGACAGACCTGCGTTCCCGGCAGGAGGGGTTACTGTTTTGCCGGTAGAGATCGCGGGAAGAAGTGTGGAAGAAAAGCTTCAGGATGTGCGGGAAAAGATGGAAAAAGAAGGGGCGGAGGCCTTCCTTTTAAGCAAGCTGGATGATCTGATGTGGCTTTTCAATATCCGGGGCTGTGATGTGGAATGCAATCCGGTAGCCATGTCCTATGGATATATTACAATGGAGGAGGCTGTGCTGTTCCTGCAAAAGAAGGCTGTGGACGAACAGGTCAGGTCCTATCTGGAATCCCATCATATCCAGCTTAAGGCATATGAAGAGATCATTCCTTTCTTAAAGTCCCTGGAGGAGGGAAAGAGCATTCTGATGGATAACAGGCACTGCAGCTATTCCCTTTATAAGACCCTGGAGGGAAAACAGAAGCTGGCGGAAAAGAAGAATCCAACGGAGCTTTTGAAGGCAGTTAAGAATCCGGTTGAGCTTGCCAATATGGAGAAAATCTTCCTGAAGGACAGCGTGGCGGTTACGAAATTTATTTACTGGCTGAAAAAAAACATCGGAAAGGAAGAGATCACGGAGATTTCCGCGGCAGATTATCTGGAGCAGCTCCGCCGGCAGATTCCTGAATTCCTGGATCTTTCCTTCCCTACCATTGCGGGATACAAGGCCAATGCGGCGATGATGCATTATGAAGCCACGCCTGACAGCTTCGCCGTGCTGAAGCCCGAAGGGATGCTCTTGGTGGATTCCGGCGGTCAGTATCTTGGAGGAACCACGGATGTGACCAGAACCATTGTGCTGGGTCCCATTTCCGATGAGATTAAGAAGCATTATACCCTGGTAGCCGCAGGAATGCTGCAGATGACCAACGCGAAGTGGCTCTATGGCTGCAGCGGAAGAAATCTGGACATTATGGCGAGGGAGCCCCTGTGGGAGATCGGTCTGGATTACAAATGCGGCACCGGACACGGGGTGGGCTATATCCTCAATGTTCATGAGGATCCCCAGAATCTGCGCTGGCGTTTCACCGGCGGCATGACGGAGGCTGTGATCGAGGCGGGGATGGATGTGACCAATGAACCGGGAGTTTATGTGGAGGGCAGCCACGGCATCCGCATTGAAAATGTGATGGTGGCAAAGAACGGGGAGAAGAATGAATACGGCCAGTTCATGTATTTTGATACCCTGACCTATGCCCCCATCGATCTGGACGCCATCGACCTGAAATACCTTTCCCCCAGGCAGAGGGAGTACCTGAATGATTACCACCGAAGGGTGTACGAGAAGGTTTCTCCTTATCTGACAGAGGAGGAAAGGAAGTGGCTGGAGGAGGCAACCAGGGAGGTCTGAGAAAGCAGATTTGACAGGAGGTGCCTAATATTTTCCAGGTCTGGGAAGCGCAGGGATGGACGGAGCCTGTTATTATAGAACGCTTTAATCCTGACCGGACGGTTCTGGAACTTTGCTTTGCAAAAAAAGTGTCGGAAAAAAGTGCCGAAAAAAAATGCCAGAAAAAAATTACCCGCAAAACGCAGGAACATTATGAACTCATTCTATCTGCAATGCAGCCGGAGATATGGTATAAAGTATCAGATTTTACAGACATATTGTCTGTTGGAGAAAGACGAATCAAGTTGCTTCTTTCCGAACTCGTAGAACTCGGCAAACTGGAAAGCATCGGTTCGACAAAAGGGAAAAGATATAGGCTTAAAGAAAAATAGGCGTTTGATAAGATCATTAAAAATATTTTTTGAAATCTTGTCAGCAAATCAATAAATACCACACTATATGGGTGAAAGGAGGCGAGAAGATGCAAAAAACGAACCAAATGCGTGATCAGCTTATCAATGAATTTACTGTAAACTATATGGAGAAGTTGTTTTATTTCTGCCTAAAGAAGACAGGAAACAATTTTGAAGCTGAAAATCTGACACAAGATACTTCGCTTCAAATCATCACAGCTTTGAATAAGGGTACTATCCCAACGAGTTTTTCAGCGTGGGTATGGCGGATCGCGCGTAACCGTTATTCAGTATGGGCAAAAGAAAAGCATAGTCGAAACGAGTCGGTAACCGGTTCCGATATCGGAGATTATGAGATCGAGGACGAAGGCGAGAATATCCTTGATGAAATGATACACACAGAGCAGATGGCTCTGCTTCGGCGGGAGCTGGCGTTCATCAAGAGTGATTATCGTAACATCGTTGTTGCCTATTACATAGAGGACAAAAGCGTTCGTGATATTGCATCGAAGCTCTCCCTTTCAAAAAGTGCGGTAGAACAAAGGCTCCACCGTGCAAGAATCATATTGAAAGAAGGTATGGAAATGGCAAGAGAATTTGGAAAACGCAGCTATAGTCCCGAGAACATTATATTTGCAGCAAGCGGTCCACAACCCAGCGGCCTTCCTTGGAGCGTTGTGCAAAGAAGGATCCCCAATAATATTTTACTGCAGGCGAGCAATAACCCATCAACCCTTGAAGAATTATCTATCGAACTTGGGATAGCACTTCCGTACATGGAGGAAGAGGTTGACATTCTTCACAGGGCTACTCTTCTTGAAAAACAGGGAGATAAATATATCACCAATTTCTTCATCTTAGATAAAGATTGTCGTATAGAGGTCTACCATGCGCTGCGAAAGACCGCAAGAGAGCGAAGCCATCTTATTCGCGAATTTATGGATGATAGTATCGCCAACATTCGCGCTCTCGGAATTGCAGGCGACCATATTGATGATAATACAATTCGTTGGTGGTTGACTCCCGATCTCATTGATTACTTAATTGAAAATTCGGTAAAGGCACAAGATATTTACGAGCCGCCCAAACGTGCTAACGGAGAATCCTGGGGATTTGTCGGTTATGAGATCGCCGATCTTCCTGAAGAAACAAGAATGGGGCATAATGGCTACGGTAATAAAAAAAATATGTTTTGGACATATAAATATGGAGATTATTCTTTGTGGAACCAATGCGGAGAGCCGGATTACGAAGAAGTCGAATTGATGTGCAACTGCATCAGGGAAAACAGAAATATATCTTCGTTTACTGAAATCGAAAAAAGAGTATGGAATGGAATAAACGGCAAATACGCGCACGTATCAGATGACGGATACATGATTCCCGACGTTTTAGTTATAAGAGTTGAAGATCTGAGAAGGATCCATCAGCTTTTCCGTGAACACAAGAACTATGAATTGCTCATTCAAAACGTCGCCGCTTTATACGAAAAAGTGGAAGAAATTTTCAAGAAATACAGTCATTCGGTGTTGCATAATCATATCGGATATTACATCAGAATGGAACTCTATGCTGCAAGAATGATGGCTATTCATGATCTTGTTGAAGAAAATATTCTGAAATTACCCGAAGACACAAGCAAGTCTTCGCTTGGTATGTATATATTTTTAAAATAAAGGAATCGCCGCCGGGAGTGACAGTTGCAGTTACTCTCGGCGGCGCCTTTGCCTATGTTGAAACGGAAAAGGAACAAAGGAATAGGAAAAACAGTGAAGTGAAAAGTTAACTTCCACTTCTAAAGGCTCCGGCAAAAAAGTTGCCGTTAGTGTTGCAGGAAAGGATATT
>CANQBS010000042.1 GCA_947589075.1 uncultured Acetatifactor sp.
AATGTTCCACAGAAAATCCATTAATTTTTCAATCTTCCTCTTTTTCTCTGGCTTTTTCCTTCCATATCTTATATAATGATTACAGCGTCAAAAGCTGAAATCCACAGTATGCCTGCATACCGATATACCGATGGATGATAGGCTTTATGATGTGCCCCAACATGAGGAAGAAGTGGGACAGGGGCAAAAGTTTTCTTCATCCACGGCATGTTTACCTGCCAGGGGATAAAGAACTTTACGGCCTCAGCTCATATAATCAGGAATAGTAGCGATTGAAAGAAAGGAACCCGACGCCATGAAAATTCTGGTCTTGAACGGCAGCCCCAAGGCGCGCTATAGCATCACGCTGCAAACTGTACTTTACCTGGAAAAGCTCCACCCGGAGCATCATTTTGAGATCCTTCACGCGGGGGGACAGATCAGGCTTCTGGAAAAGGATTTTTCCCAGGCAGCCCAAAAACTTGAAAATGCAGATCTTTTGATCTTCTCCTATCCTGTCTATACCTTTATCGCCCCCAGCCAGCTCCACCGCTTTATGGAGCTTTTGAAGACCTCAGGCATCGACTTAACAGGAAAATACGCGACCCAGATCACCACCTCCAAGCACTTTTATGATGTGACAGCCCACAGGTATATCCAGGACAACTGTCAGGATCTGGGAATGAAATTTATCAGGGGACTTTCCGCAGACATGGATGATCTCCTGAGTCCTGAGGGGCAGAAAGATGCCAGAAGATTCTTTTCCTATGTCATGTGGTGCATGAAGCACGACTGTTACGAACCGATTCCTGCGGCGCTGCCCGATTTCGTCCCTGTTCCTGCAACTATTCCTGCAAAAAAAATTGAAATACCCCAATCTGCTTCATCGGACCGTCAGAAGGTCCGGATTCCCCGTACCGTCGCCATCGTAACCGACTGTGAACCGGATAACCAGCAGCTTAAAGGAATGATCGCCCGTTTCCGAGCCGTCCTCCCTTATGAAAGCAAGCTGATCAACC
Source organism: uncultured Acetatifactor sp. (assembly GCA_947589075.1). Classification (GTDB taxonomy): domain Bacteria; phylum Bacillota; class Clostridia; order Lachnospirales; family Lachnospiraceae; genus Acetatifactor. Next base: position 999 of record CANQBS010000042.1, read on the forward strand.
TCCGGGAATATCCTTTCCGGGGAGGGTGCCTGGGGTGCTTTAACTGTGCTGTAAGCGGCAAATGCGTTTATACAGACGGTTTTGACAGCTTTTTACGTGATGAGATCCAGACTTGCGATTCCATCGTCTACGCCTTCACCATCAAGGATCATTCCATGGGATCTGTCTTTAAGCTTTATGATGACCGTCAGTTCTGCAATGGTCACCGAACCGTCACCATGGGTATGCCCTTCGGCTATCTGGTGGACGGACGCTACAGCGGGGAACCAAACCTGCAGATGATCATAGAAGGCCGCAGTGAAGTAGGCGGCAATTTCCTGGCGGGGGTGGCGACGGATGAACAGGATACCGACCGTTCCATCGACCGCATGGCAAAAAAACTTGTTTATGCCATTTCCCATCGCTATGTACAACCCCGGAACTTCTACGGAGTAGGGGGAATGAAGATCTTCCGGGATCTGATCTTCCTGATGCAGGGCATGATGAAGGCGGACCACGCTTTTTATAAGGCACATGGCCAGTACGACTTCCCCCAGAAGAAAATGGGCACCGTCCTGAAAATGTACCTGGTGGGCGGCCTGCTTTCTTCCACCAGGATCAGATCAAAAATGGGGAATCAGATGAACGAGGGAATGCTGGCGCCTTACAGAAAGGTTCTGGAATCCGCCTCTTCCAATAAAAAGAGCGAATAAAATGTGATACAATGTATTCTCAAAATTAACCATTGTAAATCCATGCTTTAAAACTGTTTGTGGCGTACAATTGAAAAAGGAGCACATGGACAACGAATTCCGTGCAACAGATCATTTTATTTTTTATATGCGCAGGAGACGCAGAAACGGAGGAACCATGGACGATAAATTCTTCTATCAGAGATTGATTCAGCTTCGCATGCAGAAGGACGTATCCGCAAGGGAAATGAGCCTGAGTCTTGGCATGAGCGCAGGCTACATCAATACCTTAGAAAGCCAGAAGGCACTGCCTTCCATGTCCATTTTCTTCTATATTTGTGAATATCTCGGTGTGACGCCCAGCGAATTCTTCGATGAAGGCAACCAATGCCCTCAGGAATTGAGAAGTATCGTCGAGGTTTTAAAAGAACTTACTCCCGAACAGGTATCGCACCTTGAATACATCGCAAAGCAGATGAAGAAATAATATAAAGAAGACCTTATATGACAGCCTTATATGCCGAAAGTCGGCTCATATCCCACAGACTTAGGACAAACAAAGACACATAAGGAGGAAATTCTCCTGTGTGTCTGTTTGTTGTATCAGGAATCTGTTTATTGTGTCAAAATTCTGTATTCCTATTCTCTTCCGGCAGCTTATCCTTTCAAAGATACCTTCCTCCTGCAGCCATTTTTACAGTCCATGCATAATTTCCCTCTTTCAGGGAAATATTAGTGTAATATAAAATAAGATCAGGAGGATTTCCTATGGCAATCAACGATACAATACATCTTTTAAAGGAATGTGACGCCGGCACCAAAATGGCCGTGGCATCCATCGATGAGGTAATGGACAGGATCTCCGATTCCAGTATGAAAGATCTGCTGTATAAAAGCAGGGAACACCATGAGGATCTGGGAAATGAGATCCATGCTAAGCTGCTTGAGCTGGGCAGCGAGGACAAGGATCCCAATCCCATGGCAAAGGGCATGTCCTGGATGAAGACCAATGTAAAGATGAGCATGAATCAAAGCGACGCGACCGTGGCGGACCTTCTCACCGACGGCTGCAACATGGGGGTAAAATCCCTCCACAAATATCTGAACCAGTACCAGGCGGCAGATAATGACTCCAAGGGGATCTGCAGACGGCTGGCTGACATCGAGGAACAGCTCTGCAGGGATCTGCGCTGCTACCTGTAAGGTCTATCCCAAAGATTGTATAAACCTCCAAACTGATGTAAGATAAAATTACACAGTTTGGAGGTTTTATTATGGCATGGGGAAAAAATTCACCACAAAAGGCCGCATCCCGCCGGCGGAAACTTATATACCTCTTCTCACAGCCCTGCCAGCCAGAACACCAGGGGCAGGGTTGCTACGGAAAGCACGGTAGTCAGGGTCACTCCCTTGGAAGTGGTCTTCACATCCCCATCATACTGCTGTGCCAGCATCACCGTCATGCTGCCGGCAGGAGTCGCCAGCATCACCAGGCACACCCCCAGCATCATGGTATCCGCCACGAACTGACGGATGACAAACAGGAAAAGAAGGGGGATCGCCACCAGGCGCAAAAGGGAATAAAGGATCAGCTTTCCGTCCCCCGCCAGCTCCTTCAGGGAAAGATCCGCCAGGGAAGCGCCGATGACCATCATGCTTAAAGGGGCTGTAAGGTTGCTCAAAAGGGTGATGGTCTGGGTAAAGAATTCCGGAAGCACAGCATCGGTAGTGAGCTTCAAGGCGTAGATCCCTATGGTCAGGACGCAGGCAAAGACGCCGATATTAAGCACCTTTCCCAGCTCCTTAAAAAAGAACCCTCCCCGGATCACGCCGATCCCATAGGTATAAATCAGCAGGTTATAGGGGATCAGGAACATGGCGCCGTACAGCAGGGCGCTGCTCCCATACATGGCGGACAAAATGGGAAAGCCCATAAACCCGATGTTGGTGAATACGCTCATCACCCGGTATGCGCTCTTTCCGGTTCCCTTCACCCGGAGCATTCCCGGCATAAGCTGCCCCAGAACCACCAGGGCAGCATACATAAGCACCGCGATGCAGATCACCTGAACCAGGCTGGAAGCCGGTATCCTCTCTTCTCCCAGGCTTCCTGATACGATCAGGGCAGGATTGCCCACATTCACCACGATCCATGAAATCTTTTTACTGGTGGCTTCATCCAGAATTCCCCGCTTTGCCAGGTAAAACCCGATCATCATCAGGAGAAACAGCACCACCATCTGCTTCAACAATATCATAGCTGATCTCCTTTGACCACTTTGCCGTCGATCAGCACATATTCCACCTGGGTGGATACTTCAAAAGGACAGCCGTCCGTGATCACCAGATCCGCATCCTTCCCCACTTCCAGGGAACCCACCCGGTCGGCGATCCCCGCATGCTTCGCGGGATTGATGGTGATAGCCTGCAGAGCTTTGAAAGGATCCATGCCTGCCTTTACCGCCATGCCTGCGCACAGGGGCAGATACTCCTGAGGGATCACGGGGGAATCGGTAATGATGGAAACCTGACAGCCTGCGGCGGAGAGCACACCGGGAGTCACCCAGCTCTTATTGCGCAGCTCAAATTTGGAAGCGCTTGTAAGGGTAGGACCCACCGCCAGGGGCACATTTTCCGCCGCCAGTTCTTCCGCGATCAGATGTCCCTCCGTCACATGCTCCAGGGTGATCTTTACGCCAAACTCCCTGGCGATCCGCAGGGCGGTGAAGATATCCTCCGTGGCGTGGGCATGGGCTTTTAATGGCATCTCCCCTTTTATGACAGGGATCAGGGCCTCCAGCTTCATATCGTAGGGCGGACGCTTCAGGGGATCTCCCAGCTTCCCGGCAGCTTCCTTTTTCTCCAGGTATTCTCTTGTCTTAAAAAGCATCTCCCGCAGCAGATAAGCTGTGGTCATGCGGCAGGAATCCTTTTTATCGCGGTAGCATCTTTTGGGATTCTCTCCGAAGGCGCATTTCATGGCGACGGCGTCTCTCACCACCATATCGTCCACTCTTTTTCCTACCGTTTTGATGGTGGTAAAGGTGCCCCCCAGCACATTGGCGCTGCCGGGTCCCACGCAGACACAGGTAACTCCCGCCCGGGCAGCCATGGCAAAGGCAGGATCAAAGGGCTTTACTCCGTCGATTCCCCTCAGCTGCGGACAGACAATGTCGTTCATCTCATTGTAATCCATTCCCTCATAGCCGATGCCGTATCCGTCCAGCCCAATATGCCCGTGGGCTTCCACAAACCCGGGATATACCTGCTTTCCTGCGGCGTCGATCACCGCAACGTTCTCCGGGAGCGCCAGATCCTTCCCGATCTCCCTGATCTTTCCATCCTCCACCAGAATATCCCCCACAAAAGCCTCCGGCACAACGGCGTTGTGTATCTCCCCGTTTTTAATGCAGATCATCTTTCTATTCTCCTCTCTTTCTTTTGTAAATTTAATCCCAGACCTCAAAGCTGATATCCATGTCTACCTCCGTGTCAATACCCTTCACGGAACCCTTCTCGGAATACTGCCATATTTTATATTCGTAAGGATAATACAGATCGGTCGTATAATGGGCGAACCACTTGTCATAATCCTCCAGCTGGGTCAGGTCAAACAGGGCGATGGCAGATTCCAGGTTGAAATACAGCATAGGACGATAACCTGCATCCGCAACTGTCTGACAGAAGGCGAGGGCCATAGCCGTTCTTTGCTGTACCGTCAGATTTCTGGTTCTGGCACCGGAATCTGAAATCTTTTCCAGATCATAAACAACAGGTCCCGTGATCCGGTAAGGCGAGATCTGCTCCAGGACAAGCTTCGCCTCCTCTATGGCTTCCTCCTCCGTAACAGACTGGGAAAAGAAATATACTCCCGTCTTAACGCCGTTGGCAAGAGACCCCTTTACATTATTTTCAAACTCTTCATCTATCATCAGCCTTCCGGCTTCTCCATAGCCGCGATAACCGACCCGTAAAAATGCGAATTCCACGCCGTCCTGGGCTACCTGCTGCCAGTCGATCGTTCCCTGATGGGCGGATACGTCGATTCCTTTATGGGTGATCACCTGGCCATCTTCCACATACTGGAGCTCCCCGTTTTCCATCATCTGCAGATTTTCCTGTAAGTACCGATTCTTCTGAAGGCTGTCCAGGATGGGATAGAACCGGATCTTCCCGCTGCTGGCCAAGACGATCTCGTCAGGATAAAAGGATCTGAGAGCCAGGGCCGTAGAATCTCCATTGGCAAAGTTTTCCTTAAGACCCTCCAGGATCCGTTCCGCCTCCTGCGCCCTTGCGTTCTCCTCGGCCTGGGCGATCATGGTGTCCACTTCCTCCTGGGTATAGGTTCCGGAAAAATTTCCTGCCTGGAGCGAATCCCGGCTGTCTTCTTCTGTTTCCTTGTTTTCCCCGCCGTTCCCTTCTTTTTTCATCTGCCTGGCCGCCAAAGCGACATAGGCGATCAAAAGAAGCACTGCGACACAGCCCAGGGCAGTTAAGATGTAAGGTCCTGCCGACCTCCGTCTCTTCCCGGAGCCTGCAGCCTCCCGCCCCAATGCCGTTTCTTTCTGGCGGGACGCTCCCCAGCCTGCATCTTCCCCATTATTCCCATGACCTCTCAGAGAAACACCTTCTCCCGGATAATCCTCTTTTCCTTCATCCTCCAGCAGATCCAGTTCCTCTAAAAATCCCTCTTCTTTCTGTAATTTCTTTTCAGATTTCATATGTATGCTCCTTAAACGTATATGCTCGCCGGTCCTCCGGTCATACCAGTATCCGCGAGAAAATGCCATAAGAATACTATAAATGATTTTTCCGAAGAAGAAAAGCCTGTTTCAGGAATTTCATAAATAATTAAGAGTTATATTCTGCCAGAGCATGCAGCTTATCCTGCCAGAGCGCGCAGCTTCATCAGGATCCGCTTCTCAAGCCTGCTGACCTGTACCTGGCTGATTCCCATGATATCGGCTATCTGCATCTGCGTCATATTCTGAAAATATCTCATATAGATCAGCTTCCTTTCTTTCGTTTCCAGAGAATTCAACAGATCCTTCAGAAGCATGTGGTCCAGAAGCCGTTCCTTTTCATAATCCGCCCCTCCCCCGTCATAGCTTTTTCCCACAGAGCCGTACCGATCCTGTACTACCCGGTCCACCAGGTAAATCTCACTGCCGTCCTCCTGAAAAACGGAGGTATAAATAGATTCCACCTCTATCCCCGCTTCCATGGCGCAGACCACATCTTCCCGGGACAGCCCGGTTTCAGCGGATATCTCGTTTATCCTGGGTTCCCTGTTCAGAGCGGTCTGCAGTCTTTGCCTTGCCAGCCTTACCTTCCGATTGTTTTCTTTCAGAGTCCTTGAAACCTTCACCAAACCGTCATCCCGTAAAAAACGCTTGATCTCCCCGGTTATCATAGGGACCGCATAGGTAGAAAATTTTACCCCCAGACTCAGATCAAATTTATCTATGGCTTTTATCAAACCTATCACGCCAATCTGGAATAAGTCCTCCGCATCGACGCCCCTTCCCAGAAATCCTCTGACAATGGAATGCACCAGACCCAGATTTTTCTCGATCAGTACCTGTCTTGCCCCTTTGTCCCCCGATTGTGACTGCGCAATAAGCACTGATGCTTCTTCCATAGGCTAATCCTCATCTTCGATCCATGGATCGGTACCCAGCTTTTTCAGCATCCTGACCTTTGTACCTTCTCCCGGGCGGCTCGTCACCTCCAGCTCATCCATAAAAGCTTCCATAAAGGCAAATCCCATACCGGAACGCTCTAATTCCGGCTTCGTGGTAAACAGAGGTTCCATGGCTTTCTCCACATCATCTATGCCCTTTCCGTGATCTGTGATCTCAATATGTAAAACATCCCCCTGAATCCTGCAGTAAATACGGACCTTGCCGGGATGGATCTCCTGGGGATCCGGCCTCCTGTTCCCCGCTTTCCCATAGCCGCAAATATTTTCATATCCATGGATGATCGCATTGGTCACCGCCTCTGAAACCGCGGTTTTAATGTCCGCGATCTCCTCCAGGGTCGGATCCAGGGAAGAAACAAATGCAGCCACCGCTACCCTTGCAAAGCTTTCATTGTCGGAAATCCCGTCAAACTCCAACGTCATCTCATTTATCACCTTGGCGCCTCCTTCACTTTTCATATTTTTCCCTTTCTTTTTCATTCTGATCCTCCACAACCTCCACGATCCTGTCCATGCCGGAAAGCCTGAGAATACGTCTCACCTGCCTGTCCGCATGAACAATATAGACCTTTCCCCCAAAGCAGGAGATTTTCTTATATCTCCCCATGATAATGCCTACTCCCGAAGAATCCATGAACCGGGTATTTTCAAAATCAAACACCACATGATCTACTTTTTTCTTCACAATATACCAGTCTGCCTGTTCACAGATATATCCTGCCCTGTGATGGTCGATCTCCTCCGGGAGCCTGACCATCAGACAATGATCAATGATCTTAAATTCTTCCATTTTTACTTTTCCGCGAAATCTGCGGTATGCCTCCTTTCCAGTTCTGTCATGGTACAGATAATCACAAAACCGTTGCTTGGGACGGTTCTCCTGAACTCTCCAAAAAAGGACCTGCGGATTCTTCCGCAGGTCCTTCTCTTTCGTGATTCTTATCTTTTTCTTTTGTTTCCCTTCCGGGGAGTATACCTCTTCCGGGGGTATATGCCTGTTATTCTTCTGTCAGATCGTCGAGATATCTTTTTGCCCTTCCCGCATTTCTGCTGTCAGGGAAAAGTTCCAGCAGCTTCTGATAAGCGGAAACAGCTTCCTGTGTATTCTCATTCCTTCGGTAAGCATTTCCCAGTTCATACAGGGCGTCTTCCCTGGAAGGATCATAATAAAACGCCTTTTCCAGATTGGCGATGGCATCTTCAAACAGGTTCTCCTTCAAAGCCTCCATGCCCTTATCATAATAAGCGGTTCCCAGTTCCGGACCTATGGCCGCAAACATGGTCTCATACAGCTTCTGCAGCGCTTCAGAAGTCTGTTCGATATCCACAGCCTCCGCATATGCCTCCAGATCGATCCCGGTCTGCACAGCATCCTTTGTTTCCAAATAAGAAGAAACCACCTCCAGAAGGCTGTCAATCGTATCCAGGGTGCCGTCTTCCCCTACAAAGCCCTGAATCTCCTGTTCCAGCTGAACCTTTTCCTGCTCCAGGTCTGCCACCTGCTGTTCCAGCTGGGTGATGGTAGCCGTTTTATCATCCAGCTTTGCACTGATCTCCGTCACCCTTTGATTGGCGTCATTTTTTTCCCTGGCAACAATGGAGGGCACCACCAGAAAATACATGGCGGCAAGCCCGATCACCACGCCGATCACAATATTTAAAAGGGAAGGCAGTCCGCCCCTTTTGGGCTCCTTCACCGTCAGCGGCTGGATAATGACCTCATTATCCGTCTGATAACGCACCGCCTCCTCCCGGCTGCGCTTTGCACCGCCCTTGGAAGACTCATCAGGCACCAGGGCCTGTTCTACCTCCTTCATGTAGTTTAAGGCAACCGTATTGTTCCGGTCAATCTCCAGGCAGTGATTCAATTCCTTCTGAGCCCTGTCCCACTGTTCCGTATCCATATAAAGGAGGGCAAGCAGCTGGTGAGCCCTCAGGAACCTGGGATTCATGGATAAGACCTTTTTCAGCTGGATAATGGCCAGATCCTTGCTCCCCTGAAGACAATAACGGTACGCCTGGTTATATTTTTTGATGGTCTGATTGATGGTCTCCAGCCTTCCTGCGCTGGACTGGACCATATCGATATAATTGCTGGCAAGGTTCTTCTTGGGAAGAAGATTTTTGCTGATGACCCATTCGCTCAGGGCAGACACCACTTCTCCCATTTCAAAATACACCAGACCCAAAAGATTTCTCGCCTCAATATGCTCCTTATTCAGCTTCAGGCACTGGTGCAGACTATTGACAGCTCCGGACAGATCCCTGACCTTCGCCTTTTCAAGCCCGTCATTGTAGAACCTGTTGGATGCATAGATAATCTTCTTATACAAAGCCACATCCGCTCCGCAGGAGGTACAGAAGTCCTGCTCAGACAGCTGACAGCCGCAACGATAACATAACATGAGCTCTCCCTCTACTCTTCCACAAGCGTTTGCGATTCCTTCACCATCTTCACCAGCAGATCCGCCAGATCTGTGAGATCCTGGTTATAAATGGCATCCTCCGCCTCTTCTATCTCCAGGCTGGGATGAAACTTCTTCAGTTCCTCTTCAAAATTAATCATCTTATACTCTCCATTCCGGAGGGTTTTCACACTCTCCTGTCACCTAACAACGCTTTTACTTCGCCAACCAGATACAGGCTGCCGGCAATATAAATTCTTCCCCCATTCTGCCGGGATAATAAATCCTTCAGGGCTGTTTCTGTATTTTCAAAGAAAATGCTCCTGCATTCCGGGAATCCTGCCATGACCCGGGCAAGGTTCTCCAGGGAAGCCGCCCTCCCGCTTTTCAAATGAACGATATTTATTTCCGGGAAAAAACCGGAATGAACGATTTCCTCCAGCATCCCCTCATAATCCTTGTCGGCAACCGCGCCGAACAAAAGCTTCCGTCCGCCCCCGCAGCCGTCCTGCCCCACTGCCTCCAAAAAGGCGCGGATCCCATCCGGATTGTGGGCTCCATCCACGTAAACCTGAGGCAGGATCTCTTCCATCCGTCCGGGCCAGGAAAAGCGGGTTAAGCCCTCCTGAAGGACTTCCTTCGTCACCGTTTCCTTTAGTTCCCCAAATCTGCCGCTGCGCCCCCCTCCTTCTGCAAGCACCTCAAAGGCCTTCATGGCCAGAGCTGCGTTTTCCACCTGATAGGGGGCAATGGCAGGCAGGGTAAAACCGATATTATTATGATAACGATAGTTCCCTGAAAAATCAATGCTTTTATTCTTAATTTTTAAGATTGTGTAGTCCCTTTTCGACACCGGGTAGGTCGAAATATGCAGCTTTCTGCTGCGTTTCTCAAAAACTTCTGTGGCCTCTGCTACCACATCGGCATAGACCAGGGGCGTGTTCTCCCGCAGGATGCCTGCTTTTTCCCCGGCGATCTCTTCCAGGCTGTGTCCCAGATATTCCATATGGTCAAGCCCGATGCGGGTGATCACCGTCAGCTCCTTTTCCGCAACGCTGTTGGTGGCGTCCAGCCGGCCCCCCAGCCCTGTCTCCAGGATACAGACATCCGGTTCTGTCTTTGCAAAAAGGATCATGGCCATAAAGAACAGGTACTCAAAAAATGTGGGGTGGTAACCTTCTCCTTTTTCCAGCGCATTCCAGTCCAGGCGGGAGTATACCTGCAAAAAGGCCTCCAGGAACTCCTGCTTTGCAGGCATTCTGCCTTCCACCAGGAAACGCTCCCTGATATCCACCAGGTGTGGCGAGGTAAAGACCGCCACACGTTTCCCCGCCGCCTCCAGAAAGGAACGCAGATAAGCGCAGACCGAGCCCTTCCCGTTGGTTCCCGCCACATGGATGATACACAGCTTCCGGTCCGGGTCTCCCAGCACATGCAGAAAATTCCCGGTTTCCTCCAGGGTGTGCTTGCCGGTGAATTTCGGAATGTTCAGAATATATTCTACCGCCTCTTCATAAGTCCTGATATCTTGCCGCAGCATTGTTTTTCCCCACAATCATTTTCTGATCTGAGCCAGGCGCATCTTCACCTGCTCCATCATCTGGGTATATTTCACCAGCTTCTCCCTCTCCTGAGCGATCTTTTCCTCCGGAGCCTTGGACAGGAACCTTTCATTGGAAAGCATGCCGTTTACCCTGGCCAGTTCCCCGGTCAGACGAGCCTCTTCCTTTTCCAGCCTCTGGATCTCCGCCGCAATATCCACAAGTTCCGCGAAGGGAATATAGAGGGTGGCTCCCGGGATCACCACGGAAACCGCATCCTGGGCGATGCCCGCCTTATCCTTCTGAACCGTCACATCCCCTGCGTAAGCCAGGGTGGCGAAAAACAGCTTTCCCTCCGTAAAGGTACGTAAGATCCCCTCGTCCCCGCTCACCACATAAACATGGGCCTTGCGTCCGGGAGCCACGTTCATCTCGCTCCTCACATTGCGGATGCCCCTGACGGCGGACTTGATGATCTCGATATCCTTCTCCTCCTCCGGGAAGCTGCGCTCCTGCCGGAAAACGGGCCAGGAACTGATCATAATGGATTCCTCCTCACTCTGAAGGCTTAAGAAAATCTCTTCCGTGATAAAGGGCATAAAGGGATGAAGGAGCTTCAGGGCATCTATGAGCACGGTCTTTAAGGTCCACAGCGCAGCGTTCTGGCTTACAGAATCATCCGTGCTGTAAAGCCTGGGTTTCACCATCTCGATGTACCAGTCGCAGAATTCGTCCCAGATAAAATCGTAGACCTTCTGCACCGCAATACCCAGCTCAAAGCTGTCCATATTGTCCGTAACATCCTGTACCAGGGTGTTTAATCTGGAAAGGATCCATTTATCCACGGGCTGCAGATCCCCTGCCGCTGGCTCCGTGATCTGTGCCGGGGCGTTTCCTTCTGAGCCGCTCTCCATGAATTTTTCCATATTCATCAGTATAAAACGGGAAGCGTTCCATACCTTGTTGGCAAAGTTACGGCTGTTTTCCACTCTTTCATAATAAAAGCGCATATCGTTGCCCGGGGCGTTGCCGGTGATCAGGGTCAGCCTCAGGGCGTCGGCGCCGTACTGGTCAATGATATCCAGGGGATCGATGCCGTTTCCCAGGGACTTGGACATCTTCCTGCCCTGACCGTCCCTCACCAGTCCATGGAATAAAACCGTCTTGAAGGGTCTCTCCCCCGTCTGCTCATAGCCTGAGAAGATCATGCGGATGACCCAGAAGAATATAATATCGTAGCCTGTCACCAGCACATCCGTGGGATAGAAATATTTCAGATCCTCCGTCTGTTCCGGCCATCCCAGGGTCTCAAAAGGCCAAAGTGCGGAAGAAAACCAGGTGTCCAAAGTATCCGGATCCTGAGTAAAATGGGTGCATCCGCACTTGGGACAAACCTCCGGTTCTTTGGCAGCTACCACGACCTCTCCGCACTCATCGCAGTAATAGGCGGGGATCCTGTGTCCCCACCAAAGCTGACGGCTGATGCACCAGTCCCGGATATTGTCGGTCCAGTTAAAATAAGTCTTCTCCATACGGGCGGGGATCAGCCTGATCTCTCCGTTCTTCACCGCCTCCACCGCAGGCTTGATGAGCTCGTCCATCTTCACGAACCACTGCTCCTTTACCAGGGGCTCAATGGTGGTCTTGCATCTGTCATGGGTTCCCACATTGTGGGTATGATCCTCTATCTTCACCAGAAGACCCATTTCGTCCAGTTCCTTCACGATAGCCTTACGGGCTTCGTAACGGTCCATCCCCGCGAACTTTCCGCCGTTCTCATTGATGGTGGCGTCATCGTTCATCACATTGATGATCGGCAGATTATGGCGCTTTCCTACCTCAAAGTCGTTGGGGTCATGGGCAGGGGTGATCTTCACCACGCCGGTGCCGAACTCCCGATCCACATAGGTATCCGTCACCACAGGGATCACCCGGTTCATCAGAGGAAGCATCACCTTCCTGCCGATGAGGTGCTGATAACGTTCGTCATCCGGATGGATGGCCACGGCGGTATCCCCCAGCATGGTCTCAGGACGGGTGGTGGCAAAAGTGAGGAACTCCGTATCGCTGACGGTGCCGTCCTCATTCATCAGAGGATATTTGATATGCCAGAAATGACCTGCCTGCTCCTGGTACTCCACCTCCGCGTCGGAAATGGAGGTATTGCACACCGGGCACCAGTTGATGATCCTGGAACCCTTATAAATATAGCCTTTTTCATGCATCTTCACAAAGACCTCAGTCACTGCCTTGTTGCAGCCCTCGTCCATGGTGAAGCGCTCCCTGTCCCAGTCGCAGGAGGAGCCCAGCTTCTTCAGCTGTGAGATGATGCGTCCGCCGTACTCCCTCTTCCAGTCCCAGGCTCTCTTTAAGAAACCTTCCCGGCCCAGGTCGTGCTTGTCGATGCCTTCTTCCTTCAGCTTTTCAATGATCTTCACCTCTGTGGCGATGCTGGCATGGTCCGTGCCCGGCTGCCACAGGGCGTTGTAGCCCTGCATCCTCTTATAGCGGATCAGGATATCCTGCATGGTATTGTCCAGGGCATGGCCCATATGCAGCTGTCCCGTGATGTTTGGAGGGGGGATCACAATGGTAAAGGGAGTTTTGGAATGATCCACCTTGGCATGAAAATATTTCTTGTCCAGCCAGTTCTGATACAGTCTGTCTTCTATGCCCTTGGGGTCATAGGTTTTCGCTAATTCTCGGCTCATGATTTCTCCTTTCCTGATCGGTGACGGAAGGACTCAAAGGATCTGCAAACAAAAAGCCCTTCACCGGCCTTAAACCGGCAAAGGGCGCGTCAGCGCGGTACCACCTTTGTTCACAGCACGAAGCTGCCTCCGGACTTCCATCAAAGTCTTATCCTTTAACGGGGATCGGGCGTGGGGGCTTACTCGCTTTCTTTTACATATCACTGATACTGTTTGTTTCAGCCCTCCGGCTCAGAAGCTACCTTCCGCGATCCTTTCCCGAAACAGTCTCTCAGCATCCCGGCAGAATCCCTTTCCCCGCAAGACCAATCCCTGCGATTTCTTTCCCTGAAATCCTTCTGCATCGGGAATGACTGTCCTCTCTGGCAGGGGGAACCGCGTACTCCTCTTCCTCACAGCCTTTCATCTTTACAACAATGATTATGTCCATCAATATAGCCCTAACGCCGCCTTTTGTCAAGAGGAAATTTATTGACAGTCATTTATGGCTCTGTTATACTGGAAACTGTGCAATATTAGAAGTCGGGAGGCACTTGCATGTTATTTAATTCCGTTGATTTTTTAATTTTTTTCCCTGTCATAGTGCTTCTTTGTCTGATCCTGCCCAAAAAGCTCAGATATCTCTGGCTGCTGGCTGCAAGCTACTTTTTCTATATGAGCTGGAATGCGAAATACGCTTTTCTGCTTCTTGCCGTTACACTCTGCACCTACCTGGCCGGTCTTATTCTGCCCCATTGCAGGCGTTCCTTCACCCGCAGACTGACTGTCGCCGTCTGTATCGTTTTTCACCTGGGGCTGCTTTTTTATTTTAAATATTTCGATCTGTTCTTAAACACCCTTAATCGGATGTTGAGCGGGCTGCATCTGCAGCTGCTGGAGCGAAGCTTTGACATCATCCTGCCGGTAGGGATTTCCTTTTATATTTTCCAGTCCATGGGATATGTCATCGATGTATATCGGAACGAACTTGCGCCGGAAAAAAATCCTTTTCGTTATGCCCTGTTTGTTTCTTTTTTCCCCCAACTGGTAGCCGGTCCCATAGAACGTTCCAAAAACCTGCTGGGACAGCTTAAAGAACTGGATCAAAAGCCTCTTTTACAGCCCGGAAGCGTATCAGGCGGTCTTACGCTTATGGTCTGGGGACTCTTTGTGAAAATGGTGATCGCCGACAGGGTGGCGATCCTGGTGGATACTGTTTTTGAACAATTCTATCTGTACGGGACTGTGGCGCTTTTAGCCGGAGCCCTCGGCTTCGCCCTGCAGATCTACTGTGATTTTATGGGATATTCCGTGATCGCTGTGGGAGCGGCAAGGGTATTGGGCATAACCCTGATGGACAATTTTGACACCCCTTATTTTTCCAGATCCATCGGTGAATTCTGGCGGCGCTGGCATATCTCCCTGAGCACCTGGTTCAGGGATTACCTTTATATCCCTTTAGGCGGCAGCAGATGTTCCCGTGCCCGCAAGTATCTTAATCTCATGATAACCATGGGGCTGAGCGGTCTTTGGCACGGCGCGAACTGGACCTGCATCGCCTGGGGACTGATCCATGGGATTTATCAGATCGCAGGAGACCTGACCAGGCCTTTCAGGCAAAAGCTTTATTCCGCTTTATCCGCCAAAACAGAAAGCCTGAGCTTTCATCTGGCGCAGGTGTGTTCCACCTTTTTATTGGTGGATTTTGCCTGGATTTTCTTTAGGGCAAACTCCATCGGCGTCGCCCTCTCTTTTTGTAAACGCCTTTTCACGAAATGGGATCCCTGGTCCTTGTTTAACGGCGAAATCTATACTCTCGGGCTGGACAGACCGGAATTCAATATATTAGTTGTTTCCGTTATGATATTATTTCTGGCGGATCTTATCCGTTATAAGAAGAAACAGGATGTTGTCGCCTTTTTACAGGAACAATGTATCTGGTTCCGCTGGGGGGCGGTCATGCTTTTGACTTTGGCGATCCTGGTGTTCGGGATCTACGGAGTAAAGTTTGAATCCTCACAATTCATTTATTTCCAGTTTTAACGGGGACAAGAGGGTTACCACACAGAAAGGAACAGAATGAAACTGAAACGAGCCGTACAAAGCATACTGTTTTGTATTATTTTCATACTGATAACAAGCCGTGTCTATCAGGTACTTTCCTGGAAGGATACCGGAGGGGATTATCTTACTATTTTCAATGACTTTTACCACATGGAAGAAAATTTGATCGATGTGCTTTTTATGGGCAGCAGCCGGTGCTACTGCGCCATCGATAATTCCAGGCTCTGGACCGAATACGGAATCGCAAGCTTCAATTTCTCCATCTCCGGCCAGGATCTTGCCAGCACCTATTACTGCCTGGTGGAAGCCTTAAAGACCCAAAAACCCAAGGTGGTATGCATAGAGTCTTATGGGGCGGTTTTTGAAGGATATCAGGTGATCGGCAATATGTACCGCAATACGCTTCCGCTTAAGCTGTCCGCCAACTCTTATGAGGCGGTGCAGAACATCGTAACAGATGGAGATCCCATGGATTATTGGTTAAAATGGCCCATCATCCACACACGGTATTCAGAGCTGAGGGCCAGAGATTTCGAAAAAGACCTGCCGGTCTATCTAGGGTATCAGGCCGGTTTTCATACGGAAGAAATCCAGGGAACCCCTCTTTATATCGGAGATGAGGCAATTCCCACCGCGGAAAAAAATGAGGAGTATCTGGACAAAATCATCGCCCTGGCAAAGGATCACGATATTTCCCTCTGCTTTTTCGTCGCTCCCTACGCCGCTCCCGATACAGACCAGAGGATCTATCGTTATGTAGAACAGATTGCCCGGGAGAATGGAGCGGATTTCCTCAATATGCTTGCTCTGAAGGAAGAGCTGGGGATGGATACCCACACCGATTACACCAACTGGTTCCATACTAACTATTTTGGTGCGGAAAAGGTCACCCATTATATGGGAGAATATCTGAAGGCGCATTACGCTCTTCCTGACAGGCGGGATGACGTCCGGTACCATATCTGGGATGAGGACGCCGTCGTGCGCTTTCACGAGGTACAAAACGAACTGACGATACGAAGAACCTCCGATGTGATCAATTACCTGAATCTGATACCGGGTCTGAAAGGATACACTGTTTTCATCTCTACGGAGGGCGATTATTTATCCGGAGACGCGGATATCTTCGGTTACCTGAACGGGATCGGCATAAGCGAAGAATTCTACAGCGGCCGTCACGTCTGGATCTGGGAAGACGGGCAGATAACATATATTTCTCCGGAAACCGACTTTCTGCAGTACGGTGATCTCCCTTATTCGGAATATGCGGTCAGCGGCTCCGAAACCGACCACACGATCCTGATCGCACGGACACCTTATCAGAAAACAACAGATGGGATCAACATTATCATATATGACAACATACTGGGTGAAGTGGCTGATGCAGTGGGCTTTTATGCACCGGGATCCTATGCTATGATAAGATAGACAAAAACACTGCGGGGGATGATTTTATGTTTTCAAGAAAATGGATCCTTTTTTGCATTCTCTCCATGATCATGATCTTTTCCGGCTGCACGCGGAAGGAGAATCAGAGTTCTTTACGCATTCAGGATTTTTCAGTAAAAAGTGAGATCACAGCGGACGATAACGGTTCTGAGGATATTGTTTCGTTGTTTTCAGAGGTTCTTGCGGATCTATGGGATATTTCCATGAAAAAAGCCGGAAACGGGACTCAGGAGAAATTCCTGATACTGAGCGATCGCGCCGAAACTGCGGAAAATCTGCATTGTTCTTTTTCCGGCCTGGAGGGCAATGCTTTCATCATATTATATCAGGACAATAATATATATCTTTTATCCCCTACCCCGGAGGGAGCAAAAAGAGCCGTATTTTATTTTGTGAAAAACTATATCTCCCAGGACGGCACTATTCTGCCTCTTGAAGAACGTTATGTCAATCTGGGATCACAAGTGAAGGACGGCGTCTATGTGGGCGATACCAGCATTGAGGAGTATACTCTCACATACTCTGCTGCCAGCCTTCTTCCAATATGCCGGGAGCTTCAATATTATATTTCTGAAACCGGCGGCGGATATCTTCCGGTTCAGAAAAAGACCTCCGGACATACCATAAAGCTTTCCCTCAATAAGAATCTTGAAGCCGGAAAATATTCCCTTTCCATTGAATCAGGCGATATAAACCTGGCAGCTTCTGACAGCGATGCACTTTACAGATGCGCTTATCTGTTTCTGGACACATACCTCGGATGGCGGGATGCCGGCACGGAAAATGCCCGCCTCAGCAGCAGCGCTTCCGTGATCCATATTCCGGAAAACGTAACTGCTCCGGAGGATGCCTGGATACCGGAACGGGAAGCGATCATCACCCTCTGGAATGTGAATTTTCCCCGGGGAATTTATCTGAATTCCAACGTTTCCTTAAAAAATAACCTGATGGACTATTCCGGGGACCAGCTCTACGAGTATGTAAAAATGTTGAAATATTGCGGTTTTACGGGAATACAGGTTACCGATATATGTTCTGCATGGGCCGGGGCGGACAGTTATGAGCCCATACATGAAAAGATCCGTATTCTGGCCGACTCGGCTCACTCCCTTGACATGAAATTTACATTATGGGTATGGGGGGCGGAATTTTCCGATTACGGATGGGTTGATCCGGACGCGGCTTATTCCTTCGGTCCTAACGGAGAGTATCCCCACACACGTCCGGAGGTCATTGCGACCTTTGAAAAATATTATTCCATTTATGCGCAGCTGGCAGATTGCTGCGACCGGGTCATCGCACATTATTACGATCCAGGTAATCTGGTCACCACCGAGGATGTTGCATATTTTGCAAAAATGTTAAAGGATAAATTTCTCGCGGTGAATCCGGAGATCGACTTTGGGGTCAGCTGCTGGGTAGACGCCTATGATAAGAACATGCTTGTGAAGGAACTGGGAAACGATATCACGCTCTATGAGAATGGTCACCACGACGATATCGGCAGCTATACGCCTTTCCGTACAGAAATCGTAAATCTGGGCACAAGGCTGGGCACATGGGCCTGGAACACCTGCGAAATGGAGATCGACCAAATGGCTCAGATGAACTTTAACCTGGATATCATCCGCTCTGTGTACCAGACGGCCAGAAATTATGATTCCATTATCAAACCTTCTTATTGGAGCGAGATGGATTCTTACCATATACTGAATGTTTTTTCCCTGTACTGCGCCGGCCAGATGCTCATCAACCCGGATATTCCTTCCGAAGATCTTTATGAATCCATCAGTACGGCGGCTGTAGGTCCGGAATACGCCGGGGCTTTTGCGGAGATGCTGAAAATCATCCAGGATGCCCGCTCCGGCCATTCCTGGGATACCTATTTTTGGAGCAATGAAAACTATATCTTAAAGAGCGATGATTATCCTGCGGAAGATATCCTTAAACGTTGTACCGCTTCTATCCCGGTTCTGCTGGAAATGATCCATTCCGGTATAGAAAGCTATACTCTGCCTTTGCCGATTTCCTTACAGGACCTGCTGTCCATGATGCTGTCCCATATGAAGCAGATCCAAAGCTACGCGGCGTTTCGGATCGGCTTATCAGAGCTCGAACAAAAATATGCGGAGGGAAGTCCTGTCGAAGAACTGGAAAAGACCTTATATGAGATCGCCAAACCCATCGATGATTACGACTGCATCATCGGATGCTGGGGACAGATTGAAGCCCGGGCACAATATGAAATGATCACTGCCTTCTGTCAGAAAACAGGCATGGACATCCCCGTCTATCCTGAGTTCCATGCCCAAAGAAAGCAATACATCATGGGACAGTTCATTTGTTATCAAAAAAACAGCGAAAAGGCTTATCTTGCAAAAAGTCCCTATTATCAATGGGGACTGGCCTACGGCGCCGATGAAACCGCCCGTCTGGTCAATGAGCTGGTGGAGGAGGGCCTTCTCACCCGCCTGGACGAAGATACCGTCTGTCTGAAAAACTGGGAAAGCTACACCTATTGTTTCAAATAGGCGACCCTTTCCCGCCGGCGGCTCCCTTCCTGTCCAGCCCCCACCTTGCCGCGGCTACAGCCAGACCGAGCAGCAGGGGAAAATAAAAACTGATCCCCCGGTTCACATAAAGGGAAGGCATCAGGAACCCTTCAGGGAATATCCTGGTAAAAATATTGGCATACATCAATTCCGTAATTCCCTGGGAGCCGGGCACCGGCAGCATGTCCACAGCAATATAGACGCTTGCCTGTAAAAACATAAGAGTCAGGATATCCTCGCCCCGGAGGGCAAAGCCCCGGTAAACAAGAAATGCCAGGAAGAAAACGCTGCACCTCTGCAGGAAGGTAGCTGCCGCCACCACAGCCACCCTGTCGGGATGGTGCACCAGAAAGCTTACCGCCTCCTGATACCCTCCGATAAAATGATCGATCTTCTCATGTCTTTCCTCCGAAGACTTAAGGATTCTTTTCCCTATGAAAAAGCCTTCCAGCCTGTAGATCAGTCTTTTTACCCCCAGAGGCGCCAACATGACGCATAACAGGACTGCCACCAGAGTCGTATTCAGAGCCAGGCCCAGAAGATACAATCCGTAATAGCCCTTCAAATGAAGCTTAAGAGATCCATTCCAGAAGAAAAGGATCCCCAGTCCGATGAGCACCAGCACAAATTTATAGATCAGGGCAACGGTCATCAGCACCACAGAGCTTCCCGAGAGACTGTTGCCGTCCTTTTTCATGTAGTAAAGCTGCATGGGCTGTCCCCCTGTTGCGGAGGGAGTAATCCCGGAATAAAAGAAGCCGATAAAGGAATAGCTGATACAGCGCAGGATGCTTCCCTTTCCTCCGATGGAGCGAAGCAGATACCATATCATACAGCCCTCCGCGCTGACAAAGAAAATGGATGCCAGGGCGGAATAAAAAATATAAACCGGCGACATCCGGCTAAGTCCCTTCCAGACCAACTTAGGATCCTGCCCGTGGAGCACGGCGTAAAAGGTAAGAAACATCACCGCCAGGAAGAAAATCACCTGAAATACTCTGCTGCGCAGCTTTTTATCTTTCATAAACTGCCTCCCCATCATATTTTTGATATTCAGGTAATTGCCTGCACTGCTCAGAATACCACCTTTCCCCGGATACTGCAAGTAGATATTTTGCTGGAGATTTTGCAGCAGATTCTGCAGGATATTTTGCGGGAGATTCCACAGGATATCTTGAAGGATATTTTGCAGGAAATCCTGCAGAACCATAAAGGCTGAAAAATCCCGGATCGCACCTGCTTATAAATTCACGGAGACTCCCTTCAAAGATCACCCGTTTCTCCCCATATTCCATAAAATCCCTGGGCGTAACCAGCGAAAAATGCCTGTCCGCAATCAGGATCTGGTTTTCCTCCAGAAGCTTTGCGATATAGGAGGAACAGGTGAAATGGTTTTTCTGATAAAAAGGGCGCTGCAGCAGGATAAAAAGAAGCCCCAGCACGGCATAATGAAAATGAAACCTTCTCTCATAATCTTTTCTTAAGGTTTCCCGGATTTCCGCCTTCTGCTCGGCAGTGCACTCCAGTTCATAAATACAGTATTCCGCCGTGGGGAAGGCCCTCAGGACCTTTTCCTTTTCTTCCCGCTCAAACCCTGCAATCACGGGAACCATAGGATTCCTCCTGCCCACGCTGTAAGCCTCCTTCAGCTCCGCATCCATGGACAATACCACATGAATGTATTTTTGTTTTAGAAAGCTGCGGATCAAAAAGGCCAGAATCCCCGGCGTATCCACCATAGCAATATAAATATGCGACATTATAACCTCGATTCTTCCCTGTATCCAACAGGTCTGACGCATTCTGCAAGGAGAAGGCTGCAGTCCGGTCATTGGAATTTAATGAATTTTTTTGCAAGCCTGTATCCCCAGAGGGCAATTTCCCTGCCCAGCCAGCCCGGAAGATATGTCCAGCCGCTCAATGTGCGGTACCTTAAATGACGATATAACCGGGGATTTCTCTTCTGCAGCCCTTCCCAAAGCTCCTTACGCTCTCTGATCCCTTCCGGCGATCTCATCAGAAGCAGATGGATGGAAGTCATGGCCATCATGATAGAAATGTTCCTTCTCAGATAATCTGCCAGCTTAGGTTCCTTTTCCTCCAGTTTTTCCAGATCCACTGCGTCCGCTGCCAGGTTTGTCACCCGTATCAGCTGATGGATCCGGCTGATCATCACCTTCTCATTCACCGACTGGTCTTCCCGGCCCAGATAATAATGGTACAGATCCAGATCCAGATAAACAAGGCGCTCCACCAGGGGCAGGGGCACGCAGGAAAACAGATTGTCCACATAAAAGGTATGCTCCGGCAATTCCACCTTGGCCTGCCGCAGAAGCTCCGTGCGGAAGATCTGGGCATGCATCACCAGGTACTGGGAAGGCAGAAAGCCCTTTATTTCCTTCCAGGTGCAGATCTGCCGCCGGGGAAATACATTTCTGTAACGGATCGGCTTTTGGACTCCTTCCTCCAGGTGATCGTAAACATAGTTGGAAACGATCAGATCCGGCAGAGGCTGCCCTTCTTCGCCCGATCCTTTTCCCTGCCCTTTCAATCCTTTTCCTTGCCCTTTCGATCCCTTTCTCTGCCCTTTCCCCTGTTCTTTCAGGCCTTCTTCCCGCTGCTTAGTCTGGAGCTCTTTCAGATAATCCAGAAGCCCGCGATAGGCTTCCGCATCCAGCCAGTCGTCGGAATCCACCACCTTGAAATACAGTCCCCTGGCCAGCTTAAGCCCTACATTGATTCCGGATCCGTGCCCTCCGTTGGGCTTATGGACCGTTCTGACAGTATCGGGATAAAGCGCCTGATAGGTATCGGCGATCTCCCCGGTCCGATCCCCGGAACCGTCGTCCACTATAATGATCTCCACATCCTTTCCTCCCGGCAGCAGGGAATTCACGCACCTTCGCATATAATCCTGGGAATTATAGCAGGGCACGACAAATGTGATATACGGCATAAAATACTCCAAACCCCTTCCCGCCCGCAGAATTCTCTCCTCTGCCGACATGGAAAGTATACCAGCCTTTTCTAAACTTCTACCGCAGTTATTTCTAAATAAAATCTTAAAGAAAAACAAAGTTCTCTTTCAAACTGGTATGATAAAAAAATCATATTCTGGCACTTTTTTACAATCCACTTCTGTGATATGCTGTGAATGTAACAGTTCAGCCGCGCCCAAGCCGAATAGATTCGGCAGGCAAAGCCGCGCTTACGCGCTTTTCGTCGCTACGCGACTACCTTTGCTCATTAAATGGCGCTCCCTCAGCCGCCAGACATGATGGAAAATTCGTGCAAACACGATTTTCTATCAAATCAGGCGGCTGGCTGAACTGTTCTGTGAACAACATAAGATTTTCAGAAAAGGAGAATGATCATGGAACGCAAAAAGAATTATACCCTCCTTATCGTCGGCGCCGTGCTGCTCATAGGGGCCTCCTGAAAGTCGCCGATGAGCGACCCGTCGAAACACACTT
>CANQBS010000043.1 GCA_947589075.1 uncultured Acetatifactor sp.
TTTTTGCAGATTTCCCTTAAAATCAAGGTTTTATTAAAGTTTAGCAATAAAAAAATGGGTAGTATTTGACACTACCAATAACGGGAAGGGAAGATAGAGTATGAAGGGAATCGGGAGTATTGAAGATAACGCAACGTGGCAGGAGGTCGAAGAGAGCGGATCTCAGTTTGCCGAGGTTTCACAGGAGACGGAATACACGAAGAAGCTGGAAGGGGGATTCGGTTTCTTTGGGGTGACGGCGTTTGTGTTCGCCTGTTTTTATGCCTTTTGTATGTTCCGCAATCCGTCGGGTGTTACCTACCCTTTTTTCGTGGCAGGAGGTCTCTGGTTTTTTGGCTCAGCTTTGCGAAAACTAGGGATTTCCTGGAAAAAAGGAAGCGGCTTTTATATGGCGGCCATGATGCTGCTGGCGATATCCACCTTCTGCACGGATGACGGCAGGATCATCTGGATGAATAAAGCAGGGATCCTTGTATTGTTCATCAGCCTCCTGCTGGGGCAGCTGTACGATACCTCCGGCTGGAAGCTGGGAAAATATGTGGGGAGTATTTTTATCATGATTTTTGCCAGTCTGGGGGAACTGGACCGGCCTTTTAAGGACGCTTTTCGTTTCCAGAAGGAATACAGGAAGAGTCATGAAGGAGGTGCTGGAGAAGGCTATGGGGAAAATCGCGGAGGAACCGGCGGAAAAAACCAAGGGGAAGGCCTTGGCGGAAAGCTGATCTATGTAGTAATGGGGATCGGGGTCGTCATACCCGTCTTTTATGTGGTTTTTCTGCTGCTGTTTCGGGCGGATGCGGTGTTCCGGGAGATGTCCCTGAAGCTGCTGTTTACAGACTTGGACGCGACGGATTTCTGGCAGATCTGTCTGATGATCGTGTTTATGTTCCTGGCGGTCTACTGCCTGCTTTCCTATTTTTGTAAAAAAAGCATCTCTGAAAAGGTGGCGGGCCATCATACCGGGGAACCGGTCCTGGCGATCACGGTTACGGGGCCTCTCACGATGATGTACCTGGCGTTCAGCGTGATTCAGATCGTCTATCTTTTCTTGGGACAGATGCAGCTCCCGGAGGGCTACACCTATGCGGAATACGCCAGGGAAGGCTTCTTTGAGCTTCTTGCGGTAAGCGTTCTGAATCTGATCATCGTGCTGGCGTGTATGGAATATTTCCGGGAAAGCAGGGTATTGAAGGGGATTCTTACGGTCATGTCCCTTTGCACCTTTATCATGATTCTTTCCAGCGGCCTGAGGATGATCATTTATATCAGGTATTACTATCTGACCTTTTTGAGGATTTTTGTGCTCTGGTCCCTGGTGGTGCTGTTCCTGCTGTTTATCGGGGTGGCGGCAGGCATTTTCCGGAAAAAATTTCCTCTTTTCCGTTATAGCTGCGTGGTCGTGACCTGCTGCTATCTGGTTCTCTCCTTCGGGCATCCCGATTATTGGATCGCAAAGGTGAATCTGTCCATGGCAGGTGTGGAGGCGGAATCGGATTCCTTTTTCCTGGGCGAGGGCTTTCAGGACTATGCTTTCCTGTCAGGTCTGAGCGCAGATGCCGCTCCGGCGCTGCTGCCTCATCTGGAAGAGCAGGGGGGAAATAGATATCTTATGAGAATGCAGGAAAAGGATCTGGAAAGATTCCGGACGGATATAAGACAATTCAATGTTTCGAGATTTATCGCCCTGCAGAATCTGGAGAAATATTTTGGAACAGAAGAATTCAGGTAATTTTGAGGCGCCCATCTAAGAATAAATATGCATCTGATATTTGGCGTTAATTATTATGTTTTTGCTGCCGGAAGCAGGGATCCCGCCACTCATCCAATTTTCAGCAAATACATAAAGAAGAAACTCATAGAAAGGAGGAATCCTGTAAAATGTCTCAGGATAAAATGAACCAGAATCCCAAAGAGAGGAATGAGAATGACTGGCTGGAAAAAGCAGTCGCCTTCCTTTATGGCGCCGGCTGTATCATAACTCTCGCCCTGTTTATCCTTTTCCTTTCTCACCAGGACGCATCCCTGCCCTGGGAGAATGGGGCTGTCCTCATGCTGCCGGAACCGCTCTATGAGCGGGCGGGTATCTGGCTTGCCATGGGGAGCGTGCCGATGGTGATCGTCAGCATTTTGTTTTACTGGCAGGGAGGTTTTTCCGCCATAAAGCACCGGATCAGCCGTTTTGTGACCGTATTTCTCCCGGCGGGGGTCTGCCTCTGCTTTCTGGTGTTCTGGCTGGCGACTTTTGCAGTGGGAGTTCTGAACGGTTTTTTTCATTGGAACGGACAGGAAAGCGATATCGCTGCCGCGATGGAGCTGGCGGATCCTGACAGGGACTGGGATTTCTCCGGACAGACCTCGGTTCAGGTGGTGAAAAAAATAGATACCCATGGAGGTTTCCATAACGATGGCCTGACTTATCTGGTACTTAAACTGGAGGACCTGGGGGAGGAATACCTGAAAGCCATTGAACAGAATCCGGACTGGAAGAGGCTGCCGCTTTCAGAGAACCTGAATGCCCTGCTGTACGGAGAAACCGTGAAAAAAGAGGGGACAGAGGTGCATCGCGGTCCTTATATAACAGATCCGGAAAGCGGAGAAACCTGTTTCCCGCCAGTGGCAAATGGTTACTATTATTTTGAAGACAGGCACTTCCAGAGCGCGGACAGCAGGGACGATACAGAGATTCTCGACCGCGGTTCCTTTAATCTCATCATAGCGCTCTATGATACTGACGCCCATGTGTTGTATTACTGCAGATTTGATACCTGAGAGCCAACCGCCGAGCTGAACTGTTACAAAAGATTAACATTTTTTAAAACAAAATTTTAAAATTTCCTAGTAAAATGAAGAGAAGTATGATAAACTGAATCCAGGCATATCCTGAATGGATCGGGGTATTCTGAAAATCAGAGGCAGACTGCAGTTTCCGGAGAGGAACTCTGAAATTGGCGTCATGCCGGGGACAGCTGCAGTATCTGCAGAAGCGGAGGGAAATTTTATGAAAAGGTTGATCGCGTTATTTTGTGTAATGATGTTGTGCGTATCTTTGGCCGCATGCGGCGGGAAGGAAAATGGGGAAAGCTCAGGAGAGAACTCTTCTGAGAGCACCCCGGCTGAGAGCCAGCCTTCCGAAGATGCGGGTCAGGAGTCGGAACAGCCTGGAGGCAGCGGCGCAGGCCCTGATTTTGAGGCGGGTACCTGGAGCGAGGAGATGGAGTCTGTGAAGCAGGCGGTCATGGCTGCGGTGGAAGGAAACTATTTCCCCAACAGCATGGTGGATCCGGAGCTTTTAGAAGGGCTTTATGGGATCAGCGCCGACCTGTATGAGGATTATTTCGCGGAGATGCCCATGATCAGCACCAACGCGGATACCATCCTGGTGATCAAGGCCAAGGCGGACAAGGTTGCCGAGGTAGAGACAGCGGTGAGCGCATATCAGGAGAGCAAGAAGGCTTCCACCATGGAATATCCCCAGAACGTTGCCAAGTATCAGGCTTCCGTTGTGAAGACCATCGGAAATTATGTCTGCTACGTACAGCTGGGCGGAGATATCACAGAGGTGGAGGAGTCAGGGGAAGAAGCTACCATTACATTCTGTCAGGAGCAGAACGATGCTGTAGTGAAGGCTCTTGAGGAAGTTTTGAAATAAGAGACTTTGGAATAAGGAGCCTGCAGACGGGGCATCTGCTGAAAACGATCGGCTGTCAGTAAGAGAAGCATTTTGGACGGGGTGTTGGAATGGTATTCAGTAGTATCGTTTTTCTGTTCCGGTTTTTGCCGGTTTTCATGTTCTTGTATTTTATCACCTATCTTTTTCCGAAAAAGGCTGCCAGATGGATGAGAAATATCATCCTCTTTTTGGGCAGCCTTGTTTTTTATGCCTGGGGGGAACCGGTCTATGTGCTGCTGATGCTCTTTTCCACCGTTTCCGATTATCTCCACGGCAGAGCCATCGAAAAATGTAAAAGCAGGACTGCCGCAAGGTGTCTGCTGGTGTCTTCCATCTGCATCAATCTTTTGGTGCTGGGCTTCTTCAAATATGCGGATTTCCTCATCGATACGGTGAACGCCCTGGCGGGAACGGCGATTCCCCTTTTCAGGCTGGGGCTTCCCATCGGGATTTCTTTTTATACCTTCCAGACCATGTCCTATACCATCGACGTATACCGGGGCAAGGCCAGGGTGCAGCACAACATACTGGATTTCGGCGTCTTCGTGACCCTGTTCCCTCAGCTGATCGCGGGACCCATCGTGAAGTATACGGATGTGGAGAATGACCTTAAGGACAGAAAAGCGGATATTGTGCAGATCAGCTATGGCTGCAGGCGTTTTGTGACGGGTCTTGCCAAGAAGGTGCTGTTGGCCAACAATATCGGAATGCTCTGGGAAGAAATCGCCAAAATGGATTTCGGCAGCATGAGCGTGCTGGCGGCGTGGATGGGGATCACGGCCTTTGCCCTCCAGATTTTCTTCGATTTTTCCGGATATTCGGACATGGCCATCGGGCTGGGAGCCATTCTGGGCTTCCGTTTCCCTGAGAATTTCAATTATCCCTACATTTCCACTTCCATTACGGAGTTCTGGCGCAGATGGCATATTTCCCTAGGAAGCTGGTTCCGGGAATATGTGTATATCCCTTTGGGCGGCAACCGCAAAGGCCTTCCCAGGCAGCTGTTCAATATTCTGGTGGTTTGGATGCTGACCGGCATCTGGCACGGCGCGGGATGGAATTTCCTCCTGTGGGGTCTTTGGTTTGCTTTCTTTTTAATCCTGGAAAAGGCTTTCCTGGGAAGGGTGCTGAAAGCGCTGCCCGGGATATTCGGCTGGGCATATTCCATTTTTGTGGTGCTGATCGGCTGGGTGCTGTTCCAGGTGGAGAGACCAGACGCTATTTTCGCATATCTTCGGGCAATGTTCGGTCTCGGAAGCGGGGCATGGTATGACAGCAGGGCGATCTATCTGCTGCTGCAGTATGCGGCGGTGATCATTCTGGCGGTCTTCTGTTCAACGCCGATCATGAAGATGCTCAGCGATGCTTTGAATTCTTCCGGGGAAGGATTTGCCATGGCTTTGAGAAGGCTGCTGCAGAAGGTGGTGCCGGCTCTGCTTCTGCTGCTGTCCATTGCATATATCGTGGATGCTTCTTATAATCCATTTTTGTATTTCAGGTTTTAAGAAAGGAGGCGGCAATTATGCGTGAAAAATGGGACGCCGGATTGACAGTGGGATTTCTGTGCTGTATCCTGCTTGCGCTTCTTATAGCAGATTTTCTGGAGCCGGACAGGCTTTTTTCAGAGAATGAGAACCGTCTTCTGGAGAAGAAGCCTGAACTGACCAGGGAATCCCTCCTGAGCGGCGAATATATGGAGGCTTACGAGAAGTATGTTACGGATCAGTTCGTGGGCCGGGATAATTGGATCGAGATCAAGACCAGAAGCGAGATTGCCATGCAGCGCAAAGAGATCGGCGGCGTCTATCTGGGGGAGGACGATTATCTTTTAGAACAGCACCTTCCGGAGGAGATCACCGATGAGATGGTGGAGGAAAAGCTGACGCTCCTGTCCAATCTGGTAGAAAAATATCATGCAAAGGTGATGCTGGCCCCTACGGCGGATAATGTGCTGACGGATAAGCTGCCCCCATTTGCTCCTTACTATGACCAGAAGGAATTGCTGGGAAAGGTAAAGACGGCCATAGGGGATGACGCTTATATCGACGTAGCTTCCAAATTAGAAGAACATTCGGGGGAGGATATCTATTACCGCACGGATCACCACTGGACTTCCCTGGGGGCATATTATGGATACGAAGCCTGGCTGGAAAAGACAGGGAAGCTTTCCCCGGTGCATTTTGATCCGCAGAATCTGATCCCTGTGACGGAAGAGTTTCTGGGAACCCTGCATTCCAAGATCAATCTGCCCATGCGGGAGGATCGTATCCTGTATTTTCCGGAGACCGAGCTCCGTCCTGTGAATGTCACCTATGATTACAATATTCAAAAAGAATCCATGTACGAGGAGTCTTATCTGGAGGGAAAGAACAAATACGGTTTCTTCCTGGACGATAACCATGGTTTTATTGAGATCGAAACGGGCTATAAAAACGGCAGAAGCCTGTTTGTGCTGAAGGATTCCTACGCCAATTGTGTGATCCCGCTTTTGACGGTCCATTATGAAAAAATATATGTGGTGGATCTGAGGTATTATAACGGGCGGCTGGCGCAGCTTATGGATCCCTACATGAGCGAGGATACGGACGTGCTGGTGCTTTATAACTGCATTCATTTTATGAAGGATTTCAAGTATTTTTAAAAACTGCGGCCGGGATGTCTGAACCCCAGGCTTTTCATAAAAGGAGAAGGAGAATATGGCAACCTTGGGTATCCCGCAAAATACCATAGCTGTATTGCAGAAATACGGATTTCATGCACAAAAGAAATTTGGACAGAATTTTCTCATTGATACCAGTGTCCTGGAACGTATTGTCAGGGCAGCTGAGATCACGGAGGAAGATTGTGTCCTGGAGATCGGGCCCGGCATCGGCACCATGACCCAGTATCTGGCGGAACAGGCCAGAGAAGTCGTCGCAGTGGAAATTGATAAGGCGCTGATCCCTATTTTAAATGACACTTTGTCCGCCTATGAGAATGTGACGATCATAAATGAAGATATCTTAAAGCTGGATATCGGGCGGATCGCAGAAGAAAAAAACGAAGGCAGACCCATAAAAGTGGTGGCAAATCTGCCATATTATATAACAACGCCTATCATTATGCAGCTTCTGGAGAGCGGAATCCCTCTTAAAAGCATTACGATCATGGTGCAGAAGGAGGTAGCCGACAGGATGCAGTCGGGTCCCGGAACAAAGGATTACGGCGCTCTGTCCCTTGCGGTACAGTATTATGCGAAGCCGGAAATCGTAGCGTATGTTCCGCCAAACTGTTTCCTGCCGAGGCCGACGGTGGGCAGCTCTGTCATCCGGCTGACCCGCTATACGGAACCTCCGGTATATGCGGAAGATGAGGAATTTCTTTTTCAGGTCATCCGGGCTTCCTTTAACCAGAGACGCAAAACGCTGGCAAATGGTCTGAGCAATGCCCGGGAGCTGGGTATTTCAAGGGAAAAGGCGGCTGAAGTAATTGCGCAGATGGGATTATCTTCCACCGTCAGAGGGGAATCTTTTTCCCTGGAACAGTTTGCAGAGCTTGCAAATAGACTGAAAGCGTGATACACTAAAAGGTAAGTTTGTGTGGCGAAAACAAATAGAGGGAGATATTGAAACGATCCGGAAGAGATTTAGGAACCGTTGAACATATTGTGATGGGAGAGAGATACCTTGGATAAGTATGAGTACAAAGTAAGAGCGGAGCAGATCAAAGCACTGATCAGAGAAGGAGAATACGTCCAGGCAGCGGAGATCGCGGATACCATTGACTGGCGGCGCATCAGGAACGTTGCCATGCTGTGTACCATCAGTGATCTGTACAAGATAAACAGAAGATATGAGGATGCCCGGGATATGCTCCTGTTAGCATATGACCGTCATCCCGGGGGAAGGTCTATCTGTTATTCTCTTTGCGAACTGTCCATTAAGCTGGAGGAGTTTCCCCAGGCGGTGGAGTATTACAAGGAATTTGTCCAGGTGGCTCCCAGGGACAATGGACGTTATATCTTACAGTATAAATTATATGAAGCTCAGAATGTGAATCTGGAAGAGCGGATCGCTGTTCTGGAGGAATATAAAAAGAGGGGAGAATATCGGGAGAAATGGCTTTATGAACTGGCCTTTCTTTATCATCGGGTTGGACTGGGAACAAGGTGTGTTGAGATATGCGATGAGCTGATCCTGCTGTTCGGCAACGGCAAGTATGTGATCAAGGCAATGGAGTTAAAGATGCTTCATGAGCCCCTTACCCCTGCGCAGCAGGCAAAGTATGATAATCGTTTTCAGGGTGAGGAAGGGGCAGACGTTTCACAGGGAGCAGAGGAACCTCAGGGACAGGAGGAGACCGATTCTCAGGAGGACGGGACTGAAGCTTCCGATGGAGAGCCGGCTCAGATCGGGGAAGAAGTCTATCAGGCAGCTCCCGGGGAAGAGAATGCATATGGAGAAGCGGCCGATACAGAAAGCGTGTATGGGGAAGAACCATATGAGGAAGGCCCTTATGAGGAAGGCCTTTATGAGGAAGGATCTTATGAGAAAGAACCCTATGAGGAAAACGGGGACGGGAATGACCAGGAAGCTCCTGACGGGAATATAGAAGGCTCCGGGGACGGGGAAGGCCAGGAGGATTCTCTGGAAAAGAACATGCTGGATCCTGCCGCGCCCACACAGATTTATGATGTCTCACATGTACAGGAGATAGAAAAGACGCTGGCGGAGGGACAGACCGAGGATGCCGAGGAATTGGAAATCCAGGTGAAAACCGTGGATGTAAGTGAATATAATACGATCAATCTGCAAAAGGAATTGGCAGAGGGCCTTAGAGAAGTCCTGCAGGAGGAAATGGGAAATCAGGCGGGATCAGCAGAGGCGGCTGAGGATATTCCGGAACAAATGGAAGAGATCGCCGAAGGCGGGCAGGCTCAGATGGATGAAGAAATCGTCGTTGAAGACGAGGAAAGTGTGGAATATGATGAGACTGCTGAAGGAGAAGAGTATTGGCCTGAGGAGGTGTTAGAAGAAGAGCCTTCGGAGGAGCCGGAATCCTGGCCTGAGGAAGAGGAGAACGGATGGACGGAAGAGGTCGTTCAGGACGAACCGCTGCCGGAGGAGCTCGCGGAGGTTTTGTCCATGTCCTCAGATGGCCAGATCCATATGGTGGTGCCGGATGATGTTGTTGTGGAGGACACCCAGATAGAAGGCCAGATTACATTTGATGAGGTGTTAAATGGCAATACAGTAAATGATGATACGGTAAATGACGATACAGAGAATGACGGAGCGGAGAATGACGGAACAGAGGACGGCGATGCAGAAGAAGCCCCCCTGCCTGTCGAAGAAGAGTTTGAGGAGCTGGTGGAAATAGAGGATTCTGAAGACGCCGGGGAGATAGATGCTGAACCGGAAGAGGATCTGGAGGAGATCTCCGCGGAAGAACCGGAGGAAGATCTGGAGGAGATTTCTGCGGAAGAACCGGAGGAAGATCTGGAGGAGATTTCTGCGGAAGAACCGGAAGAGGATTTGGAGGAGTCTACGGCCGAAGAATCTGAAGAGGATCTGACGGAGCCGGAAGCCCTGGATGAAGAGGAAGAGGAAACGGCTGCGGAGAACGCAGATGAATCAG
Source organism: uncultured Acetatifactor sp. (assembly GCA_947589075.1). Taxonomy (GTDB): domain Bacteria; phylum Bacillota; class Clostridia; order Lachnospirales; family Lachnospiraceae; genus Acetatifactor. The sequence continues at coordinate 9,287 of CANQBS010000043.1, forward strand.
ATGCTGAGGAAACGGAAGATGGTTCCGGAGCCGGAGATGGTTCAAAAGAGGCAGAAGAGGAGAAAGAATCCGCGCCGCTTGAAAGGGATAAGGCGCGCATCCGCGAGCTCACACATGAGGAGAGGGATCTTTTTGGACAATTCCTGCAGAACCGTGCCGACAGAGAGCGGCTGGTCAAAGCCCTGGATTCCATCAGCATGGCCGCGTATACCGGCAATGTGATCGTGACCGGAGACGAGGGACTGGATACCTTCTCTTTTGCCAAGAATATTGTAATGTATGTGCAGCTGTCCGACACCAATTTTTCGGGGAAAACGGCGAAGATTTCCGGCGCGGCCCTGAATGCGGAATCCGTTGAAAAGGTTTTGGGACAGCTGGAAAACGGTGCGCTGATCATCCAGAAGGCTTCTGCCATGAATGAAAAAACCTGCAGCGATCTGTACAAGATACTGCAGCGGGAATCCCTGGGAATTATTGTCATCCTGGAGGATACGAAGCGTGCCATGAACCGCTTCCTTGCGAAGAATAAGGCTCTTGCAGAATGCTTCAATGCCAGAGTGGATATGGAAGCGCTGAGCGACGAGACCCTTGTGGCCTTTGGCAAAAAATACGCGAAGGAGCTGGAATATTCCATTGATGAAATGGGCGTCCTTGCCTTGCATACCCGTATTCATGATATGCAGAGCAGCGATCATGCCGTAACGGTAATGGAAGTGAAGGAAATCGTGGATGAAGCCATAAAACGCGCCAATCGTAAAAACCTGAAGCACTTTTTCGATATCCTGTTTGGAAAGCGATATGACGAGGAGGATATGATCATTTTGCGGGAAAAGGATTTTCTGGCTTAGGAGGCTCGTTATGGCTGTGAAGAAAAAGACGGAAGGGATTTCGTCAGCGCGGGAACGGGTCTTCCTGTCCGAGATGGATCAGTATCTCTTCGCCCAGGGAACCCATTATGATATTTATAAAAAATTGGGAGCGCATCTTTCCTGTGAGGATGGCGTAAACGGCGTGCATTTTGCAGTCTGGGCTCCAAACGCCCAGACTGTGCATGTGGTGGGGACCTTCAACCATTGGAATGAGGGCAGTCACGAAATGACGAAAATAGGGTCGGGAGGGATCTGGGCTCTTTTTGTGCCGGGGATCGGTCCGGGGGAGCTGTATAAATTCCTGATCACTACCCAGGAGGGAAGACTGCTGTACAAGGCGGACCCCTTTGCCAATCAGGCGGAGCTGCGGCCGGGAACCGCATCGGTTGTGACGGATCTTTCGGGTTTTGACTGGAAAGATGACAACTGGATGAAGGCCAGGGACAGCCGGGATGTAAATAAGGAACCCATGGCCATTTATGAATGTCACATTGGTTCTTTCATGAGGCATCCCGGGGAAAATGTGCTTGGATATTATAATTACAGGGAGTTCGCGGCAAGGATCGTGGAATATCTGAAGGAAATGAAGTATACCCATGTGGAACTGATGGGTATTGCCGAGCACCCCTATGACGGCTCCTGGGGATATCAGGTCACAGGATATTATGCCCCTACCTCCAGGTATGGCTCTCCCCAGGATTTTATGTTCCTGGTAAACGAGCTGCATAAGGCTGGTGTAGGCGTTATCCTGGATTGGGTGCCGGCCCATTTTGCCACGGACGCCCATGGTCTGGCTGAATTTGACGGACAGTGTATTTTCGAGCATCCGGATCCCAGGCGGGGTTCCCATCCGGACTGGGGCACGAAGATATTTAATTACGGAAAAAATGAAGTGAAAAACTTCCTGATCGCCAATGTGCTTTACTGGCTGCGGGAATTTCATGTGGACGGGATCCGGGTGGATGCGGTGGCCTCTATGTTATACCTGGATTATGGGAAAAAAGAGGGCCAGTGGCTGCCGAACATTTACGGAGGAAATAAGAATCTGGAAGCCATCGAGTTTTTCCGTCATATGAATTCTGTGGTAAGGGGAAGCTATCCCGGCTTTATTACCATCGCAGAGGAATCCACCGCCTGGCCCAATGTGACCGGCAGGATCGGGGACGAGCACGAGGGACTTGGGTTTTCCTTTAAGTGGAATATGGGCTGGATGCATGATTTCTGCGAGTATATGAAGCTGGATCCCATTTACCGCAAAGGAAATCACTACGCTTTGACCTTTGCCATGAGCTATAATGACAGCGAGAACTTTATCCTGCCCCTGTCCCATGACGAGGTGGTGCATCTGAAATGCTCCATGGTAAACAAGATGCCCGGATATCCGGATGATAAATACGCCAATCTGCGGGCGGCATATACCTATATGTTCGGACACTGCGGCAAGAAGCTTCTGTTCATGGGACAGGACTTTGGACAGGAGAGGGAATGGAGCGAGAACCGGGAACTGGACTGGTTCCTGCTGGGAGAGCGCAACAACCAGGGACTTTATGCGTATATGAAGGAGCTGCTGCGCATTTACCGGAAATATCCCTGCATGTATGAGTTTGACAACAGCTGGGACGGTTTTGAATGGATGAATGCGGACGACAGGGATCACAGCACCTATTCCTTTGTGCGCAAATCTTCTACCGGGCGCAACAGTATTTTGTTCATAATAAATATGACTCCCGTAAAATGGGAGAATTATACGGTAGGAGTGCCGAAAAATAAAAAATACCGCCTTTTGCTCAACAGTGACGAGGAGCGTTTTGGTGGCAGGGGAAATGCCGTTCCCCAGGAGCTTGCGGCAGTGAAAAGGAACTGCCATTTCAAGGATTATTCGATCTCCTTTGATGTGCCGCCTTATGGGGCTGTGCTCTATCTGTTCTGACCTGGAGCTGTGCGCCGAAGTGCTCCGAGGGAGAGAGAAGACAGACCCGGCAGGCAGGAGCTGCCCGAAAGCTACAGGGTGGTTTCCGCCAATGCCGAAAGATGCTTATAGCGTTTCAGCAATGCGTTTATTTCGTAAATGTAACAGTCTATCATATCCGCGTCCGTAGCGTTATCAAAGCCCGCATAGGCAATTTCCAAGGCCTTGCGGGTTTTCTTTATGTCATCCTGCAGGGTTGGCAGGACCAGATCTTCCTGCGGATCTTCGGGAGTTTCAAATTTCTGGCTGAAAATGATTTTCATGGGCTCGCCTTTCTATATTTTTGGAACATGCATGTTTCCGGGAAACACGTAGGTTTTTGGGAAACTCAGAGTCTGTTTATTCTATTATAACCCTGAAAATGCAGAAATATTCCATTCCTGTAAAAAGTTGGAAAGAAAAGAGGCAGATGATATAAGGCCCGGATCTGGACGAAACGCCGTTCGCATATCTGAAGCCCTGCCCGCATATCTTATATCAGAAGAAGTGATTGTGAAACGGCTGTCCCGAAAGGATGCGGTTTCAAAATTATCTATTATATCAAAGGCAGAGAAAGGAGGATGTCTTTCGGAAGCAATGTTTCCGGAATGGAGAATCAAATGGGAAATCAGGTAAAGGTTCTGATCCTTGTATCGGTCTGCCTGGCGGTGCTGGCAGTCGGGGCTCTGCGCAGAAAGACGGAGTGGCTGCTGAATATGCTGCTGCGGGCGGTGCTGGGAATGGTCATGATATTTTTTGTGAATGAGTTTCTCGCAGGGCGGGGGATAGAAACCTGTGTGGGGATTAACGTTATTACGTTTTTGACATCCGGAATCCTTGGTTTTCCGGGGCTCGCGGCACTTTATGGGCTTGGATTTTATAATCTTTTGTGAAAAACGGCGAAAATGATTTTTTTGGAAAAATCCTCTGGACAAACTGGAAAAGAGCATATATAATGCATTTACAACACAAGTTGAAGCGATTTTTGTCTCATTGAATATTCAAGGTTTTCTGTTGTTTCAGGATAATTCTGATTGGGCGATGGTTCTGCCCGGAATTTCCAGACGTGTATTGGAAAGGTGCCAAGACAGGCGCTTTCAGAAGGAGAGATGGATATGGTGGTATTATGCCTTTTATTGGCTGTCGCGTGTCTGTATGATTATTTGGAGACCCGGATCCCGAACTGGCTTATCGTTATGATATCGCTGTTCGGATTGGGATACCGGTATTGGGACGCCGGCGGCATTGTGGGAGCGGTTGGTTTTCTGGAAAGTAGTTTTATCGTGTTGATGTGCTTTTATCCGCTATTCAAAATTGGTACAATCGGCGCTGGGGATGTAAAGCTGTTTGCCTCAGTTGCCGGGTACCTGTCAGGACAAACGAGAGTTTGTTTCTTATTTGTTTCTTTGCTGATCGCAGCGTTGATTTCCATTGTTTTCATCCTCCGGGAGAAAAGCGCGGGGGAAAGGCTCCGTTATTTGTGCGCTTATATGCAGGATGTCCGGTGTCAGGGGAAGTGGGAGCTCTATGAGTATGGCCGCGGGGAAGCTGGCCCTGGAGGCGGCAGGGAGAACCGCGGGAAAGCTGGCTCCGGAGGCAACAGGGAGGCTTGCGGGGAAAATGGCCCTGGAGGCGACAGGGAGGCTGGCAGGAAGGGCGCAAAAGGAGTCCGCCTGGCGGGACCGGTCCTTTTGAGCGTAATAATGCATATGGGAGGTATTTATTGAAGGACAATATATTGGTTTTATGTGATACGGAAGAAGAATATGCCCGCCTTATGTCAGAATATTTAAAGTCCCGCAGGGAGGTCTCCTGGGATATCCATACTTATACGGAGATTGAGGCGTTGAAGGACTTTGCGCAGACAGAGACCATAAAGCTGTTGGCGGTAGCGGAAAACGCCTATACGGAGGAAGTGCGGAAGCTGCCTGTAGGGAAAACGGTATTGCTGAATGAAAGCGGAGTCATGCGGTGGAATCAGATCCGCAATATTAATAAATATCAGAAGGCGGAGGATGTATACCGTGAGATCGTCAGTGAATTTATGGATGTGACGCAGACAATGCTTCCAAAGCTTGCGGCGGGATCGAATACCAGGCTGATCGGCATGTTTTCCCCTGTGAAAAGGTGCCTGCAGACTTCTTTTGCCCTTACCTTCGGGCAGATGCTGGCAGAGAAAAACAGAGTATTATATCTGAATTTTGAACATTTTGCAGGGAACAGGGAGCTTTTGCCGGATGCGCAGATGAGGGATCTGGCGGATCTGATCTTTTTCCTGAATACGGATAAGGACCGATTTCTGCTGCGGATGCAGACGATCCTGCAGAAGAAGGGAAAAATGGATTACATCCCGCCGGTCAGGGCAGGCATGCAGCTTCTGGAGGTGACTGCCGAGGAATGGATGGAAATGCTGCGCAGGATTGGAGAATCCCAGGAATATGATTATGTGATCCTGGATCTGAGCGAGAATATCCAGGGGCTTCTTGGACTGCTGCGGTTGTGCACCAGAGTATTTACCCTGACAAAGGATGACAGGGCCGCCCGGGGAAAGATCGCGCAGTATGAACAGGTTCTGGCATTGTATGAATACGAAGATGTCCTTCAAAAGACCTGTATCTGCAAGCTGCCGAGATTCAGGAAGCTGCCGGAAAATGTGGAACAAATGACGAGAGGAGAGCTGGCTGATTATGTTCGGCAGGCTATGGAGGAAATGCTGAATGAAGGATCTGACGCAATGGAAAAAGGAGCTGCGGGAAAAGGTATTGTCCCGGGTGGATTATGGCAGGGAAATGACGGATGAGGAGATACAGGACATAATAGAAGAGGTCATGTTTTCCGAGCCTGGTCTGCAAAGGTGTACGATCCGTCAAAGGCAGCGGTTAAAAAAAGAACTTTTTGATTCCCTCAGGAGGCTGGATATTTTGCAGATGTTCGTGGAAGATCCCACCATCACAGAGATCATGATCAACGGCAAGGACTGCATGTTCGTGGAACGGGAGGGGTGTCTCCAGAAGCTGGACACCTGTTTTGAATCCGTAGAAAAACTGCAGGATGTGATACAGCAGATCGTGGCGAGGTGCAACAGGGTGGTAAACGAGGCGTCTCCGATCGTGGATGCCAGGCTGGAAAATGGAGCCAGAGTCAATGTCGTAATGAATCCGGTCGCCTTGAATGGGCCTATCGTAACGATAAGACGTTTCCCTCAAAGACCCATTACCATGGAGGATTTGCTGCGAAAAAATTCTGTCAGCACGGAAGCCGCAGAATTTTTGGAGAAGCTGGTAAAAGCAAAATATAATATTTTCATCAGCGGAGGCACCGGCAGCGGAAAAACTACACTGTTAAATGTGTTGTCAGGATTTATTCCCGGGGACGAGCGGGTAATCACCATAGAGGATAACGCAGAGCTGCAGCTCCAGGGTCTGAACAATCTGGTACGTCTGGAGACCCGTAATAAAAATGCGGAGAACTGTCAGGAAATCAGCATGAGCGATCTGATCCGGGCCTCTTTGCGCATGCGTCCGGACAGGATCGTGGTAGGAGAGGTGCGGGGGCCGGAAGCGATGGATATGATTCAGGCTATGAATACAGGGCATGAAGGAAGTATGAGCACCGGACACGCGAACAGCGCGGCGGACATGCTCTTCCGTTTGGAGAACATGATCCTGATGGGGAAGGAGATCCCGTTAGGGGCCATCAGGCAGCAGATCGCTTCGGGAATCGATGTGATCGTTCATTTGGGAAGGCAGAGGGATAAAACCAGAAAGGTGGTGGAAATCGCGGAGTTATGCGGCCTGGAAAATGGGAATATCAGTCTGAATCCGCTGTTCGTTTTTGAAGAGTCCGGTCAAAGGGCGGACGGAGCTGTCCTTGGGAGTCTGAAGCGCAAGGGGGAGCTTTACCATAGGGAAAAGCTGCGGAGAGCAGGGATTTTGCCGTGACAAAGGAGAATCTGGGAAAAAAGACCGGAGGGATGATAGAATGGGAAAAGTTAAGCTGCAAAAGGGAAGGCCTCCTGAAGGCGGTGCTGGAGAAACAAAACGGGGGATAAGGACTGGCAAATGGATACAGACGGAAGATTGTAGCAGATATAAATGGACCGGGCGGGAGCTGGTTTTGGAGAGCATAAAATGCGCGGGGATAACAATTTTGTTCGCATGGTTTTTTTATCGAAGCGTATGGGCGGTCCTGCCTATGAGCCTTGTGGGCGCTGCCCTGTGGCGGAAGGACAGAAGAAAAAAGAAGGAAGAGGATCGACGGAAAGAGCTGCTGCAGTTTTGCGATTGTATCTGTAGTGCGGATACTTCCATACGTGCGGGATATTCAGTGGAAAATGCATTTGTAGCCAGTATTCAGGATATGCGCCATATGTATGGGGAGGATTCTTTGGTCAGCCGGGAACTGGAGAGGATCAGGAAAGGTCTTGTAATCAATATCGCCATAGAGGAACTTTTTATGGACTGGGGAAATCGAAGCGGTTTGTCCGTCATCCGGGAATTCGCAGAAGTGCTGGCAATCGCGAAACGGAGCGGAGGCAGTGTCCCGGATATGATCCGGACCAGCGCGGAAGTGGTGCAGAAAAGGATGGAGGCGGAGGAGGAGATTTATACTCAGACTACTTCCAGGCGCATGGAGCAGAGGATCATGAACATGATGCCTTTTGGGATAGCAATTTACCTGGAATCAGGAAATCCCGGATATTTCGACGTTCTTTTTCATAATTTTCAGGGTATCTGCATTATGAGCGCCTGTCTGTTTACTTATCTGGCCGCATGTTATTTCTCGGAACGGGTGATCGGCCGTGCGGTAGGATCCTGGGAGTAGGGGGTGCGGATGAGATGTATTATGTTGTTGGAGCAGTGCTTGCGGGATATTTAATTTTGTATGTTTTAAGCCGCCGTAAAAAAATTCCGGAGGATATTCTGGAGAATATTCTGGCAGAGAAACCAGCGGGAATAAGGCTTCCCTTTCTGCAAATGGGGTATTTTTTACAAAGCTGTCTGCTGCGGTCTCCAAAGCTTTCTCTGGGAAGGAAAAAGGTTCAGAAACAGCTGGAAAAACTAAATCCTTATAAAAACGGCGAAGTTTTAGCAAAAGCATATTTTACCAAAAAATCAGAGATGCTGCTTATGATCCTGCTGTTTGGAACGATTTTGGGCGGTCTTTTGAAATTTCAAACCGATCAGGCGTCGGTTTTAGATGGAAATGTGGTACACAGGGGATCTTACAGACAGGATCCGCAGCAGATTTTTTTGGAAGCGGATATGGAAGGTGCCGGAAATATGCTTTTGGAGATGGAAGTAAGCGGCCAGATGCCGGAGCGCGCAGAAGCGGATGAATTGGAGCAGTTGTTCTGGGCGGATATGTGCCGGATCATTCCAGGTGATAACGGTTCTTTGGGGCAGGTATGGAAGGATCTGAATCTTTCTGAGAAGCTGGAAGGGTATCCGTTTAGGGCAGAATGGAGCAGTGCAAGGCCGGATATTCTGGATGACTATGGATGGGTCGGAACATTGAAGGAAGGAGAGGAGGAAACAGTACTTTTATCCGCAAACATATATTGGGGGAACTGGGAATGGAAGCATGAATTAGAAGTGACGGTAATTTCCCCGCCTGAAACGGAAGATGAAAAGCTGCGTCAGGAATTTGAAAGTTATATCAGGGATTCCGAGGAACAGTCAAGAGGAGAAAAGGATTGGGACCTTCCTCCGGAGTGGGAAGGCAGATCCGTGAGCTGGGCCGAAAGACAGGAAGATAATAGTCTTCTTTTGTGGGGACTGGCCGCAGCTGCCGGCGCAGCGGTGTTTTTTCTGGGAGACAGGGATCTGGAGACAAAACTGGCGGAAAAGCAGCGGCGAATGAAAGAAACCTATCCTGTTATTGTCAGTAAACTGGTGCTGTACCTGGGAGCCGGAATGAATGTGAAGGGAGCCCTGCTTAGGATTGCAGAAGGATATAAGCAAAACCTGAAAAGGGGAGGAAAGGAGGATCCTGCGTATGAAGAGCTGGTATTTACCTGCCGGGAAATGCAGACCGGTATTCCGGAGGCGGCTGCTTATGAATATCTGGGAAAAAGGAGCGGTATCCAGGAGTTTGTAAGGTTGGGAGTGATATTATCCCAAAATCTGAAGAAAGGCAATAAAGCGCTTCTGGGCCGTTTACAGGAAGAGGCGGACAGGACCAGGCGGGAGCAGATGAATTATTTTCGGCAGAGGGGAGAGATGGTGTCGACAAAACTGTTGGTTCCTATGGTGATGATGCTGGGAATTGTTATGGTCATGATTTTAATTCCTGCGTTTGGCTCATTTTAAAAAAATAAATGTTGAAGGAGGTAAGATTATGCTGAAGAATTGGAAGGACTTTTGGAGGGAAGAAGACGGAATGGGCACGGTCGAGATCATTTTGATCATTGTAGTTTTGATCGGGTTGGTGCTTATTTTTAAAACCCAGATCAATCAGCTGGTACAGTCTATTTTTTCGAAGATCACATCCCAAAGCAGCAAGGTGTGATGGATCATGAAAAGAATGAAGGGTTATCTGACGGTTTTTGTGACCCTTTCCCTGACGGTGCTGCTGTCGCTCTTTCTGGCAGTCCTGGGAAGCGTTCGTCAAAGTACGGTCTCTTTAGAGGCGGAGATCATTACGGATACAGGTTTGAACAGTATTCTGGCCGAATACCACAGAGAGCTGTTTAAGCAGTATAATGTATTTTTTCTGGATACCTCCTATGGAACTGCCGGAGCGTCTGTCGGGGAAGTGGAAAATCATTTGACGGATTATATCTCGAAAAACTGTTCCGCAGGAACAGATGGAGCGGGAAGTCTGTTATATCGTGATTTCCTGGGCTTGAGAGCCGGAGATGTTTATTTGCTAAAGACCGCTGTCTCATCGGATTTTGAAGGAGGCATTTTCCGGGAAAGGGCAGTAGAAGCTGTTAAGGATGATATAGGGCTTACTTATATACAGGAAATCATGAGCTGGTTTGGCAGTATAGAGGAGAAGGGCCTGGGGGACGGCGATTTGGCGCAGGAGAAGCAGTCTGTAGATGAAGAAATTGCCTCATACGATGGCTGCAGCCGGATGGTAGATGAAGACTGGGTAACTGTTGAAGTAGAGAACCCCACAAAGCCCCTGGAGATTCAGACGGAAAAAGGGATCCTGCATCTTGTGCTGGAAGAGCCATCGGATTTATCTGCGGCAGGAGTGGATATCAGCGGCTTGATCTCGAGCAGGAGAAAGCAGGGAAAGATCAACAGGGGTAACTGGAAGTCTGAAGAAGGGTCTTTTTCACAGGATACTCTGATGGATAGAATCATGTTCCATGAATATATCATGCGCTATTGCGGGAACTTTAGAAAGCCCTTGAGCAAAGGTCTGCTGCGGTACCAGATCGAATATGTGATTTCCGGAAAAGGCAGCGATATTGATAATCTGAAAAGCGTTGTATATAAACTCAGTGCCCTGCGGGAAGCATCCAACTTGTTGTATCTTCTTTCAGATCCGGTCAAAAACCTTCAGGCGGATGAAGCTGCACTGCTGGCTGCGAGCGCCATGCTGCTGCCGGAAATCGCGCCTCTTTTAAAGGCTGCCATATTATTGGGATGGGCATACGCGGAAAGCCTGTACGATGTGAAATGTCTGCTGGCAGGCGGAAGGATTCCTCTGTTTAAAACGGAAGAGTCCTGGCATTATGATATTTCCTGTGTGCTGGAGGGTGTGCTGGAAGGTGGTTCCGATTCCGGGAATGAAGATAATACAGCTGGATTGGCTTATGAAGAATATTTAAGGCTTCTGCTGCTTTTATCCCCCTTGGATACAAGCACTTTTCGTATGATGGATATTATGGAAATGGATATCCGGCAAACGGAAGGAAATCAGAGTTTTAGAATGGATGCCTGTATTGACCGGCTGGAGGTACAGGTTGCGATAGCCGGCATATATGGAAATTCCGTTGAGGTAAAACGAAGAGCTGCTTATTGAATCTGATAACAGGTTATGTTCCTGAAAGGAAAGATGAGGGGAACAAGGATGTCCTTTTTACATATGATCCACAGAATTTATGAAAAAAAAGAGCAACTGAATACAAAAATAAAACAAAATCAACAAATAAAAACAAAGCGACCTTCTCCGATGCAGCCGCCAGGAAGGAAAAGTCTTGCCCGGGATCTTTTCCTGTTGCCTGGAAAAATCAAAACAATAAAATCGAATATGAAAAATAAGCTGTGGAAGGTAAAAAGGGCATCCCTGTTCCCCTCAGGCCTGAATGGAAGTATGACTATAGAAGCGGCGCTGATCCTGCCATTATTGCTGTTCTTTTTTCTGAATCTGTTTTCCGGGCTGGAAATGCTGAGACTGCATGGAAAGATCCAGATGGCGATATGGGAGACCGGGAGGCGGATGTCAGTATATGGATATGCTTATGATCTGGCTCTGGAAGAAGAGCAGAGAAGTCAGATCGTTACAAAGCTGGGAGGCGTGCTGTTTTCCCAGACAGTAGTAAAGGGCCAGGTGGTTCGATATTTGGGAACGACTTATCTGGAGGAGGCACCCCTGGCCTATGGCGCTGCCGGACTGAATTTCGCAGAGTCCCGGTATATGCAGAATAATGACATCCTTGATATTCTGGTGACTTATGAGGTAACGCCGTGGATAGATATCGCGGGCTTCCGGCATTTTCGAATGGGTAATCGTTACTATTGCCATGCCTGGACCGGATACGAAATAGACGCGGGGAATCAGGAAGAAGAAACGCAGGATTACGTCTATGTAACGAAATACGGTGAAGTTTATCACGAGACGATAAAATGCAGTTATCTGAAAAGAGTCATTGTGACGGTACCTTTTTCAGAAGCGCAGACAAAGCAAAATGGACTTGGAGAATATTACACATCCTGCGAATTGTGTGAAAGAAGATGCCATGAAGGAAATGTCTGGCTGACTATGGATAAGGTTTATTTGACGGCTGAAGGAAGGCGTTACCATTATACGACGGATTGTCCTGCATTAAAAAGGACGATTAATACGATATTGCGGACAGAGGCACAGAAGCGTTATGAACCCTGCAGCAGATGCTGCAAAAATGATGCGTGAAAGGACCTGAAAGATGCCGATAAAGGTATGTTTTATTATTTATCTGATCATACTCAGCGTTTATGATGTGAAGAATAAGGAATTCCCGGGGAAATTTTTGATATTTGGCCTGGCGCTGGCACTTATACGATTTACAGTCCGCTTGTGGGGAACTGCCGGAGATTGGGAGGAATCATTCCGAGATCTTGGATTTAGTATCATGCCGGGGATCTTATTATTATTGATCGCTTTTTTAAGCGGGAAAATTGGAGAAGGGGATGGCTGTATTCTGGTATTGACCGGGATGATAGAAGGGACAAAAAATGGAGTGATCATTTTTGCGGGAAGTCTTTTGCTGGCTTCGGCATATTCAATATGGATCCTTTTGGTACGCAAGGCACATAGAAATGATAGTTTTCCGTATCTTCCATTTATAACAGCTTCCTATGGAATTGTTTTTGTGACAGAAAGGATGGGCGTCTACATTTGAAAGCTTATTTTACCGTGGAAGCAGCCCTGGTGCTGCCAGTGACTTTGTGCGTATATGTATTTTTGATCTGGAGTATGCTGCTGATACATGACAGAAGTCTGGCGGATCTGGATATTGCAGCGTTATCCATGAGAGGCATCATTGCATATGAAGAGAAGGGGAAAATCGACAGGGATGTGGCGGAGTCAGGGGAAATGTCAAAGGATCGGTTCCTTATCTTTCGTTATGAAGACAGAGGAATAAAAATAACTGGTGAAAAGCTTTCTGCCGAAGGGGTAGGAAGGGTGACATTTTTTTTGAAAAAATTTCTTAACGGGAAGGGCAAGGAGGCGGAGGAGCTTCGCTTTGTTTACACGAACAGAAAGATTTCTCCCACAATGATACTCAGATTATGTCGTCGGCTTATGGAGAAGAAGGAGGAGATCTGAAATGCTTCATACAGAATATGTAAAAAATTTAAATTGTAATTATGAAAGAATTCTGCTGGAGGAAAAGCCGGAAGAGAATCGGTATCAATATTGCATTGTTGGGAGAGGAGGGATTAAAAGGCTTCTTCCCTGCAGTCTGCGTTATATTAATAACGAAGCATATTTATATTATGATATATCATCTACCCAGAGTCTTTCCCAGTTTTATGCCGGGAAATCCATTAAAAGGGAATGGGTAAAAGATTTTCTATGGACGATGAAGCAGATTCGGATAGAACTGGAACGTTTTCTTCTGGACGAGAGCAATCTGCTTTGGTATCCGGAGCAGATATTTCAGGATCTGGAGAAAAAAGATTTCTTTTTCCTGTACATTCCATATTATAACGGGGAAAGCGGTTTCCAGGAATTATTGGATTTTCTGGTTGAGCATGTGGATTATGAGGATGATGTTTTGGTGGAATGTATTTATACTTTTTATGAGCAGTATAAAGCGCATGGGGAGGTATATTTAAAGGAACAGATATTTGAAGATGCCAGACAGCTGGATGCAGGGCCGGCAGAGAAGGCGCTAAAGACGGAAGAAGAAGGTTTCAATAGAAGAGCAGGCGGGACACAGACGGTGAATCTATTAGACACAGCTGATACGGGTACAGCCGCCGCTGTTTTTGCCAGTACGAATATGATGGGAACAGCTGCGGTCGGAACAGATATGGCTGATGTGGGAGAAGAATATAATAAACCTAAAAAAGGATTGCTTTATTTTCTGGAAAACAGGAGGAAAAAGCAGCAAGAAGAACGGGCACACCTGCAAAAACAGACGGAAGAGATGACCGCAGCCTGCGCAGTGGCGGAAATGACCCCTTATACCGCATTCCGGCAGGAGACAAAAGATGATTATGAGGAGGAAATGGGAAAGACCGTCTATATGGAGGAACAGGAAGAAAATAAGGTGTATTATCTGTTCACAAGAGAGGGGATGCCTGTATACGCTTTGAAGAAAGATTCGGTGATCATTGGGAAAATGCAGGGGGAGGCAGACTGTATTCTGTCAGATAATTCTGTAAGCAGGATTCATGCCAGGATCACAAAAGAAAAGGAAGAGTTTTATGTGGAGGATTTGAATTCTACAAACGGAACTTTTAAAAATGGCCTGAGACTCCAGCCATATGAAAAGCGTAAACTGGCGGCGGAAGACGAGATCCGTCTGGGGAAGACAATATTAATATTCCGATAAGGATTGACGAAACAGGCGGAGAGGTGTTACATTTTATAAGACCTGTCTTTGGTATCAGACATTAAAAAATGGCGTTAACTCATTGGAAAACGAAAGCTGTTGCAGTAAATTTGCAG